>NZ_JBFBEZ010000014.1:0-179909 GCF_040701725.1 Streptomyces sp. NPDC093109
CTGGCCACCCTCGACGATCTCACCGACCTCACCGCACACCTCGGAATTCCCAACCCAGAGATCAAGACGACGAGTTATTGATCAGCAGGCCCTTACACGGGCTCGAACGTCACTCGTCGCGGGGCCCGGGTCGAGGCGGCCTGGGCACTCGCGGAGCTGGACGACTTGCTCCAGGAGTGGATCGTGGCCTGCTGGCAGCAGCGGCCTCACGAAGGGCTGCGCAGTCCATTCCTTCAGGGGCGTCCAATGTCTCCCAACGACGCGTACGCCCTGCTGGTCTCCCGCACCGGCTACCTGCCGATGCCGCTGAGCGGCCTCGACTACTTGGAACTGCTGCCAGCACTCTGGCGTTCGGTCAATGACTACGGCATCCGCATCGACCACCGCACCTACAACTGCCCCGGACTGAACCCGCTACGGCGCCGCTCCTCGGGAGTGACCGCCAAAGGTGGGCTTTGGGAAGTCCACTACGACCCCTACGACCTGTCCCAGGTCTGGGTACGCGACGCACGCACCGGAGAGTGGATCACTGTTCCGTGGACACACCGGCACCTGGTCTCCGCGCCGTTTGCGGATTTCACCTGGCGCCGAGCCCGGGACCTGCTCGCGACGCGGGGCCGGGACGACACCGACCAGGCCGCCGTGGCCGCCGCAGTCGACCAGTTGCTGACCCGGGCGGAAAGCGGCCCGGACCGCCGGACCGCCGCCCGCACCCGGGCTGCGCTAGAGCCCGCTCGGCTTGCCCCCGCGCTGCCGCAGACACCGGATTTGGAAGACGTCGAGGGCGAGACCACCCTCCTGGAACAGCCGTCGAACGTCATTCCCTTCGGAGTCTTCGACGCCTTCACTGACGGGAGCCGCCTGTGAGTCAGGCGCCGCCACAGGACATCGCCAACCCACAGGCGCCGCTGACCACGAAGGAAGGCTGGCGGGCGTTCGTTGACGAAAATCCCGAGCCTCCACCGTCCCTCCCACCCGGAACAGTCCTGGACGAGGGCGAACTGGGGTCCTACAAGGAAACGCGGATCGACTACCACACACGATCGGTCATCGTGAACACCCCCACGATCCGCGGCGTCGTCACCACCGGCCGCAAACGCATCGTGCTCAACCGGCACCAGGTCTCCGCCCGCCGCGGCCTGATCGTGTCCGGATCGGCTGGCACCGGCAAGACCACAGCAATCACCCAGCTGGGCAAGAATGTTGAACAGATCACCCGGCGCCGCAATCCCGCTGCTGTTGGCGGACTGCCCGTCGTCTTCGTCACCGTTCCCCCGGCCGCCACCCCGAAAATGCTCGCAGGCGAGTTCGCCCGATTCCTCGGTGTCCCGCTGGAGCACCGCATGAGCCAGGTCCAGATCACCAACGCCGTCTGTGACCTGCTCGGCATGCTCGGCACCACGCTCGTCCTGGTCGACGAGATCCACAACCTCGACCTGACGACCCGACACGGAGCCGAGGCATCCGACCAGCTGAAGTACCTCTCGGAACGGATCGCGGCCACCTTCGTGCTTGCTGGTCTCGACGTCGAGACCAGCAGCCTGTTCCAGGGCACACGCGGGCAACAGATCGCCGGCCGCTACACGGTCATCCCCTCCCGGCCCTTCGCCCACAAGAACCGCGCGGACAAGGAGCACTGGCAGGCCCTGGTGGCGACCATGGAAGACTCCCTGCAACTACACGCTCATCGCCCCGGCACCTTGGTCGCCACGACCGATTACCTCCACGAACGCACCGGCGGACTGATCGGCAGCCTTTCCCAACTCATCCGAGAAGCCGCGGTCGACGCCATCGACACCGGCACAGAAAAGATCACCAAGCGCATGCTCGATGAGATCGAGCTCGACCACGCCGTCCAGCAGCCCCAGCCCGATCGCCGCCGCGCCAAGCGCGCCCGCAGGCCGAAGGCAGCCTGAGCGGTGGAGCCCTGGGAAACCCCGGTTCGACGCCTTCCGCTTCCTCTGCCGCCGGTCCACGGGGAGGTCTTCGGCTGGTATCTGCACCGCCTTGCCGCCGCCAACCAAGTGACGGCGGGCCAACTGGCGAAAACTCTGACACCGTTCAAAAACGCGCAGGTCGGCAAGCGGACGGACACACTGTGGCGCTGGACTCCGATGGTTCTGCCACGGCTGGCCATCCTGACGGGACTTACGCCCGAGACCCTTCGGATGTTGCTACCGGCGATCGCCCGGGTTGAGGCGCGCACCGCAGGTGACGTAGTCCGCTACCGTCGGCGTCTCTACGTCGCCTGCTCACACTGCATGCATCGCCGCGGGATCACCAGGCCCGTTCTCGCCCATCGCCCCGCCGATCTCCAGCTCTGCCGCCGACACGGCATCTGGGTAGACGGTAACCGCCACTACCGTGTCGGCCATCTCCCAGAGCTCGTTACCGCTGAGCACCGACACCGACGGATCGCTCGCCGTTTCCCCGACACCTTGGAAGCAGGGACGAAGGAAGCGCAGCACCTGGTCCGCTCCTGGCTCCTGAACAAGAACCAACCTCATCTGCTCTCACGCTGGAACGACCGCCTCGCCCAGCTCCCTCCCAAGGAAGCCATCTACGGGAACATCATCAGGCGACGCGTCGACGAGCGGGAGTACATCGCCACCTACCCAGAGTTCGTCACGCTGCTGGGCATGGTGGCCGATCCCGCTTGGCGGGCCCTACGGGCACCTCGCCGATGGACGAACCTCAGCCAGCACCGGCGCACCATCGACGCCGTCTACACAGAGGCCGAGCACCGGCTGAACGTCCCCACTCTCCGCGAAAAGCTCCGTGCCCACGCCTTCTCCAACGACGCCCTCTTTCGCTGGACCGACTCCCTGGGACGATCACTGATGCTGGTGACGACACCGGACGACTACGACGCCCTACGGGATGAGTCCCACCAGAACTGAAAAAAACACCAGGCCACGGCCGTGCCGTCCGACAGAACAAATGGGACCGTCCCAGCTCGCGCTCAAGCAGGCGCAACACCGTGCAGATCCACTGGGCCGCCCGGCTTCGAACCCGTCCCAGCAGAACTGACAAGGCCCAGCTCAGAGACACCTCCTCGATCCAGATCTTTGGGAACGGACAGCCCGTCAGCCCAGCAGGTCGCGGAGCAGTCTCGCGTTCTTCACCGCCTGGCTCGATCCGGTGCGCGCGGCGGCCGTCGTGACCTGGGGGATCTCGCCCTTCGCCGCGCAGCGTGAGGCACAGTCGACGCCGAGGGCGAGGAGGGCTCCGGTGCTGCTCCGGGCTGTGGGATCGCGGAGCAGGCGGGGGAGGGCGATTTCGAGCAGGGACCAGATGGTGGCGTACGCGCCGGTCTCGGCCGCCGTGCGGAGGGAGGCGATCACCCGGTTCGCCCCGGTCGCGCGCAGCATCTCGGCCAGCCGCTGTCCGAGCAGTTCGGTGTTGAGCCGGCCCCGCGCGGCGAGCACGAGCAGCGCGTCCACCGCCGCGTCTCGTTCGTCCTGCCGGTCGTACGCGAGGGTCTCCGCCAGTGCCATGTGCAGCGCGCGGCCCGCCGGGCCGCCGGACTCCGCGGCGTACGGCAGGGCGCGGGCCCAGCCCCGCGCCCTGTCGTAGTGGAACCTGAAGTAGTCGCGGGCCAGCACGATATCGCTGTGGCGGGGCAACTGGGCGAGCCAGAAGGGGAGCATCGGGCCGGCGTACCCACCGCTGCGCGGGTACGGCCCGATCAGGGCCTCGGCGGCCGGGAGGAGCGGGGGGCAGGGGGACGTCTCGGGGCGTATGTGGCGTTCTTCCCAGTCCGACGGTGTGGCGTCCCACTGCGGCAGACCGCCCTCGCGCAGCCACTGGGCCAGCCGCTGCCCGGCGTCCGACCCGAGCCGCCCTGCCGCGTCCCGTATCTCCTCGTCCGCGGTCGGGGTGGTACGCAGCAGCGCCTGGGCCAGGTCCACGGGCGCGGGCGTGACGCCGAGCGCGTCGAGTTCCGAGATCCGCCGTACGAGTACGGCGGCGTCCAGCGCGCCGGTGGCATCCGTCGGTACGGCCAGCAGAAACGGCTGCGCGCCGGCCTCGATGATGGTGACCGCCTCGGCCAGGCGCGCCCTCAGCAGTTCCCCGGCCGGGGAGTACTTTCCGTACCCGAGGCGGCCCGTGGGGCTGAACTCCCTCGGCTCGTCGCCCCGCAGCGCCGCGGCCACGTCGTACACGTCGGAGTGGGCGCAGTCGAACACCGAGCGGGGTTTTCTGCGCATAGCCGGCTTCAGCGACCGGGCCAGCGCGGCCCGGTCGAGGTGGGCGTGGCGGACCAGCCCGTCCAGGACGCGCTCGAACGCCACGACGTCCCTGTCGTTCGCGATGACCGCCGCGAACTCCTCGGCGACCTCGACGGCCGTCCCGATCGGGTCCGGCACCGGGCGCGGTTCGGGTACGGGGGGCAGCGTGTCGGCGTACGGCTCGGTGAGCGGATCCGGTGCGGTGCCGAGGAGTTCGGCGGCGCGGGCCGTGAGGCCGGGGTTGATCCGTACGGCGGCCGTGCGCAGCTCCGGCAGTACGGCGTCGCCCGCGGCCCCCAGGTGCCGGGCGACCACGTCGAGGGCGCGCTCCTGTATGCCGACGTCCCGGTGGTCGAAGGCCAGGGCCGCGTCGAGCACGGTCAGGGCGGCGCGCGCGGGGTCCTTGCGGGCCGCCCGGTCGAGCCGGGTCAGCTGGGCGCGGACCAGCTTCTTCTCCGGGCGGAGCAGGAGGCGTTCGCACATCTCGGTACGCACGTCGGGCTCCAGCAGCCCGGCCTCGTCCACGCCGTTCAGGATCTCCTGGCCGTAGGCGGCCACCGGCGACGACAGGTCGAGCAGCGCCACATGGTCCCTGGCGTACGGCGCGTTCTCGGCCGGGGTGGGGGCGAGCGCCCGCAGGTAGTCGAGCACCGGTGCGGTCTCCCTGCGCCCTTCGTCCTGGAGCAGCACCGCGCGCAGGGGTTCGGCGAGTGCGGTGCGTTCGCGGGCCACCGAGGCGTGTTCCTCCGGGGTGAGGGCGAGCACCGTCATCATGACCGCGATGTCCGGCCCCTCCTCCTCGCCCCTCAGGCTCGCGAAGACGTGCCGGATCAGCGCGGCGCGGTCGATCAGGCCCTCGGCGGAGAAGCTGACGAACACGCCCAGTTCGGTGTCCTCCCACACGTGCCGCAGGCCGCCCCGCTTCATCCAGCGGTCGAGAAACAGAATGCTGAGGTGGATTCCCCGCTCCACGACCAGCGGGAGGAACGTCGGTGTCAGGTCGTCCGCGCGCAGCCGTTCCAGGGCGGTCGCGCCGGGCCCCGGCCCGCCGCTCAGGTGCGCGGGGTGCTTCGAGTACGAACTCCCCACGCGGCTGTCCAGCCAGCCCCCGACGTACCCGTCGGAGATCGGGACGGGGCAGCCCGTTTGATGGACGAGGTGGGCGATGATGTAGTAATTCTCACCGAACCGGACCCCGAGGAACGTCATCAGCTCGTCGAGCCGCGCGGCCAGTTCGGCCCGCCAGGCGACGGGGTGGAGGTCCAGTACGTCGACGATCCAGACACCGCGGAAGGGCAGGCCGATCGGCCCTTTGTCGTTCTCGGTCACGAGCCAGTCGGCAACGGCCTCGGGGTGGTACGGCAGCCGAGTTCGGCGGCGAGCTGGGCGGCCCGCTCGTCCTCGGGCCGCCAGATCCACTCGTCCTCGAGCGTCGCGCGCCGGGCCGTGAGGGCGTCGGCCTGTGCCGCGCGTTCGTCCGGTGTGAGGGCGCCGAGTTCCTTGATGACTCCCTCGACATCGCAGGCTTCCGCGAGGTGGATCAGGTTCGTCTTCATCGTGCTGTCTCCGATGTTGTCTCTGGTGCCCTGTGCGCTGTCGCGTGCGTGTCGGACGTCGTGTCGCGGGCCATGCTCACCGCGAGCACGTGCTTGCAGGGGCCGCGTCCGCCCCGGTACTTCGCCCACCAGAAGCAGGTACAGCTCAACTGCCCCGACGCGTCGTCGGTACGGACCACATGCGCGTCCTCGCCCTTCCCGACCCGGGCCAGCGGTCCTTCGAGCCGCACCGCACCGTCCGCGACGAGCGCCCGCGCGCCGCGCAGCCGGGGGTTGCGTGTCTCCGCGGCGCCCGCGCGGTACGGCAGGTGACGGTGGAAGTACGACTCCTCGGCGAGGTCGTAGCCGATCTGGCCGGACGTGCCCAGCATGGTCAGCGCGGCGCGCACCCGGCCGGCCTCCAGCCCGGTCTGCGCCGACAGCTCGGCGACATCGATCCTCGGCTCCCAGGCCAGCAGCTCCGCGATCTGTTCCGCGCCCGCCGCCGCCTGTCCTGTGGCGAGGTCGTGGAGCACTCCGCCCTCGCCGGAGAACCCGCGCGAGGCGCTCTGCGAGAGCATCAACGTCAGCCGCATGCAGGGGAGTTCGACCTCCCAGGCCACAGCGGCGGATCCGTCCGCGGCGGCCTCGGTCGGCGCGTACACCCGTACGGTCGTCGCGTGCCGCAGGACCGTCTGGAGGGTCAGCAGCCGCTCCGGCCCCGGCAGGCACACGGCGCCCGGCACCGGTCTGGTCGTGGGACGCAGGGTGCGGCCCGTGGGCACCACCCAGCGGGTCGAGCGGGCCTGGGACTGGCGGGTGGCCCTCGGCAGCGCCCGCAGCAGCGCGGCTGCCTCCGCCGCTGGCACCTCGGCCCGAAGGGCGAAGTCCGCCGCGAGCACCTGGGCCTCGGCGAAACCGCGCAACCAGCGCTCCGGCAGCGGGACCTTCTTCTCCACGAACTCACCGTCGAAGGTGCGGACCGCCAACTCCTCGGGCCCAATGGCCAGATGGAGCGGGTCGAGCCCGCCGAGCCCGGCCAGCGCCCGCCGCAGCGGCGGGTTGACATCCACGTTCGTGGTGCCGTGCCCGACCTCACCGCCGTCGAGGCCGGGCGCCAGCACGTCGAGCCGGGCGTAGACCCCGCAGCAGCCGGAGAAGGACTCCATACGCAGCCGGTCACCGTCGGCTGTCACCACCGGGTCGAGCGAGGCCGTGATGCTCGGCCGGTAGTAGCGGGCGGCGGCCACGTCGGCGACCGCGAGCAGCGCCGTCGCCGCGGCGGCCGGCTCGGTCAGGAACCCGCTGAAGAAACGGGGGTTGGCCGCCTCTCCGGCCGGTGTGGCGCCGCCGGAGGTCTCCAGCGCGAGACTGCGTCCGGCCGCGGAATCGCGCACGGCCGATGACCGCAAGTACGAATAGGACTGCATGAGTTGGGTCACGCGCACACGCTACGACCAGGCACTGACATCGGCCCGCCGAGAGCGACGCCCGCGCAGCGGTAGCGTGGAACCCATGATCGTATGGCTCAACGGCACCCACGGCGCCGGCAAGACGACGACCAGCGCACTCGTCCAGCAGCTGATCCCGGACTCCCGGGTGTTCGACGCCGAGAAGGTCGGCGAGACGCTCATGGACATCAAGCCGGGGCTGCCCTGGACGGGCAACTTCCAGCACTGGCCGCCATGGCGCCCGCTCGTGGTCGAGACCGCCCGCCACGTACTCGACTACACCGGCGGCATCCTGATCATGCCCATGACCGTCCTGGTCGAGCAGTACTGGCGCGAGATCGTCGCGGGCCTCGCCCAACACGCCATTCCCGTACGGCACTTCGTCCTCCACGCCGACCAGGACACCCTCCGCGGGCGTATCGCGGGCGACACTGTTCTCGGCCCCGACTCCCCGTTCCGCCTCCGATACCTGGAGCCCTACGCCGAGGCCGCCCGCACCTGGCTGCACGCCGAGGCCGAGGTCATCGACACCACGCACCTCACGCCCGCCGAGGCCGCCCAGCGGATCGCGGAGGCCGTCAAGGGCTGAGGAGCCGCTGCCCGCCCACCGCGGGAATCGCGCCCTCTCGCACCGCGTCCCCTCGCGCCACGTCTCCTCGCGCCACGCCTCCTCGCACCGCGTCCCCTCGCGCCACGTCCCTCATGCCGCCTCTCCCTCCAGCGGGAACATCGCGCTCAGCCGCGGCAGCCGTCGCTCAGCCTCCGCCTTGTCCCGCACCTCCCACGCCTCGCCGGTCGGCTCCGGGCTGCACGACATATCGATGCCCGCCGCCACCAACGCCGCTTCCAGACCGTCCGTCTCGCCCGTCACGGCGTCGAACGCCTCGGCCGCGACGTAGTCCAGGCACTCCCACTCGGGCACATCGCCGTCGTCCCACTCGCTCAGGGGGATGTCCGCCAGCCGGCGCACCTCCGGGATCTCCGCGAGCGCGTCCGGCTCGGCCGCGACCTTCGTCAGCACGGCGCGGCCGAGGCCGACCACCCAGAACTGGAAGTACCAGAAGCTGTCGTCGGAGCACCAGCCGTCGCATATCAGCTCGGCGGCCGACCACATCTCCCATGTGTCGACCTTGGCCCGCGCCCGGTCCAGGCACGTCCAGAAACCTATGATCTCCGCCGGCGTACGCGACACGAGCTGGTCACGCAGCAGGTCGAGTCGGCGGTCGGGGTCGTCGCTCCGCCGCCGCGCGTCCTCAATCAGGGCCCAGAAGTCTTCGTCATTCATGCTTCGGACTATGGCACGGGGGTCTGACATCGGGCCGGGTGGCGAGGGCGGCCCTCAGCCCGTCAGCTCCGCCGGCAGCGGCAGGCTGTGGACGATGTCCAGCCGCGACACCGCGCGCGTGAGCGCCACATACAGCCTCCGCCGCCCCCGCCCGTGCGCCTCGGCCGCCACGATGGCCGCCGGTTCGACGAGGACGACGTGGTCGTACTCCAGGCCCTTCGCCGCCGTCGCGGGCAGTACGGTCACCCGCCCGCCCGGCGGTGTCGCCCCGGCGGCGGCCAGGGCCGTACGGAGGCCGGGCACCGCCGCCGTGTCGGCGATGACGCCGATCGAGCCCTCGCGCGCCAGCGCCTCCCGTACGGCGACGGTCACGGCGTTGGTCACGGCGACAGTCACGGAGGCGGTCATGGAGGCGGTCATGGAGGCGGTCACGGCGGCCGTCGCCTCCCCCGCCATGCCACCGTCGGCGCGCCGTACCGTCAACTCGCCCTCCCCGCGCAGCGAACGGGCCGGCGGTACGTCCACGTCGAGCGAGCCGAGCAGCCGGTTGGCGAGCCGTACCACCGCGCCCGGGACCCGGTAGACGATGGTCAGCGGGATCACGGCCGCGTCCGGCTTCCCCAGATGGCCGAGGAGTTCGGGCCAGGAGCGGGCGGCCCACGGGGTGGTGCCCTGGGCTAGATCGCCCAGCACCGTCAGCGAGCCGAAGTCCGCGCGGCGCGCGATCGCCCGGCACTCCATCGGGGAGAGATCCTGCGCCTCGTCGATGACGATATGGCCGTAGCCGCCGGGGCGTTCGATGAGCCCGGCGAGTTCGTCGAGGAGTACGAGATCAGCCGCTGACCAGCGAAGTGGTCGCCCACGTGGGCCGGTGCGCGCCCCGTTCCCGGGAACGTCGCGCCGGATCGACCGGCACTCCTCCTCCGTCAGCACACCGCCCGCCACCGCCCCAGGATCCGCCAGCACTCCCGCCAGCACCTCTTCCGGGCGTGCCACCGGCCAGACCGCGTCGACGTACGCGCCGACCGCCCGGGACCGTTCGATCCGCCGCGCCCACGCCGCCGGCTTCGGCCCGCCGCGCCGTTCCGCCTGGAGCCGCACCGCCCGTACGGCCCGGCTGCGCACGCGCTCGCGGCCGACGGCGTACGGGGGCGCCTCGGCCCGTACGGTGTCGACGATCGCGGCCAGCTCGTCGGCGCCCACCCGCCAGCGGTACGACCCGTCAGGCACGGTCAGCGGCTCGATCGGCGGCCCGGTGGGCGCCGCGACCTGTCCGTACAGCGCCCGGCGGCAGACCTCGGCCATGCGGACGTCGTGCTTGACGGTGGCGGCGGCCTCGGAGTCCTCCGTACCCACGGGATGGCGGGCGATCTCGTCGGCGACCGTCGACTGCCGGATGCCGGTCTCGCCGAGAGCGGGCAGGACCTCGGCGATATGGGCGAGGAAGGCGCGGTTGGGCCCGAGGATCAGCAGGCCGGCGCGGTGGACGCGCTGCGGGTAGGTGTAGAGGAGGTACGCGGCGCGGTGCAGCCCGACGGCTGTTTTGCCGGTGCCGGGGGCGCCCTGGACGCAGAGGGAACGGTCGAGCCCGGACCGTACGAGCGCGTCCTGCTCCGGCTGGATGGTGGCGGCGATGTCGCGCATCGGGCCGACGCGGGGGCGCTCGATCTCGTGCGTGAGGAGGCTCGCGCCGGCCGCCGGAGTCGCGCCGTTCACGGCGCCCGTTCCCGCCGTGAGGTGCTCGTCCTCCAGTCCGGTCAGATCCTCCGGCTCCCCCGCGCTCCCCGGCGCCCAGCCGAACCGGCGGCGGACCGCGACGCCCTGCGGATCGTGGGCGCTCGCCCGGTAGAACGCGCGCGAGACGGGTGCGCGCCAGTCGATGACGAGGGGCGGGGAGGCGGGGTGTTCGCTGATCCGGCGGCGGCCGATGTGGTAGCTCTGCCCGGCGTGATCACCAGCGCCGCAGTCGCCGTCGCCGTCGCCATCACCGTCGCCGTTGCCGTCGCCGCCGTCGCCGTCGGGGACGAAGTCGAGCCTGCCGAAGAACAGCGGGCTGTCGGGGTCGAGCCGCAACTCCTTGGCCCGGCTGCGCAGATGGCGGCCGAGCACTTCGGCGTCCGCGCCGGAGGCGAAGGCGTTCTCGCCGGTGCCGACCTGGTCCTGTGCGTCGGACGCCATGCCGGCCAGGGCGGCGCGGCAGGTCCGGTGGTAGGCGCGCTCACGGTCGAGTTCACGCGCGAGTTCACGGGCGAGGGCGTCGGCGCGGTCGGGATCGGGGCCTGCGGCAGGTTCGGGTGGCATCACTCGAAGCAGAGTAATGCGACCCAGTATCAAACATTACTCAGTAACGAAATAACGAAATCTCTCACCAGGCGCTGAGCCCCGTCCGCAGCCGCCCGAACGCCAGCTCCGCCTGCGCGACCGCCACCGGATACACCTCGGCGGCGCTCGCCCCCTCCTGGATCCGCCGCCAGTTCTCCTCCGCCAGGATGCGCTGCACGACGAGCACCTGCCCGGCCCCGAGCACGCCCTCGATCCCCCCGCCGAGCGCCGCCGCCAGCGCCTCCTCCGAGCGCCGCGTGTACTCGTGCAGCCTCGCGACCAGGCTCGGAGTCCCGTACAGCAGCCGGAGGTACGCGTACAGGGTGTCGTCGTCGGTGAGCCCGGTCACCGGGTCGCGCCGGTCGAGCCCGTCGACGAAGTGGCGGCAGAGCGCGTCGAGCGGGCGCACCCCGTCGGGGCGCCCCCGTACGACCCTGGCCGCCTCGTCCTCGTGGTCGGCGAACCGGTGGAGGGCGAGATCCTCCTTGGTTGGGAAGTAGCGGAAGAGCGTCGGCTTGGAGATCTCGGCCGCCGCCGCGACCTCCGCGACGGAGACGGCGTCGAACCCCTTGTCGAGGAAGAGCGCGATCGCCGCGTCGGAGATGTCCTGATACCGCTGCCGCTTCTTGCGCTCCCGCAGACCGGAGTCGGAGTCACTGCGCGCGGAGTCGCTGCCCGCGGAGTCGCTGCCCGCGGATCCACCGCCACCACCGGGCCGGCTGTCGTCGTCACTCATGCTGCCGAAGCCTACGCAGCGGCCGTCCCCCACCGCCCCGCCCCCGTCGGAGCAACGCCAGAACACGTTCAAAACCCGTCAGAACCCGTCAGAACGCGTTCAGAACACGTCCGGGCACCAAGGGCGCCTCGGGGTGCGGAACAGCGACTCCGCGACCGCCGCCGCGCGCGGGCGTTCCTCGCGTACCGTGCCCAGCGCCGCCAGCCGCAGCGCGGACTCGTCGCCCAGGTAGAGCGCGCCCAACTCCCGTACGTCCAGCGTGAGATCGGCGGACTCCGTGGTCGGTGCGCAGCTCGCGCCCGTCGGCGAGGCGTCCAGCCGGAAGCGGCCGGCGGCCGGCCCCGCCTTGTCCTGTACGTCGAGCACCAGCCCGGCCGTCACCGGGTACGTACGTGCCTCCAGCGCCCGGACGACGTCGAGCAGCCGCACCCACAGGAAGTCCGCCTGCGTCACGATCCTGGCCGCGCGCGGGTCGGGGAAGAACTGGGGCAGCAGGTCGTCAGGGGCGCGGTAGCCCGTCCGTACGGTCGTCACCCAGTCGATCGAGCACACGAACCGCCACAGCGCGCGCTCCGCCGCCGGGTGCAGAGCGATCATCTGGCGCACCGACACCATGTTCAACGGCTGCTTGCCGTCGCCCCAGTTGGCGTCCGCGGTGTACGCCACCAGCCCCTCCGTCTCGCCGGACGGGGAGCGGTACACGGCCCAGAACGGCGATTCGAAGGGGGCGCGCTCCGGAACCCGTCCGGTCGATATCCGCCAGAAGCGGTCGTCCCGGGTCACCGCGCCGGGCTGCCTGGCGCGGAAGCGCTCGTACAGCGCGGGCCCGAACTCCGCCACGTCGGTGGCGTCGACGAGATCGATCCGGCCGCCGTCCTCCGGGCCGCGCCAGCGCGGGTCCAGGCCCGTGCGCGGCACGTCGATCTCCCACTCGGTGATCCAGGCTGCGGGGCCGAAGCCGTACCTGCCGTATATCGGGTACTCGGCGGCGATCAGCGTGGCGACGGCGTCACCGCGCTCCTTCGCCGCCGCCAGATCGGCGTCCATCATCCGGCCGAGCAGACCGCGTCTGCGGTGCGTCGGCGACACCGACACGTTCGACACGGCGTCGGCGGCCAGCCGGGCGCCGCCGACCACCGTCAGCTCCTGCGCGAAGGAACGGAACGTCGCCACGCAGCGCCCGCCGTCGAAGACACCCCGCGTACGGTCCAGGTCGATGTTGGCGAGCCGGCCGGCCAGCACCTCGTCCGCGAGGGGCGACGAGCGCAGGAAGCCGGTGTCGACGGCCCGCTGCCAGTCGGGGTACTCGGACGCGGCGACGGTGCGGACCTCAAGGCTCATGGTCAGCACGGTATGCGGCGGATACGGAACGCCGCATCCGAATATGCGCCGCATCCGAGCATGCGCGGGCCCCGGGATGCCGGGCCCCGTACGGCCGCCGCGTCCGCTCAGAACGCCGCCCGCACCGCCCCCACCACCTCGCCGCCCCCCAGCAGCGGCGCCCGGCCGATCCGGGACAGCACCTCGGCCTCCACGCCCAGCAGCTGGAGCGCCCGCGCCAGCACCGGCCCCAGCGCCCGCGCCCCGCCGTCCTCGATCTTGAAGGCCAGCGCGCGGCCGTCCGCCAGCGCCACCGCCTGTACGGCCTCCGCGCCCATCTTCGAGAGCGTGCCTGGCACCTCCCGCATCAGCCAGGTGTCCGAACGCCGCGTCCCCGCGACGTACTCGGGGTGCGCGCGCATCGCGTCCGCCACCCGCCGCTCGGGCGTCCCGGGCGCGGCGCGTACGAAGTGACGGAAGGAGCGGGCGAGACCGGTGAGGCTCAGCGCCATCAGCGGGGCACCGCAGCCGTCCGTACCGACCACCGGGACCCGCTCCCCCGCCGTCGCCTCGACGACACTCAGGACGAGCTTCTGCAACGGATGGTCCGGGTCCAGATAGCTCTCCCGGGGCCAGCCGTTGCGGTCGCAGGCCGCCAGCATCGCCGTGTGCTTGCCGGAGCAGTTCATGGTGATCCGCTCCCGTACCCCGCCCGCCGCGAGATACGCCTCCGCCTCGACCGGGTCCAGCGGCAGGTCCGGCGGGGCCTGGAGATCGTCGGCGGTCAGCCCATGCTCGGCGAGCATCGTCCGGACGAGGTCGAGGTGGAACGGCTCGCCCGAGTGGCTCGCCGCCGCCAACGCCAGCCGCTCGTCCGCCAGTTCGAGCCCCGCCCGCAGTACGGCCGCCGCCTGCATCGGCTTGTTGCTGGAGCGCGGGAAGACCGGCGCCTCGGGGTCGCCCAGCTCCAGCTCCACCCGGCCGTCCGCCGAGAGCAGCACCAGCGACCCACGGTGCCGGCCCTCCACGAAGCCGGACCGTACGACCTCCGCGAGCACCGGCGGCTCGACGGCGGCGGCGGGCGGTATCGCGTATGTGCTGGAGGTCATCGTCGGCCTTCCGATGCGGGGTGCTGGGGACGGGGTCCGGGCGTGCGGGTGCGGGCGGGCGGGTGCTGGCGCGGGCGGGCGGGTGCTGGCGCGGGCGGGCGGGTGCTGGCGTGCGGGCGCGGCTGGGGGCGGCTCCGGAGCTTCGGTGCGGGCGCGGCCCTACCTGAGCAGGTCGTCCACCCGCGCTTCGCCTTCACGGTACCTGCGCGCGATCTCCGCGCTGCAATCGTCGGCCGTACGCTGCAATTGATGGCGCCGGCGCGACAACTGCCTCTCGTTTCCGACCAGTCGGCCCATGGCTGCCCGCAACTCGTCGTCCGTACGCGCCTCCAGGTCCGACAGCTCCACCTCCGCGAGCGTCTCGGCGGCCAGCGTACGGAACTCCTCGCCGCGCGGCGTGGAGAGCGTCACGTGGCGGGCGGACGAGCGGTGCCGCGACGGAGTGTCCGCCAGAATCTCGGACAGCCGGTCGACCACCGGCGTCTCGGGGGCGGTACGGCGCGCCAACTCGGCCCGCAGGATGTCGATCCGGCCCTGGAACAGCCGGCGCAGATAGCTCAGATCGGCCTCGTCGCGCTGCGACTCCCGGCACAGCGCGCGCAGCTCGGGCAGGCGCAGCACCCGGAAGTCGTACGGCTTGGGCGCGGGCAGCGCGCCCTCGCCTCCGACCGGACCGATCGCGGGGCCGCCGACCGGCCCGACCACCGAACCGATCACCGGACCGGCCACCGGGCCGGCCACCGGGCCGATCACCGGGCCGATCACCGGGCCGCCGCCGGAGACTCCGCCCGGGTCGTGGCCCCCCGTGCCGGCCGTCGTACGGGTCCTCGGTACGGGACCGGGCGGTCGGCCGGGCGGTCGGCCGGACGGCTGTCCGGACGGTTGTCCGGGCAACTGGCCGGACGGCTGCCCGGGCAGCTGTCCGGCGCCAGATGTGCTCATCACGCGTACTTCCCCTCGCTCCCGTGCATCGTGCCATTCCCGCCACCGCCCATGGGGGCACTCTGCACCCGTTCGGCCCCGGATAGGTTGGTTCGTATGCGAGCAGTGGTGCAGAGAGTGGACGGCGCGAGCGTCGTCGTCGAGACGGAGTCGGGGCCGGAGACCGTCGGCCGGATCACCGGCGAGGGCCTGTGTGTGCTGGTGGGAGTCACCCACGAGGACACCCCGGAGCAGGCGGAGCGGCTCGCCCGCAAGCTCTGGTCGATACGGATACTGGAGGGCGAGAAGTCCTGTTCGGAGGTGAACGCCCCGCTCCTGGTAATTTCGCAGTTCACTCTCTACGGGGACGCGCGCAAGGGCCGCCGCCCCACCTGGAACGCCGCGGCGCCGGGCGCGGTTGCCGAACCGCTGGTGGACGAGGTGGTGGCGCAGCTGCGGAAACTGGGGGCGACGGTGGAGACGGGCCGGTTCGGAGCGGACATGCGCGTCTCGCTCACGAATCACGGCCCGTTCACGGTGGTGCTGGACATGTAGCCGTGAGCCGCGCAAGCGCGGCCTGCGCCTACGGCTCCACGACCACTTCCTGGGCCGCCGCCGTGTCCCCCGCCATCAGTTGCGCGTCCAGCGGCACATTGCGCTTGATCAGGGCCAGCGCGATCGGTCCCAGCTCGTGGTGGCGCCCGGAGGACGTGATGAAGCCGAGCTGCCGCCCCTCCGCGCCGTCCGCCGCGAGCCGCAGCGGGGTGCCGTGGCCGGGGAGGTGGACATCGCTGCCGTCCAGGTGCAGGAAGACCAGCCGGCGCGGCGGCTTTCCCAGGTTCTGGACGCGGGCCACCGTCTCCTGGCCCCGGTAGCAGCCCTTCTCCAGGTGGACCGCGCCGCCGATCCAGCCCAGCTCGTGCGGGATGGTCCTGTGGTCGGTCTCGAAGCCGAGGCGCGGCCGGTGGCCCTCGATGCGCAGCGCCTCGTACGCGAGGATGCCGATCGCGGGGCCGTGCGCGGCGGCGTAGGCCGCCAGGTCGGCCCGGGGCAGGAAGACGTCCCTGCCGTACGGGACCTCCCGTACGGCCGCGCCCTCGGGGACGTCCGCGATGGAGCCCGCCGGGAGATGGACGACGGCGAAGTCGTCCGTACGGTCCGCGACCTCGACCCGGTAGAAGAACTTCATCGACTCCAGATACGCGACGAGCGCCTCCCGCGTCCCCGGCTCGACGTGCGCCCAGACGGTCGTGCCGTCGTCCACGAGGTACAGCGCGTGTTCGATGTGGCCGTTCGCGGAGAGGACCAGCGCCTCGGTGGCCTGTCCGGCGGGCAGCGCGCTGACGTGCTGGGTGAGCAGCAGATGCAGCCAGCTCAGCCGGTCGTCGCCGGTGACGGTGATGACGCCCCGGTGGGAGAGGTCGACGAGGCCGGTGCCGGCGGCGAGAGCGCGCTGTTCGCGGAAGAGATCACCGTAGTGCGCGGCGACCCCCTCGTCCTGCCCGTCGGCGGCGACGGCGCCGGGGAGGGAGAGGAGGGGGCTGGGGGCGGCGGGCGTGGGGCCGGTCGTGGAACCGGTCGCTGAATGAGGCTGCATGCTGTTCAGCGTACGACCGGCGGGGACGCGGCGACCGGCTACGACCGGCTCGGCGGCCGGCTACGACCCGGAACCGGCGCTGTCGCCCGGCGCGCCCTTGTCTCCCTTGCCGCCCGTGGCGGCCTTCGCGGCCTTCGCCGCCTTCGCCGCCTTCGCCGCGCAGTCCCGGCAGCGGCCGAAGATCGCGAAGTGCTTCATGTCCGTCGTGAAACCGAAGTCCTCGCGCAGCTTCGCCGTGAACTCCGCCGCGACCGCGGTGTCCGCCTCGATCACTTCCGTACAGTCCCGGCAGACGAGGTGTATGTGGTGGTGCCGGTCCGCCAGGTGGTACGTCGGCGCGCCGTGCCCGAGGTGGGCGTGCGAGACGAGGCCCAGCTCCTCCAGCAGCTCCAGCGTGCGGTAGACAGTGGAGATGTTCACCCCGGAGGCGGTCTTCCGCACCTCGCAGAGGATGTCGTCGGGTGTCGCGTGTTCGAGGGTGTCGACGGCTTCGAGGACAAGCTGGCGCTGCGGGGTCAGCCGGTAGCCGCGCTGCCGCAGATCGCTCTTCCAGTCGGTGGTCACCACGGACCCAGTGTAGGCAGGCGGCGTGGCACGGCGAACCGTGCCGACAGACCCGTCCGCGCTTACGTACCCGCTTCCGGCACCCGCTTCCGTACCCGCTTCTGGTACCCGCTTTCGGTACCCCTTGCGTCCTACTTGAAGAACGCGATCCCGTCGTCCGGAAGATCCCCGAGGTCCTTCGCCCACGCGGCGACCTGGTCCGGCGTGACGATCTTCTTCAGGTGCGCCGACATGTACGGGCGCAGCGGGACCTCGGGGGTCGCCTTCTCGCCCACCCACATCAGGTCGCTGTTGACGTACCCGTACAGCCGCTTGCCCCCGCTGTAAGGACCGGAGGCCGCCGTACGCGCCACCGCGTCCGTCACGAGGTCGATCTGCGGCTTCGTCGCGCCCAGGTCGCCGTACCAGATCTCCACCACGCCCTGGTCCCTGACCATCACGATCTCGACCTTGCGGTCCTTGTCCACGCGCCAGTAGCCGGACTCGGACTCGATCGGCCGGACCTTGTTGCCCTCGTCGTCGAGCGCCCAGGTGTGCGAGGCGTATTCGAGGAAGTCCCGGCCGTCGTGGCTGAAGCTGACTTCCTGGCCGAAGTTGGCCTTCTCGTCACCGGGGAAGTCGAAGACGCCGACGCCCTGCCAGTCGCCGAGGAGGAAGGCGAGGGGGACAAGGTCCGGGTGCAGGTCGGACGGGATCTCGATCATGGGAGCAGCTCAGGCGATCTGTAGGTGGTGGAGGGGGGAGGCGACGACGTCGGGGACTGTGGCCGGTGCTACCGCTGGCCCTGGTACAGCTTCTTCACGGCCAGCCCGGTGAAGGCGAGCACGCCGACGCAGACGAGGATCAGCAGAGTAGTGAAGAAAGCCTCAAGCACGGGGTGCTCCTCGGGTGAACGGTACGAGCGGTACGGGCGGTACAGGCGGTACGGGCAAGACCAGAGCCGCCGGTACGGACGGCAAGAGCCGGGCCCCAGCCTAATGGGTGGGGGCCCGGCCCTCTCGGCGAGGTACGCCGGGCGGGGCAGCGGTGACACCCGGCCCCGCGGCCCCGACCCCGCGGCCCCGGCCGAGCAACCTCAGCCGAGCAGCTGGTTCTGGAGGATCACCGTCTGGTGGAAGGGCACGGCCGGGGTGCCGCCCTTCTTCTCGTGCGTGATCACCGCGACCATGTCCCCGGCCAGCACATACGCCTGCCGCAGCTGGGTCGCCCCGTAGGGCTCGGGCTCCCGGAAGACGTACGCCGTGGTGTTCAGTACGGCCTCGGCCCCGCCGTCGGGCCACCCCGGGTCCTGCTCGGTGTCCTCCCCCGCGGTCACCGGGCCGCCGTAGAGCTGCTCGATGATCTCCTCGTGCACGAAGGAGTACGCGTGCCCGACCGAGGGGAAGCGCACCAGGTGGATCCGTGACGCGGTGCCGTCCGGCATGGTCCAGCCGCGCGCCGAGACCTGCCGTACGCCGTGGTCCCGCAGCACATCGCCCAGTTCGGTACGGCGTTCGACGTCGAACTCGGCCAGCAGCCGGGCCACGCCGACCCGGCCCCCGGTGAGCTTCTTGTCGGGGATCGCGCCCGCGGGCGCGGGGAGCAGCAGGTCGCTCTCGTCGGCGTAGTGGATCTGCGCCATGTTGCCCTCGGTGTACGGGCGCGGTGCGCCGGCGGGCAGCGCGGGCAGCGTCAGCCGCGGGTAGTCCCAGCGGCCGTCGCTCCGGGTGGAGAGCCCGGGGACGTCGCCGCGCTCCATGGAGGTGACGCCGTACGCGACTCCCCCACCGAGCCCGGCGAACACGGCGACGGCGACCGTCCAGCGGGCGACGGCCCGCAGGACGCGCCGGGGCGGCGCGGGGGCGGGCGGCGCAGGTGCGGCTTCCGTAACGACTTCCGAGACGACTTCCGGGACGGCTTCCGGGACGGCTTCCGGCGGGGCTTCCGGCGGGGCTTCTGCCGTGGCCGAGGTGGTGACGGGCTGCTCGCTCATACGTATCTCCCCGGCGATTCGAGATGGTCCAGTTGCCGCCGCATCAGCTTGGCGACCTCCCCCGCGTCGAGGTCATCGGTCTTGCCCTCCGCCATCATGCTCACGACCACGTCGTCCACGTACCCGGTGCACATCATCGACCGGAGCCCCGGCACGATGTCGTCCGACGCCCGGGGCTGCCGGAAACAGGCGGCCTTGAACTCCTTGCCGAAGGACGGCCCCTCCCGCATGTCCGCCTGCCGTGCCGCCACCGCGAAGGCCTCGTGCCAGTCGCGGGCCGCGCCCGCCTTGGTGTGGGTGCTCACATTCACTTCGACGGTGAGACTGCCGCGGTCCGCGCTGTACGAACGCATAGCCCTCCCACTGACGCCGATCCCGCTGAACAGGTCCTCCAGGCGGTCGCGGTCCAGCACACCATTCCCCGCCGCCCTGGTCACGAACATCCGCTTCAACTGCTCGGCGGTCAGCTCACCGTCATTGCTCATCCCCTCGATATCGGGGCCGAGCCGGTAGTCGGACGGAACGGGCAGCAGCTTCCTGGTCAGTTCGGTGTCGGTACGCCCCTTGCCGACGGGCCCGGCGGGGTCCTTGCCCGGCTTGGGGTCGCTCTTCTCCCTGACGGCGGCCGTGACGTCGCGGTCGGCGCCGTCGACCGTGGTCTTGATGAACACGAGGCCGCCGGCGACGGCCCCGACCACGAGCACGGCGGGCACGACGGTCCCGAGGAGCCGCCGGGCGCGCGACGGGACACCGGGGGCGCTCGGAACATCGCCGGGAACGTCGTCGGGGACGTCATTGGTCGTCACAGGCGCTCCAACTGTCGCTCGGTCAGCTTCCTGATGTCGCGCTCCGCGATGGGCCGGGTGTCGAAGATATAGACCTGCACCTTCACGTCACCCCGGCCCGCGTACCCCAGGGCGTGATAGCCCGGCAGAAAGCCGGGCTTCTGGACGGGCTCGAAGAGGTAGTAGCCGCCTCGGACGCTGCCCGAGACCGGGCCACTGCTCATCTCGTCCGTATAGTCGCGGGACGTCTCCGCGTCGACGTCGTCCAGTACGGGGGTGGACTCGCCCGGCCGGAACTGGGCCAGCACCACGTCCACCTGCCGGTTCTCACCCTCCAGCCAGGACGTTGCGGCGATCCGGCGCACATCGTTGGCGATCAACCAGCCGAAGGCGTGATCCGGGGAAGAAAAGTACTGAGCATACGACGCCACGGACATCCAGCCGTCGCTGATCACCTCCGGCGAGTGGTCACGGCTCCCCGCCGGCCGGCCGATCAACCGTTTCCGCAGGTCGCGGACCACCCCCGGCGGCTCGACGGCCGCCTTGGCGCCAGCGGCGTCGCCGGCACCGCCACTCGCCGCGAGGGGCTTCGCCGGGTACGGCACTCCGCCCGGCTGGGCGAGCACCGGCAGGGGTGTGGGCTCACGGTCGGCCTGGATCGCGTACCCCGTGGCCGTGCCCGCGACGATGCCGAGGACGGCGGCGGTGGCGACGATCAGGGCCGTCCGGCCGCGTCTTCGGGCGCGCGGTGCGGGCGGTACGGCGGGTTGATGCTCCACTGCCGGATCCGCCTCCGGATCCTTCCCGGACTCGGCCTCCGGCTCCCGCTCCGCCACCGGATCCGTCTCCGTGGTGTCCAAGTGCGCTTCCCCCCAAGGGTGCTGACTCTCCGAAGCGCGGGTTCCGTTTCCCGCGCACCCACCTGACCAGCGACGCAGCCGCGCGGTTGTACGCCTGCGGATTACGATTCGGCCATGTCCTCCGCGAAGAAGCTCGTCATCAAAGTCACCGCCGGCGCCGACGCCCCCGAGCGCTGTTCCCAGGCCTTCACCGTCGCGGCCGTCGCCGTGGCCAGCGGGGTGGAGGTGTCGTTCTGGCTGACGGGTGAGTCGGCGTGGTTCGCGGTGCCGGGGCGGGCGGCGGAGTTCGAGCTGCCGCACGCCGCGCCGCTGCCCGATCTCGTCGAGTCGATCCTCGCGGGCGGGCGGATCACGCTGTGCACGCAGTGCGCGGCCCGGCGCGGGATCGAGGAGAAGGACGTGCTGGAGGGCGTACGGATCGCCGGGGCCCAGGTCTTCGTCAGCGAGATCATGGCGGACGGCGTCCAGGCGCTCGTCTACTGACAATACTGACAACGCGGCCCCTTGACCTCAAGCAAGGTTCCGGTTCTAGCGTCCTTGCCATGATCCTCGTCACCGGCGCGACCGGAAACATCGGCACCCCACTCCTGAAGCAGCTCCACCGGAACGACCGGAACGACCGGGACGACCCGTCCCCCGGCGCCCGTCCCGTGCGCGGTCTGACCCGCGACACCGGACGGGCCGCCGCCTTCCCCACCGGCGTCGAGGCCGTCGCGGGCGACCTCACCCGTACGGACTCGCTCCACCCCGCGCTGGCCGGGGTGCGCGCGCTGTTCCTGGTGTCGCGCGTGGGCGACGACGCCGCGATCCTCGCCGCCGCCCGGGAGGCGGGCGTGGAGCATGTCGTGCTCGTCTCGTCGATCACCGTCGAGACGCACCCGCATCTGCCCGCCGCCGCGGACAACCAGAACACCGAGCGGCTGCTCAAGGACAGCGGCATGGCCTGGACGATCCTGCGGCCGACGCAGTTCGCCTCGAACACCCTGTGGTGGGCGCCGACGATCCGCGCGCACGAGCCGGTCCTGGTGCCGTACGCGGACATCGGACTGCCCGCCGTCCACCCCGCGGATATCGCGTCCGTCGCCCGGCTGGCGCTGACGGAGCCCGGGCACCAGGGGCAGACATACGCGCTGACCGGGCCGGAGCGCGTCACGCCGCGCCGGCAGGCCGCGGCCATCGGCGCCGCGCTGGGCCGGGACGTGCCCGCCGCCGAGATCAGCCGGGCGGAGGCGCATACGGGGATGGCGGCGTTCCTGGGCGTCGAGCAGGCGGACGCCGTACTCGACCTGTTGGGCGGCGACGTCAACGACGCGCTGCGCGCGGTACGCGACACGGTCCCCCGCCTCACCGGCGCCCGGGCCCTGACGTTCGGCCGGTGGGCTGCGGAGAACACGCACGCGTTCCAGGACGTCGTGGAGCCAACGCGCCTCTAGCCAGTGCCCCACACAGGCCCTAGCGGCGCTTTCTCCGCTCCAGCTCGTCCAGCCAGGCCTGCGACTTCCGCGCCTCCCGGGTCTCCGGGTCCTCCGGCGGCTCGTCCCACCAGCGGTCGTCCTTGCCGCGCGTATTGCCGACGATGGCGGCGATCGGCGGGAGCAGCAGCGCGACCACACACAGCGCGATCGCGGCCGGGAGCGACCAGATGCGCACGAAAGTCGCGGCGGAGACGAAGAGGACCAGGCATCCGCCCATGATCAGGAAGTAGCCGCGACGGCGCCGCGCGTACATACCTCCAGCGTACGACTCGCCCGAGAATGTACGACGCGAACGGCGCGAAGGGCCGTGCCCCCCGGTGGAAGCGTCCAACTCCCTGGGGCACGGCCCTCCGGCCGGTTGTTCATACGTACGAACGACGCGCGGAACTCAGACCGCGATCGCGACCTCGGACAGACCGCCGGTCTGCGCGACGACCGTACGGTCCGCCGTGCCGCCGGGAACGAGGGCGCGCACCGTCCACGTGCCCTCGGCCGCGTAGAAGCGGAACTGGCCGGTCGCCGAGGTCGGGACCTCCGCCGTGAACTCGCCGGTCGAGTCCAGCAGGCGTACGTAACCGGTGACGGGCTCGCCGTCACGCGTCACGGAACCCTGGATGGTGGTCTCGCCGGGCTTGATCGTCGAAGCGTCGGGGCCGCCGGCCTGTGCTCCACACATACTGTTCGTCCTCCGGATCGGGGCGTGCGTGATTGCTTGGGTGGCGCCGGATGGCACCGATGGCGCCGGTCGGCGCCGGAACTACTTCGCGGCGCCGAGCTCGATCGGCACACCGACGAGCGAGCCGTACTCGGTCCACGAGCCGTCGTAGTTCTTGACGTTCCCGACACCCAGCAGCTCGTGCAGCACGAACCAGGTGAGCGCCGAGCGCTCACCGATGCGGCAGTACGCGACGGTGTCCTTCGCCAGGTCGATCTGCTCCGCGGCGTACAGCTCCTTCAGCTCGTCGTCCGACTTGAAGGTGCCGTCGTCGTTGGCGTTCTTGGACCACGGGATGTTGCGCGCGGTCGGGATGTGGCCCGGACGCTGCGACTGCTCCTGCGGGAGGTGCGCCGGGGCGAGCAGCTTGCCGCTGAACTCGTCGGGCGAGCGCACGTCGACCAGGTTCTGCGTGCCGATCGCGGCGACGGCGTCGTCGCGGAAGGCGCGGATCGAGGTGTCCTGCGGCTGCGCGGTGTACGCGGTGGCCTCGCGGGACGGGACGGCCTCGACCAGGTCGCGGGAGTCCAGCTCCCACTTCTTGCGCCCGCCGTCGAGGAGCTTGACGGAGTCGTGGCCGTACAGCTTGAAGTACCAGTACGCGTAGGACGCGAACCAGTTGTTGTTGCCGCCGTAGAGCACGACCGTGTCGTCGTTGGCGATGCCCTTGGCCGACAGGAGCTTCTCGAAGCCGTCCTGGTCGACGAAGTCACGGCGGACCGGGTCCTGGAGGTCCTTCTTCCAGTCGATCCGGACGGCGTTCCTGATGTGGTTCTTGTCGTAGGCCGAGGTGTCCTCGTCGACCTCGACAATGACAACCTTCGGGTCGTCGAGGTGGGCCTCGACCCAGTCGGCGTCTACCAGGACGTCAGTACGGCTCATGCTGTTCTCCTCCGGGGCAGTTTCGGCGAGATGGTGCGGGCGGATCGTACGGGCGGGGAGCCGGATTTCCGGGGCACGGGGAAGGTGTGGACCCTGATGGCGGCGGGGGCGGGGAGGGGTCCCGAGCCCTGAGGAAGCTCGAAGGGCCGGGAGAGCGGAACGCGTAGGCGCGAACGCGCCGGACGTCCCGCTCAGTGAGTGCGACAGAGCATGGCGGCGACGCGGCACAGGTCTACTGCCCGCCGCTTCGTGAGGTCCGCCTGACGCTTCATATGTCCGATCGTAGGTAGGTCTCGACGGCCATGTCACCGTCGTGTCGCATCATGAGACGCGATCGTCCACCTGTCGAGATACGAAGGGGGCGGGCCGACCTCCACGGCCGGCCGGCTCCCCGCCGTCCTATGAGTCGCCTGCCCGTCATCCTGCCCGCGACTGCGGTACGGACACCTCCGTCTCAGCTGGTGAGCGAGACGTCCTTGCCCGTGCCCGAGAAGCGCAGCCCGTCCTCGGCCGCGGCGACCTTGTCGAGCTTGAGGGTCGACGGCATGCCGTCGATCTTCATGTCGTGGTCCAGCAGGTCCCGCACCTGACTCTCCAGCCCCGGAATCGGCAGCGGGGGCAGGTCCTCCGCCTTCCAGCGGACCGTGTCGCCGTTCACCAGCGTGACCGTGCTGTAGGCGGTGACCTTCTCGCCGTTCACCAGCGGCTTCAACGCGGCGGGGACCTGGAAGCCCGCGCCCTCCGCGACATCGGCCAGCGCCCCGGAGAGCTTGACCTGCCCCTTGGCAGCGCGCTCGGCGCCCGCGTACCCGATGGTCACGCCCTTCGGCGCCGACTGCTGGAGGGCGGCGTACGAGATCTGCGCCGAGCCGTCCGCCTCCCCGGCCGTCGCCGAGGTGAAGCTGCTGTCGATCCTGACCCGCTTGAGGATCGCGTTGACCTCGGTCACCTCGACCGTACGGCCGTCCACGGTGGCGCTGACGCCGCCCAGGCCAACCTGGACCTCGGTGAGGCTTGAGTCGAGGACCTGGGTGAGGAAGGGGAAGCCCTTGATCGAGACGCTGGGGTCATGGGTGAGCCCCTGGCTCGACTTGATCTTCTGCGCGACCTGCCCCTCGGCGAAGTAGACGGCGGCCCGGTCGGCCGCGACGAAGAGCCCGCCGAGGATCACGACGACTATCAGCAGAGTTCGCAGTGCACGCATTTCCCGGACTTCCCCCGTACTGGTACGTACTGGTTGTTTGGCGCTGGAGAGCGCTGGGCGGCATCGAGGATGCCCCATGCCGAGTCATCGACGCCCGGCAGGGGCAAACGGTTCCCCCGGATATGGTTCGTGACTCTTCACTTGTGGTTCGTGGTTCGCGGTTCGCGGTTCGTACGCGGTCAGGCCAGCATGGTCAGGCCAGCATGCGGCCCAGCAGATAGACGGCGGGCGCGGCGGCCGTCAGCGGCAGGGCCACCCCGGCGGTCATGTGGACGAACTTCGACGGGTAGTCGTAGCTTGCCGCCCGCAGCCCGATCAGCGCGCAGATGCCGGCGCCGAGCCCGATCAGCCCGCCGTCGGCACCGCTCAGATCCGTCATGCCTACGCCGACCACCGCGAGCCCCGCACCTGCGCCGGCCAGTGGCGCCGCCAGAAGGGTGATGAGGGACGGCAGCGGCAGCGCGCGGACCACGGTGGCCGCGGCGACCGCGAGCGTGCCGACGACCACCGCGTCAGGCACGGCCGCCAGATGGCCGGTCGCCAGGATCGCCAGCGCGGCGGAGGCGACGGCGGCCATCAGGCCCATCATCCGCTCGTCGGCGCCCGCGCGGCTGCGCAGCTGGAGCACGACGACGAGCAGCACCCACACGCCGAGCGTGCCGAGGATCGCGGCGGAGCCGTTCTCCCGGCCCGCCGCCAGCAGCACCACATCGGAGACGAGCCCGCCGAGGAAGGCGAGCGCGATGCCCTGCCGCGCGGGCCACATGCCGTTCAGCCGGAACCAGCCGGCCGCCGTGACCGCCTGGAGCAGGACGAGCGGGACGAGCAGGGCGTACGAGCCGATGGCCGCGCCCCCGGCGAGCAGCAGGCCGAGCAGCGCGGTCAGCGCGGCCGGCTGGATACCGGGCGGGATGATCGGCGAGCGGCCCTCGGCGCGGGCGCGCTGGGCGTCGGTCATCCGGGTGTTGCCCAGGGTGGTGGGGGCGCCGTAGCCGCTGGTGTCAGCGGGGGCCGCGGCGCCGGCGGGTGCGGAGCCGGGAGCGGCTCCCGGAGTCCCGCCCGGCACGGCTCCCGGCGCGGCTCCCGGCGCGGCTCCCGGCACGGCTCCCGTACCGCCCGGCGCGGGCTGTGGCACGCCGTACGCGCCCTGCGGCGGCAGGTACGCCGTCTGGGCGGCCGGGGCGGCCGGAGACGCTTGGTGGGCCTGGTGGGGTGCCTGGGGTGCCTGAGGCGCCTGGGAGGCCGGTGACGCCGGAGACGCCGCCTGCGGCTGTATCCGCTGGATCTGCGGCTGGTACTGCGTGTCCCAGGTCTGCCCCTCCCATGTCTGCGCGGCAACGGGCTCCCGCTGCCCCTGCCCCTGCCCCTGCGCCGGCTGCTGGGGATCGGTCCAGCCCTGAGCCCCCTGAGACTCCTGGGACCCCTGAGCCCCTTGGGACCCCTGAGACCCGGCCCCCTGGCCTCCGTACGGATACTGCTGATCGTTGCTCATGTGCTGCGGTTCACCCTCCTGCGAACGGCGGGAGCACCTCGACCGTGCCGCCCTCGGCAAGGCGTACGGTCTCATGCTCGCGGCTACCCACGGGGTCACCGTCGACAAGGAAGGAACATCCCCGCAGCAGCCGGGCGAGTTCACCGGGGTGCTTCACCCGTGCGGCCTCCAGGGCCTCGGCGAGCGACTCCGCCGCGTACGGTTCCTCCGCGAGCCCCGCCGCGGCCTTGGCCGCGGCCCAGTAGCGCATCGTGCCCGACGCCATGTCCGGCCCCTCCTCACTGCGTTCGCTCCCTCCATGATGGCGGAGAAGATCCGCGCCTCTGTGCGCCCCCTGTGCACCGTGCCGCCGAAACCCCATGAAACCTGCCGTACATGGCCTGTACACCGCCCGGATGAGGGTCCGAACACGCCTCCGGAAGCGTGCGCCGGGCGCTCCGCGCGCGCCGGCAATCTCGTGATCTGCGACATTGCCCCTCTACGCGGGGACGTAAGTGGGTTATTCTCCTCGGAAGAGGATCCGGGCAATGTCGCCCCCGGGTCCTTTTGTGTTTCCCGTCCGTTGTTACAGACAGATGACGCAGACGGAATTCACGGACAGAAGTACCGAAGGACCCCAGCAGGACCCAGTACAACCCAGCAGGACCCCGTACGACCCGGCAGAACCCCGTAGGACCACGGGCCTCAGGACGCGGGGCCCGTAAGCACCACCGAGCAGTAACACGCATGACACGCGTGACACGCAGGAAACGCATTACCCAGCAGTGCCGCATACGTCCTCGCAGGGACCGAGGAGGAACCGACGTAATGGGCAAGCGAACCGTGTACGACAACAGTCCGACCCAGGCAATTGAGGCAGGTGGGCGGCGATGAGTTCTCTGCTGCTTCTGACCAACGCGCTCCAGCCCTCCACGGAGGTGCTGCCCGCTCTCGGACTTCTGCTCCACAATGTGCGGGTGGCCCCCGCCGAAGGGCCCGCCCTCGTCGACACCCCTGGTGCCGACGTCATCCTGATCGACGGCCGGCGCGACCTCCCCCAGGTGCGCTCGCTCTGCCAGCTGCTCCGCTCCACCGGCCCCGGCTGCCCGCTGATCCTCGTCGTCACCGAGGGCGGCCTCGCGGCCGTCACCGCCGACTGGGGCATCGACGACGTACTGCTCGACACGGCGGGGCCTGCCGAGGTCGAGGCGCGGCTGCGGCTCGCGATGGGCCGCCAGCAGATCTCGACCGACGACTCCCCGATGGAGATCCGCAACGGCGACCTCTCGGTCGACGAGGCGACCTACAGCGCGAAGCTGAAGGGCCGGGTCCTGGACCTGACCTTCAAGGAGTTCGAGCTGCTCAAGTACCTCGCGCAGCACCCCGGCCGGGTCTTCACCCGCGCCCAGCTGCTCCAGGAGGTCTGGGGCTACGACTACTTCGGCGGTACGCGGACGGTCGACGTCCACGTACGGCGGCTGCGCGCGAAGCTCGGCGTCGAGCACGAGTCCCTGATCGGCACCGTACGGAACGTGGGCTACCGCTTCGTCACGCCCGAGAAGCCGGAGCGCGCGACCGAGGAGGCCAGGGCGGCCAAGGCGAAGACCGCCGCAGCCGCTGCCGCAGCCGCCGAGTCGGGCGACAACGGGCCTGGCGACGGGTTGAGCGCGGGGCTCGACGCCGTACCGGACACCGTGCGGGAGGCCGTCGGGGCGGAAGCCGTCGAAGAAGCCGCCGTACGCCCTGCCCAGCGGTAGGTCACCACGCGTAGACTGCCGCGCGTGGCCAAGGTGACGCGGGACGATGTGGCACGACTGGCGGGGACGTCGACCGCGGTCGTCAGCTACGTCATCAACAACGGACCCCGGCCGGTCGCCCCGGCCACGCGCGAGCGGGTGGTCGCCGCGATCAAGGAGCTGGGCTACCGGCCGGACCGGGTCGCCCAGGCGATGGCGTCCCGGCGGACCGACCTCATAGGGATGGTCGTGCCGGACGCCCGGCAGCCCTTCTTCGCGGAGATGGCCCACGCCGTCGAACAGGCGGCTGCCGAGCGCGGCAAGATGGTCCTCGTCGGCAACTCCGACTACCGGGACGAGCGCGAAGTCCACTACCTGCGGGCCTTCCTGGGCATGCGGGTCTCCGGGCTGATCCTGGTCAGCCAGGGTCCCAGCGAGCGCGCGGCGGCCGAGATCGACGCGTGGGACGCCCGGGTGGTGCTGCTGCACGAGCGGCCGGAGAACATCGACGACGTCGCCGTCATCACCGACGACATCGGCGGCGCGCAGCTCGCCACCCGCCATCTGCTGGAGCACGGGCACGCGTACGTGGCGTGCCTCGGCGGCATCGAGGCGACCCCGGTGGTCGGCGACCCGGTGGCCGACCACGTCGAGGGCTGGCGGCGGGCGATGCTGGAGTCGGGCCGGTCGGTGGAGGGGCGGCTCTTCCAGGCCCCGTACAACCGGTACGACGCGTATCTGATCGCGCTGGAGCTGCTGGCGGGCCCCGACCGGCCCCCGGCGATCTTCTGCTCGACCGACGACCAGGCGATCGGCCTGCTCCGGGCCGCCCGTGAGCTGCGGATCGATGTGCCGGGCGAGCTGGCGGTGGCCGGCTTCGACGACGTCAAGGAGGCCGGTCTCACGGACCCGCCGCTGACGACGGTCTCCTCGGACCGGCCGGCGATGGCGCGGGCGGCGGTGGATCTCGTACTGGACGAGGGGCTGCGGGTCGCGGGCTCGCGCCGGGAGCGGGTGAAGCAGTTCCCGTCGGCGCTGGTGGTGCGACGGTCGTGCGGGTGCGCGTGACGTACGGGTGCGCGTGATGTGCGGGTGCGCGTGATGTGCGGCGTGGTCGCTGTTGCCGTTCGCGCGACCGACTACCGGCCTTCGTAGCCGCCGTACCCGCCTCGCGACCCCCTTCCCGACCTGCCTTTATATCGGGCATACGCGGTTTTGCAGCCGTTCTCAGCGGGTCCTCAGCCTCCTCTCATACTCGGCGCCCAGAGTCATTCCCATGACGGACTACTACCGCAGCAGCGGCGACGGTGACAGCACGCAGCAGCAGCCCAGCGTGAACGCGGACACGAGCGCGAACGCGAACGCCATGGGCACCCCGCAGACGACGGAGACGCCGGAGACCGCGGCCATGCCGGAGACCTACGGCAGCCAGGCCTGGCCGCCGCCGCCCGCGTACGGCCCCACGGTCGCCGCCGCTCCGGCAGGACCGGCCCACCACGCCGCCGCCCCCGCCCCCGCCCCGGTCCGCGCCAAGCGCCCGGTCGCGCTGCTCGCCGCGGTGGCCCTCGCCGCGGCGGTCGTCGGCGGCGGGTCGGCCGCGCTGGTCGGCCGGTACACCGACAGCGGTACGAGCAACAGCGCCTCGTCGATCATCAGCGGTACGCCCGTCTCGCAGAGCAGCAAGGGCACCGTGGCCGGGGTCGCCGCCGCGCTCTCCCCCACCATCGTGGAGATCAACGCGACCTCGACGAGCGGTGCGGCCACCGGCTCCGGCGTGATCATCACGTCCGACGGCGAGATCATCACCAACAACCACGTCATCTCCGGCGCCTCGACCCTCAAGGTCCAGCTCAGCACCGGCAAGTCGTACACGGCCCAGGTCGTGGGCACCGACCCCGACAAGGACCTGGCGCTGATCAAGCTGGAGGGCGCGAGCGGCCTGAAGACGGCCACGCTCGGCGACTCCTCCCAGGTGGCGGTCGGTGACCAGGTCGTGGCGATCGGCTCCCCCGAGGGCCTGACCGGCACGGTCACCAGCGGCATCGTCTCGGCCCTGAACCGCGATGTCACCGTCGCGAAGGAGGACGGCGAGAGCCAGAGCCAGCAGGAGCAGCAGGGCGGGAACGGGAACGGCTGGCCGTTCGAGTTCGGCGGTCAGCAGTTCAACGGCGACACCGGCTCCTCGAAGACCACGTACAAGGCGCTCCAGACCGACGCCTCGCTCAACCCGGGCAACTCCGGGGGCGCGCTGATCAACATGAACGGCGAGATCATCGGCATCAACTCGGCGATGTACGCGCCGAGTTCCTCGTCCGCCGGCAGCAGCTCCAGCGCGGGCAGCGTCGGCCTCGGCTTCGCCATCCCGGTGAACACCGTCAAGGCGGACCTCGCGAAGCTGCGCTCCGGCGGCAGCGGCAGCTGATCCGTCCCGTACCAGGGAGAACCCGATCCCGAGGAGGCACACCATGACGACACAGATCACCGCGAGGACCGCTGTTACCGCCACCACCGCCGACGGCCCGGCGGGCCCCGCCGACCTGGCACTTCCGCTCGCGCTCGTACAGGATCTCTTCCAGCACCACGCGCGGCACGCGGACCCCGTCCGGCCCGCCCGGCGTGCGGACGAGGTGCGTACCGTCTCCCCCAGGATGCGGACGGCACGCCGCCGGGCCGCCGTGCGAGGCTGAGACGCACTGCGACCCGCCGGGACGCGGTTCGCGCCGTACCGTTCACGACCACAGACCGACCGACTGACGAGGTAGCCGCCACATGAGTCCCGCCGAAGGCGATTCCCACAGAATCCTGATCGTCGACGACGAGCCCGCCGTACGGGAAGCCCTCCAGCGGAGCCTCGCCTTCGACGGCTACGGGACCGAGGTCGCCGTGGACGGTCTCGACGCGCTCACGAAGGCCGCCGCGTACGCGCCCGACCTGATCGTCCTCGACATCCAGATGCCCCGGATGGACGGGCTGACGGCCGCCCGCCGGCTGCGGGCCGGCGGTTCGAAGGTGCCGATCCTGATGCTGACCGCGCGCGACACCGTCGGCGACCGGGTCACCGGCCTGGACGCGGGGGCGGACGACTATCTCGTCAAGCCCTTCGAGCTGGACGAGCTGTTCGCACGGATCCGCGCGCTGCTGCGGCGCAGCTCGTACGCGTCGGACGTGGGCGAGGCCCCGGCGGACGATGTGCTGGCCTTCGCGGACCTGCGGATGGACCTGACGACGCGCGAGGTGACGCGCGGGGAGCGGCGGGTGGAGCTGACCCGTACGGAGTTCACCCTGCTGGAGATGTTCCTGGCGCACCCCCGGCAGGTGCTGACCCGCGAGCAGATCCTCAAGGCGGTCTGGGGCTTCGACTTCGAGCCGAGCAGCAACTCGCTGGACGTGTACGTGATGTACCTGCGCCGGAAGACGGAGAGCGGGGGCGAACCGCGGCTGGTGCACACCGTGCGCGGGGTCGGGTACGCGCTGCGCGCGGACGCGGCGGGCGGTGCGGGCGGGGCGACCGTCCCTGCGGGCGGCTTCGGTGGCCCGTCGTGACGTCGCTGATCCGCCGGCTCCGTACGCTCCCGCTGCGTTCCCGGCTGGCGCTGCTGGTGGCCTCGGCCGTGGCGGTCGCGGTGGCCGTGGTGGCCGTGTCCTGCTGGGTGCTGACGCGCAACCAGCTGGAGAGCGAGCTGGACACATCCCTTCAGAACACCGCCGCTCCGCCGGACGCCATCCGTAACGCCCTCGACAACTGCGGCGCCACCAACACCACCGACAACCGGGCTTCGTTCGCCTATATCCAGGTGGTCCTGAGTGACGGGACGCGCTGCGTCACCACGTACTCGGAACCCGTGACGGTACAGAAGGACGATGTCGCCGTCGCACGCGGTACGGCGGACACCACCCTGCACAACAGCACGACCGCCAGCGGCGCCAAGGTCCGTGTCTTCACCCAGCGCCAGCAGGTCCCGGTCCGGCCCGGCGTCCAGGCCGCCGTCTCGGTGTCGCGGCCCCTCGCCGAGATCGACTCGTCGCTCAACCAGCTCGCACTGCTGCTCGCGGCCGTCGCCGGCGTCGGCATCATCGGCGCGGGCGCGGCCGGGCTCTGGGTGGCGCGGGCCGGGCTGCGGCCGGTCGACGATCTGACCCGCGCGGTCGAGCACATGGCCCGTACCGAGGACCTCACGGTCCGGATCCCGGTGGAGGGCGAGGACGAAGTGGCCCGGCTCTCACGGTCGTTCAACTCGATGACCGCCGCGCTCGCCTCCTCCCGCGACCGGCAGTCGCAGCTGATCGCGGACGCCGGGCACGAGCTGCGGACCCCGCTCACCTCGCTCCGTACGAACATCGAGCTGCTCGCCCGCAGCGAGGAGACCGGCCGCGCGATCCCGCCCGACGACCGCAAGGCGCTGATGGCGTCCGTCAAGGCACAGATGACCGAACTCGCTTCGCTCATCGGCGACTTGCAGGAGCTGTCCCGCCCGGACGCCGCCGATCCGGGACCGCTCCAGGTCATCGGTCTGCACGACACCATGACCAGCGCCCTCCAGCGGGCCCGGCTGCGCGGCCCGGACCTGACGATCGACGCCGAGCTGAACCCGTGGTACGTACGGGCCGAACCGGCCGCGCTGGAACGGGCGTTGGTCAACGTCCTGGACAACGCGGTGAAGTTCAGCCCGTCCGGCGGCACGATCGAGGTCGCGCTGAGCAGGAGCGGCGAGCTGACCGTACGGGACCACGGTCCCGGCATCCCGGCCGAGGAACTCCCGCACGTCTTCGAGCGGTTCTGGCGCTCGTCGTCGGCCCGCGCACTGCCGGGCTCGGGGCTCGGGCTGTCGATCGTGGCCCGTACGGTCCAGCAGACGGGCGGCGACGTCGCACTCCGGCAGGCGGCGGGGGGCGGGACGGTGGCGGTCATCCGTATCCCGGGGGCGCCGATGCCGCCGCCGGACACGTACTGACCGCTTGACCGCCGGGCCGCCCGGCCGCCGCCCTTCGTACCTCTCAGCCGTTGTGACGTTCAGCGGTTGTGACGTTCAGCCGTTGTGACGTTCAGCCGTTGTGCCGGATGAGGGACTCGACCAGGCCGGACCGGGTGGCCGGGAAGTCCAGCGGGACGATCCCGAGCCCGCGCCAGCCGCTCCCCTCGGACCCGTCGAGGAGGCTGTGCACCTGCGGGTTGAGCTGGTCGGAGTTCCAGCGGGGCGGCAAGTAGGCAGCCGTGCTGACGTAGTTGATGTACATCTTGCCCGGCTGCTGTACGGCCTTGCGGAACTGGGCCGCGATCTTGGGGTACTTGGCGGCGGGCAGAGCCTGGTAGTCGTCCTGGATGTCGAAGAGGTTGCTGTCCCCGTACCGTACGCCGGGCATGCCGCCGACGTCCGCGAGCAGCACCACCCGCCCGCGCGCCTGGCCGAGCGTCGGCAGCCCGCCGTCGAGGCGGAAGAGGGAACGCCAGCCCTTGCCGTCGAGGTACGTGTCGAAGATCCGCCGGAACTCGGTGTCGCTGACCGACGAGTACTCCTGCTTGACGCGCATGAGCACGGTCTCGGAGGGGCGCGCCTGGAGGAAGGCGCGGCAGGCGCCGAGGACGTCGTCGAAGTTGAGGTTCTGATAGAACGCGGCGTGGTGGATGCTGAACGCGTTGTCGAAGGCCCGGCACCGGATGTCCAGGAAGCGCACCCCGCTCTCGAGTTGCTCGGCGATGCTGGTGTTCTGACACGCCACGTAGAGCCCTCCCACGCGCGCGCCGGAGTCGTGCGTGCCGGGGATGGTCAGCCGCTGTACGGGGGTGGAGTCGGCGAAGCCGCCCATCCAGTCCTGCGTGGCGGCGGCTGCGGGGCTCGCGCCGAGGCCCACACCGGCGAGGGCGGTGGCGGACACGGCGAGCGCGCCGGCGAGAAAGCCGCGTCGTCCAAGTGAGCTGCTGCGTACGAGAGTTGAACCGTCGGTCGTGATCATGCGGGGGGCCTCCGTGGCGCGTGGGGTCGGACGGGGCGAACGGGCCCTCGGATTATGACCGCAACACATCACGTCTGAACACCCCTTTCAGTGAAGCCGAGTTGACCGCCATACGGCTTCCCGGGGAGCCGCGTTGGGGGTAGCCCCACCCCGGACTCTGCTGGTGCTCCCATGGTCCGGCGACCCGCTCCGGAGAAGGATCGACCCCACCACTCCACGCACGGTCGCCGGACCAGAGAGACGGTCGAAACAACCATGTCTGAGGCTCAGGGGCTCATCGCCCGAACCGGAAACTGGTGCTTCCGGCACCGCTGGCAGACGCTGCTGATCTGGGCGGTCGCGGTCGCCATCGGCGTCCTGAGCGCCGGGCCGGTGTTCGGCTCGATCTCGGGCCGGGCCGGATCGTCGTCCATGGAGTCGCTCCAGGCGGGCGCCGTACTCGACGAGGGAAGCGAGCGCGGCGGGGTCGTCATCGGTGTCATCGACGGCGTCGACACTGCCGCGCCGGCGGTACGGGAGGACGTGCGGGCGCTCGCCGGCACACTCCAGCGGGTGGCCGGGGTGGCGGAGGTCGTCACTCCGTACGACGCGGGGCTGTCGGCGGCCGAGACGACGATGCTGACGGCCAAGGACAAGAGGGGTCTGCTCGTACAGGTCACCCTGTCCAAGCCGGCCAAGGACGGGGATGGAGGCGCGGGCGGGGACGGAAGTGGGGACGGAGGCGCGGGCGGAGGCGGGGGCGGGGACGCGGACAAGGCCGCGGAGGCGGAGGACACCGCGGTCGACGCGCTCACCGACGCCCTGCACGGCTTCGCCGCGACCCTCGTGGACAGCGGCCAGACCGACGCCCGGGTGACCGTCGGGGGCGAGCCGGTCATGGAGAAGCAGTTCAATGAGCAGGCGAACTCGGACCTGTCCGGCGCGGAGACACTTTCACTGCCGATCACCCTGGTCGTGCTGGTGTTCATCTTCGGCGGTGTGATCGCGGCGGGGCTGCCGGTGCTCGGCGCGGTGGTGTCGATCGCGTCCTCGATGACCATTCTGCTGCTCATCACCCGGTTCACGTCCATCACTTCGGACGCGGTGACGGTGGTGACACTCCTCGGGATGGGCCTGTCCATCGACTACGGGCTGCTGCTGGTCGCCCGCTACCGCGAGGAGCTGGGGGCCGGTTACGGGTCCGAGGAGGCGTTGAACCGCGCGTGGGCGACCTCGGGGCGGACCATCGCCTTCAGCGCCCTGACGGTGGCCGCGGCGCTGACCGGACTGCTCATGTTCGACATCCCCGAGCTGGCGGCGCTCGGCGCGGCCGGTGTGGCGATCGCGCTGGCGTCGATGCTGGTGGCGCTGACGCTGACGGCGGCGCTGACCGGCTTCGCCCGTAACCGGATCAAGCCGGCGAAGCGGCGGGAACGGCGTGGGGCGCAGGCTGTGGCTACGGGGGTGGCTACGGGGGTGGACACCGCCGAGACGGACGCCGCAGAGACGGGCGTCTTCGCCGGGCTCGCCCGCCGCGTCCAGCGCCGTCCGCTGACCACCATGCTGGTCACAGGCGTGGCCCTGGTCGCCGCGAGCCTTCCCGTGCTGTCGATGTCGATGCATCTCAGCGACCCCGGAGCGCGCCCCAGGTCGCTGGAGTCCGTACGGGTCACGGATCAGCTCGCCGACCGGTTCGACCTGCCGACGGTCCCGACCATCACGGTCGTCGCCCGTACCGATGCCGCCGCCCTGGACGACTGGGCGCAGCGCTGGACGGACCGCCCCGGCGTCACCCGCGTCTACCCGGCGCAGGAGGCCGGCCCCGGGCTGGCGACCGTCGGCATCGACACCACCGGCGACCCCGAGGGCGCCACGGCCCGCGACCTGGTCCACGAGATCCGCGCCGACCGTCCCGACGGCGGCCGGTCGGGCGGCGAGTCAGGCGCCCAGTCAGGCGGCCAGTCGTGGGTGACCGGCGACGCGGCGGCCCTGGACGACATACTCCAGCAGATCACCGACCGGCTGCCACTGGCGATCGCGGTCACACTCGTCGCAATGATCATCCTGCTCTTCGCGATGACCGGCTCCGTCGTCGTACCCCTCACGGCCGTCGCCATGAACACACTGTCGCTCGGCGCGACGTTCGGCCTGATGGCCCTGGTCTTCCAGCACGGCTTCCTCGCCGACCCGCTCGGCCTGCTGACCATCGACGGCTTCAGCCCGTTCACGGTGGTGTGCGTCTTCGCCTTCGCGTTCGGCCTGTCGATGGACTACGAGGTGTTCCTGCTGGGCCGCATCAAGGAGTACGTGGCCGAGGGCCTGGAAACGGACGTCGCGGTACGCCGCGGCCTCCAGCACTCGGGCCGGATCATCACCTCGGCCGGGCTGCTGATGGTCATCGTCTTCGGCTGCTTCGTCACCGGCCGCATGGGCTCGATCCAGCAACTCGGCCTGGGCCTGGCCCTCGCGGTGGCCCTGGACGCCACGGTCGTACGGTGTGTCCTGGTCCCGGCCGTCATGACCCTGCTGGGCCGTGCCAACTGGTGGGCACCGACCTGGCTGAAGCGCGTCCACGGCCACATCGGCCTGAACGAAACGGTGCTCCCGACGACGGCGCCGGTGCCGGCCTCACCGGCACGGACGGAGCCGCTTCCACTGCCCCGAGTCCAGCACCCCGAGCCGCAGCGAGGCGCAGCCACCCAGGTCCTGACCAAGAAGAGGACAGAGGTACGAGCGGAGGTACGGCCGGAGGTACGGGCGGCGGAGCAAGCGACGGAACGGCCGGCGGAACGACCGGAAACACCGACCCTCCACCGCCACCGGAAGTCCCTCGGCATCGCCTACCTCTGGTGGTTCCCCCTCGGCCTCTTCGGCGCCCACCACTTCTACCAGGGGAAGACCGGCCGGGGCGTGCTCTACCTGTGCACGGTCGGTCTCGTGGGAATCGGCTGGCTGATCGACCTCGTCACCCTGCCCGGCCAGATCCGCAGAACCAACCAGTCCCGCGACGGAATCTGACGCGTCACGGCACACCAGCAGGACAGCAGGACAGCAGGACACAGTGACCACCCGGCCGGCCCCGGGTGGTCACTGCGGTTACGCGGGCCCGCCCCTCACGGAACAGCGCCGGAACGCTGCCGTCCGGACGCGATGACGGATACCGTGAAGAGACCGCCTCGGTCGGGGTGGGCCCTGAGCCTGTGGGGGGTGACGGTCATGGCAGATTCGGACCGGACCGGGGGCGAGCCGGTCACGATGCACGCGGTCGAAATACCCTTGGATGTAAAGAGAGCCTGCGGGGCTCGGTTCATCCCCAGCGCGTCATGCGCGTTCGAGGACAGCGTCCGCGTCTACCGTCCCAGCCCGAACGGCGACGAGAAGCTGCACTGCACGGAAGCCGACCTGGCCCGGTGGGCAGCGGCCGAGCGCGCATACCTCGACACGCTCTCCAGAGCGCTGGAGGAGTTCTACCGCGCCCACGGCGGCTGGAACGCCCGGGTGGACCTGCTCAGAGGAATCGCGAACTGGACGCCGTTACCTCCGTTTCTCCGTCTGCCGGGCCGACGAAAAAGGGCCAGGATTCGGTCGCACAACGCGCAACGTGCCTTTCTGGCCGCCATCGAGCCGGCGACCAAGACATACGAGTCCGTACGCGACGAGATCACTCAGCGGATCAAGTCTCGGCACAGGACGGCGAAGGAGATCGCCGACCAGCGCGTATGGAACTACATCACCGAGAGCACCGACATGCACTCCGGCACGGTCTTTCTCGTATACCGATGCGATCTATCACCCATACCCACCTCTCCCCCCAAATCACCGAGGCCGCTGAACGCGCACCAACTGGACGCACAACTAAGCAGGTTGGGTGGACTACTCGGACTCCAACGAATCAGGTGGGAGCCTCGGGCCCGCGCTCGGGTTGCGCAGGAGTGCCGAGAGCTGGGCTTGCCCATCACCTTCACGGAGTGGTGGCACATAGTGACCGATGAACTCTGGGAACCAGCAGCCGAACAATCACCCAAGAGTCAGAGCGTCTCCGGCTCATCCTCCGGCAATCCCTCGTCCTCTTCCGCCAGCCACAGCACCCCCCAGAGCGACACTCCCAGCCCAAGCAGCGAATACGGCCACGGTAGTGGCAGGGGCGGCAACGGCGACTACATCAACATCACCACCGAGTACCTCTACGACCAAGTAGCCAATGGTGGCACCGTAAGAAGCACCTCCAACGACGACGACTCCAACACCGGAAGCGGCGACGACTGGTGACCCAGCCACGCGCGACCGGTCGCGGAGGTTGTGGGCACGGGGCCGCCCCTCCTGCTTTGAGTGTCGCGTCTCCGTGACAGGTGTAAAGGGCGCTCCTGCGTCGCGTCGGCTGCGCCGATTTCGCTTCGCTCACCCTTGACACCTGTCCCGGAGTCGCAAGTGCGGCTTTTCGGGAGGGGCGGCCGGGGGTGAGGGGGGCCCAGGAGGTCCGCTGTCCTACCACTCGGCTCAGGGTCCGGCGGGCCGGTGGGCCCTGCGGGGCTGCGCGGCAGTGGCATGGGGCTGCCCGGCTCGTCTCGGCGGCTGACGGCCGCCCGTCGGCTGGCACTCATGCCCCGCTGGTCACCGTTGCGTTGTGGTGCCCGGGAGGTGGGCGGGAGTTGCAGTCCGGCCGGGGTCCTCGGGCCGGTCCGGGGTCTCCGGGCGGTGTACGGGGGCGGGGAGTGTGACGTTAGAGCCACTTCCGGCACGTCAGACGACTGCAACGTCACAGTCGCCGGGATCAAGCACCCCACCCCCACCAACATGTCCTATATGGGGCGCTTTGGCGGGCAGTTGGCGGCCTCTCCGGACGGCTCATGTGTCCTGAGGTGCATAAGAGAGCCCGGCGGTAGGCGTCACTTGAGTCCTCTGGTCGTGGGCAGGTGTCCCAGCGGTAGCGCGGCGGACGCGCGTGCGGAGCGTGACGAGTACGCATGGCCGCGCCCGGCTGAAGCCCGGCCGGGCGGGCGGCTGCCGAAGGGTCAGACGGCGGGAACCGCCTGCGGATAGAGGACGCTCGGGTCGGCGGAAAGGGTCGCTTTGAGCTGGACGGAGTTGTTGTCGGCGAGGATCTCCATCTTCCCGGCCTCGATACCGTCGAGGGCGGCGCGCACGACATCGGCGGGGTCGTTCTTCTCCACGTCCCACCCGGCCATCATGTCGGTGTCGGTGCTGGCCAGGTGCAGGCCCGTCACCGCGGTTCCCTGGCCCGCGAGTTCGAGGCGGATGCCGTTGGTGAGGCTCCACGCCGCCGCCTTCGCCGCGCTGTAGGCGTTGGCCCCGTCGTAGGCGAGCCAGGACATCGCCGACAGGACGTTGAGGATGGCCCCACCGCCGTTGGCGGCCAGGACGGGAGTGAACGCCCGGACCACGTTGAGGGTGCCGAAGTAGTTGGTGTCCATCTCCAGCCGGATCTTCTCGGGGTCCCCGGTGACGAGGTTCTGCTGGGTGAAGACGCCGGCATTGTTGATCAAGAGGGTGACGTCCGAGGCCGCGCCCGCCGCGGCGGCGACCGAAGCCGGATCGGTGATGTCGAGCCGCAGCACCTCCACACCGGGGAGGTCGACGAGGTGGGGGGTGCGCGCGGTCGCGTAGACCTTGGTGGCGCCCCGGTGCAGGAGCTGTTGGGCGAAGTGCCTGCCGATGCCGCGGTTGGCGCCGGTGACGAGGGCGACGGAGCCGGTGATCTTCATGGGGAGTCTCCTGGCAGTGGTGAGGTGATTCCTGTCCGGGCTGTTCACGGGCTACGCTAGAACCTGACGTTGACGTCAGAGGCAAGAAACATGATCCAGGTCACAGAGGGGGCGTTGATGCGCATCGGTGAGCTGGCCTCAAGGGTGGGCGTGAGCGTGCGGGCACTGCGCTACTACGAAGAGCAGGACCTGCTGGCCTCGGCGCGCAGCCCCAGCGGCCAGCGGCAGTACCCGGACAGCGCGGTCGACCGCGTCCAGCTGATTCAGCAGCTGTACTCCGCAGGGCTGCCGAGCAGGACGATCCTGGAACTGCTGCCGTGCGTCGAGACCGGTGACGTGACCCCCGCGCTGCTCGACCGGCTGTCGGCCGAGCGGGACCGCATCGATGCGCAGGTCAGTACCCTGGTGAAAACCCGGGACCGGCTCGACGCCATCATCACCACAGCCTCCACAGCCAGAAGCGCGGGTCGGCCCTGCCCTCGTTGAGCAGCTCGCCTTTCCCCAGGCGTGCGGCAGTGCTTGTCCGCCCGACGCAGACGGACTCCCGTCAGCAGGCGTCACTGGAGTCTCTTGGTGGTGGGCCGTCCGTCCCAGCGGTAGAGCGGGGTCGCGCGGCGGATGAGCATGCGGAGCGTGACGATTGCGGCGGACAGGTAGAGGTAGAAGTCCACAGCGCACTGGCGCTTCTCGGTGCAGCGGCGGAGCTTGCCGAAGCCGTTCATCCATGCGTGGCTCCGCTCCACGACCCACCTCTTGCCGGCCTGGATCGGTGCGGGCACGCCCTTGCGGGCGATCTCGCCGGTGAAGCCCAGTTCGTGGCAGCCGAGCGGATGGGTATCGACATGCTCGGGCAGCAGCGCTGCGAACTGGTCCCACAGGCGTTCGAGCAGGCATGATGGCAGGACAGGCGCGAACCCTCCGGCGATCACTGAGCGTCAAGAACTCCATGATCACCCAGGCTCGTGCCTGTCTTGCCTCCGGGTCGTCACACGGCCATTCGTCACGCCTACCGCCGGGCTCTCCAAGGCGCACTCCTGGACCCGAAGACCGCCTCCGCGAGCCCACTTACCGCCACACACATCCCACCAGCCCCTCCCCCACCCGGAGTGATCAGCGGGGCATGAGTCGCAGCAAACAGCGCACCGCCGGCCGCCGAGACGGCGCGCCACCACCCCATGCCACTGCCGCTCAGCCCCGCAGGGCCCACCGGCCCGCCGGACCCTGAACCGGCCCGCAGCCCGGCCGGCCACCCGGGCACCCCCCACCCCCGGCCGCCCCTCCCGAAAAGCCGCACTTGCGCTGGAGGACCGGGTGTCCAGGGTGGAGCGCAGCGCAATCGGCGCAGCCGACGCGACGGAGGAGCGCCCTTGATACCCGGCCCGGAAGCGCGAAACTCACAACAGGAGGGGCGGCCCCCATCCCCACAACCCGCACCACCGACCACACCCCCACCCCACCGGCCCCGGCGCCGCACCACCCGCGTCGACAACTCCCGTGTCGGCTCTACGACTGGAGCTGCGCGAGCGGATAACTGACACCCGTCAGCCGCTCGGACTCCCGCCAGAGGCGGCCTTGTGCCGCGGCGTCGTGGGATCCGGCGCTGGACTCGACCCGCTGGGGGTGGCCGGTGAACTGGGCGCGGCCGGGCGGGCCGTAGTACTCGCCGCCTCGCGCGGCCGGGTCCACCGCGGCGCGCACCATGCCCAGCGCGCCGACCGTCCGGTCCTGCAGAATCCAGCCGGTCAGCGCCTTGATCCGCGGGTCGAAGAGGAACCGGTTGGCCGGGCTGAGATCCCGGGTGAACTCCGTACGGGACATGCCCGGATGCGCGGCAAGGGCGACGGTGTGCGCGCCGGCCGCGGACAGTTGGCGCTGCAACTCGTAGGTGAACATCAGGTTGGCCAGTTTCGACGCGCTATAGACGCCGCTTCTCCGGTACTTCCGGCGGGCCTGGAGATCGTCGAAGTCCAGGGAAGCACCACGGTGGACAAGACTGCTGACCGTCACCACCCGCGAGCCGGGCACCGGGAGCAGCCGGTCCAGGACCAGCCCGGTGAACGCGAACACACCGAGGTGGTTGGTCGCGAACGTCGCTTCGAAGCCGTCCTCCGTCACCGTGCGTTCCTTGGAGCCGAGCATGCCCGCGTTGTTGATGAGCAGGTCGATGCGCGCGTGCTCGGCACGCAACTCCTCGGCGGCCTCGCGCACCGACGCCTGGGACGCGAGATCCAGCCGCAGTGTGGTGACGGACGAGCCGGGTGCGGCGGCACGGATACGGTCGGCGGCGTCGGCCGCCTTGGCCGGCGTACGGCAGGCCAGCACCACCGCGGCACCGCGCCGGGCCAGAATCCGGGCCGCCTCGAAGCCGATCCCGGTGTTGGCGCCGGTGACCACCACCGTACGTCCGCCCTGGTCAGGGACGTTGTCGGCGGTCCAGGCCTGGTCAGACATGGCAGTACCTCCTAGAATCGGGACAGGCATCCCGCTTACTTGAAGAGGGACGATACGGGACGGCCATCCCGGTTGTCCACGCCCCCAGCCCCGCGCCCCACACCCATACCCGCACCCCGAGAAGGACCAGAACCATGACCGCCGAACCACCACTGCGCGCCGACGCGCGGCGCAACCGGGCCCACGTCCTGGAAGTGGCCGCCCGGATCTTCGCGACCGAAGGGCTGTCCGTACCCGTGCACGAGATCGCGCGCCGCGCGGGCGTCGGCACCGGCACTGTCAGCCGGCACTTCCCCACCAAGGAGGCTCTGTTCACGGCGATCCTGCGCGCCCAGGTGGTGGAACTCGCCGCCCAGGCAGACGAGTTCGCCGAGCGGGAGGAACCCGGAGCCGCATTCTTCATGTACCTCGCCGCCACCGTGCGCGCGGGCGCGGCCAACCGCGGCCTGGCCGAGCAACTGGCCGCCGCCACGGCCACCACCACCACCACCACCACCACCACCACCGCTGCCACTGCCACTGCCACTGCCACCGGAGCCCCGGACTCCCACCACGAGCGCATGGGCCTCGACCTCCTCTGCGACCGCACGGACAGCCTGCTCGCGAACGCCCAGAAGGCCGGTGCCGTACGCCCCGACGTCACCGCCGCCGACGTCAACGCGCTGATGGGCGCCTGCATGACCCGGGGCGAGGGGGCCGCGCTGGAGCCGATCATCGCGGTCGTCAGCGACGGATTGCGTGCGTAGCGGATGCGCCCGGATCGCTCATCTGCGATAGTCACGCGCTGTGGACAGATCTGAGCCTGTACTTGAACTCGCGTTCCGGCGTGCGGAACGCTCCGACGCGGCCGGCATGGCCGACGTATGGCTCCGTTCCTTCGCCGCCGCGCTGCCGACCGTACGCCGCGCGCACAGCGACGACGAGGTGCAGAACTGGTTCTCGTACGTGGTCGTGCCCCAGTACGAGAGCTGGGTGGCCGTCGCCGACGGCACCGCGATCGGCCTCCTGGCCCTCGACGGCGACGAGCTCGACCAGCTCTACCTCGATCCGGCGTGGCGCGGCCGGGGTGTGGGCGACCGTTTCATAGAACTGGCCAAGCAACGGCGGCCCACCGGCCTGGAGCTGTGGACATTCCAGGTCAACGGACCGGCCCAACGGTTCTACGAGCGACACGGTTTCACCGCGGCCGAGCGCACCGACGGACTGCGCAACGAGGAGTACGAACCGGACGTCCGCTACACCTGGCAACCGCAGGCGCAAGCCCCGGCTCACGATCAGTCGCCGGCCCGAGCCTCCCTGACGGACGCCTCCAGCCGGTTCCAGTGATCCTGGTACCAGGCCTCGTCGCCGCCGCCCATGTTGCTGTTGGACTCTCGCACGACACCCACAGGACGCCCGTCCGGACACTGTCTGCGGGTCACTACGGACGCCCGGCATGGTCCACGGGGGCGAGTGTTGAGCGTGGGGCCGCCCCCTTCGGCTGTCATTGTCGCGCTTCCGGGCCGGGTATCAAGGGCGCTCCTCCGTCGCGTCGGCTACGCCGATTCCGCTGCGCTCCACCCCTGACACCCAACCCTCCAGCGCAAGTGCAGGAGTGGGGGGGCGGCCGGGGGAAGGGGGGCCCAAGAGGTCCGCCCGTTCTACCACTCGGCTCAGGGACCGGCGGCCCGGCGGACCCTGCGGGACCACGCGGCAGAGGAGAGGGGCGGTCCGACACCGGCTCAGCGGCCGACGGTCCGTTGCCGGTTGCGACTCATGCCCCGCTGGTCACTCTGGGGTGGTGGTGGGTCTGCTGGGACTCGTGTGGCGGTAAGTGGGCTCCCGGAGGAAGTCTTTGGGCCCTGGAGTGCGTCTTATGCACCTCAGGACACATGTACCGTTCGGAGAGACCCCCAACCGCCTACCAAATCATCCTATATGGGGCAGATTGGCGGGGGTGAGGGAGTTGATCCCGACGACTGCGACGCTGCGGCCGTCCGACGGGCCCGAAGTGGCTCCAACGTCGCAGCCAACGGACGGCCCCAGCGTCATATCCCGGTGCGGTACGGTCTCGCGGCTCACGGCCGGCGGCGGCATCCGCGAGGGTCGCGGCCAGGTCTCCGTTCTATGTAGCGTGCGGAAATGACGAGAAGCGAGCGAATCGCGGACCAGCTGGACCGGCACTGGCACAAGAACCTGCGGCCACGGCTGGACGGTCTTGCCGATGAGGAGTACTTCTGGGAGCCGGTGCGCGACTGCTGGAGCATCCGCCCACGTGGCACGTCGGCCGCACCGGCAGTTTCGGGGGAATGGACGATGGACTACGAGTCCCCCGCCCCGGAGCCGGCGCCGGTGACCACGATTGCCTGGCGGCTGGCGCACATCATCGTCTCCTGCCTGGGCTATCGGGTCGCATGGCACTTCGGCGGCCAGGACGTCGACTACCAGACATTCGCCTACGCGAGGACCGCTGACGAGGCCCTGAAACAGCTCGATGAGATGTACGGGAGATGGCACGCGGGGGTCTGCAAGCTCTCGGACGCCGACCTGGAGAATCCGCCCGCGGCAGGCACCGAGCGGTTCCCCATGGAAGGCATCGTCCTGCACGTCAACCGGGAGCTGATCCATCACGGCGCCGAGATTTCCCTGCTGCGCGACCTCTACCGCCGGCAGGACGGAGCCGTACCGCGCCGAATATGACCCTCCGGCACCGGCGATCGAGCTTCGGAAACCTACGTGGACTCCGGGACGCTCCATGGCTGCGGACTACGTAAGGGTGGCGGCCCCGCAGGGTCCACCGGGCCGCCGGACCCTGAGCCGAGTGGTAGGGCAGCGGACCTCCTGGGCCCCCCTCACCCCCCCGGCCGCCCCTCCCGCGCCTGCACTTGCGCCGGAAGGGCAGGTGTCAAGGGTGTAGCGAAGCGTAATCGGCGCAGCCGACGCGACGCAGGAGCGCCCTTTACACCTGTCCTGGAGGCGCGACACTCACAGCTGGAGGGGCGGCCCCACGTCCACAACCTCCGCCACCGGCCCACCCCACTCGGCGTCGCTCTGACCCGCACCCGACAGCAGCGGCCCGGAGACCGAAGCCCCACGCCGACTCTCTCGCCGAGGGTGCCGGTCGAGCGACCGGTCCGGCTCCTTCCCCGTTGCCGAACGGGCCTATCGGCACACACCATCGAGCTGCCGGTCCGGCATCGTGAGCAGGATCCATTCACACCTCTCACACCCCGCCGCGGCTGCTGCGCTTGTTGCGCTCGGCAACCCGTGCGCTCAGCTCGTCGGCCGGCTCTGGGGGTTGCTCGGGGTCCGATCCCGACCCCGGACCCGGCTCCGGGGGTACGCGCTCGCGCTCGGGCTCGGGCTCAGGCGGCGGGACGTCCTTGGGGACGACGAGCGAGCCGTTCATGCCGAACGTGGCGATCATCAGGGACAGCCTCTGCCGCGCGTAACTTCCCTTATCCCCCTTCACGCCGCCCACCCCCTGAGCCCCTGCTCCACCCGCGCCAGCAACTCCGGCGTCGGCTCCGCGAACTCCCGGGGCACGGAGGCGGGCAGCAGGCCCCAGAGCCCACCGGGCGGTAATCCCCACTCGTCAAAGGCCGTCGGATCGGCGGCGGGTTCGTGTGTCTTGGTCATCGCGCTGAGCGTCATGCCATCCCTTCGGACAGAGAGACGGGGCCCGCCCGGTCGCCCATGGCCGGCGTGACGAGCCGCAGGCGAGAGGCCGGGCCCCGTCGGAACACTCCCCCCAACAGACGCAGAGTCACGGGGAGTTCAGCCGCACGGGCGGTCCTGCCGAGGGATGCGCCCGGTGCGACGACATCAGCAACGCTAGCGCTTAACGCAGTTCCGTATCAAGTGTTTTACCTCTAACGAGTGATACCAGCATCTTTAGCTAGTGCTACGGATCTGCGCGGACTAGCGTCCTGCCCAAGCCGCCGGACCCACAACACAAACGGGCGGCCCCCATCTGCGCCGATGGGGAACCGCCCGCCACTCAGACCTGGCGAACTCACGCCAGGTCGTCGAACTCGCCCTCCTTGGCGCCACCGAGGAACGCACGCAGCTTGGCGCGCGTGGTGCGGATGACGATGTCGGGGTTATCGCTCTCGCGCATCAGGATCTCGCCTCCCTGCTCGGCAAGTTCCAGGCAATCGGAGCCTTCAGCATTGGAGGACTTCGAAGACTTGCGCCATTGAATTTCCATGATTATCACGCCTTCATACTGTTTTTGCGATCTTGCGAATGAAGTCCCTTGAACTCGCTGGGTCGAGGGACTTCTCCTCCGTCCGGTCCAGCGCGACCCGCCAGTTTTCAAGACTCGTCTCGGCATCGAGAAAACCTGACCCGGTCGCAGTGTCCGTCTGAACGGTGTCGAGCTGCGGGACGACACCGTAGACGTAGTGTGCCGAACTGCTGGCATGCGGGAAACCGCCTGCGGCGAATGGGATGGCACGGACGGTCACGTTGTCCCGATCCGACTGTTCCAGCAGGTTGTCGAGCTGCCCCCGAGCCACCTTGGATCCGCCGTAGGTCATCCGGAGCGCGGCTTCATGAATGAGAAACGTGCAGGTGGGCGGGTCCTCCCGATCAAGCACATCGCGACGCTTCAAGCGGTGCGACACCTGGCGCCGCTGACGTGCCGGGCTCGGCGGTGGAACACTCTCCGAGAACACCGCGCGGACATAGTCCTCCGTCTGAAGCAGGCCAGGCATATACATGATCTGGACCGAACGGATACCCACGGCATGATGCTCCAGCTCAGCAAGGTCGAGCGCATCACTGGCGAGGTCACGGCGGTAGTCCTCCCACCAACCGTTTATGCGCTCCGCAGCCATCTCCGCGAGAGCTTCCACATACGCGGCATCCGGACATCCATAGTGACCCGCCCAGGTACGTACTCGATCGGCGCTCACGCCGAATCGACCCGATTCGGTATTGCTCAGCGCAGTGCGATCCGCACCGAGCAACGACGCGGCATGAGTCAGTGACAGGCCGGCATGCTCCCGGATCCTGCGCAGCTCGGAACCCAATCGGCGCTGCCGAGCCGTAGGTGTCTTCCTCGGCGGCATGTGCCCCTCCTTGCGGTTGCTTCTCAACGCTGCTTGGACCCTGATGGTATTCCACTCGTCATCGCCATGCGCCGATCAAGTCACAAGCTTTATACGGTGCGCTATCGTCATCCCAGCACCGCGTCGTCCGCCAGTAAGACCGAAGTGCAGCCACTTCCGCGCGCCTTGACCCGTGCGCGGCCGTGGCCACAGCCACGCATGGCGGGCAACGCACCAGCTCAGACCGCAGCGTTGGGAGAACGACATGACCACCGTTACCGCCACCGCCTCGCCCGCTCCCCCGCCCCTCCTCGACCGGGAGACCTACCGGCTCACGCTCCCGAACACGGCCGCCGCGCCGAAAATCGCACGTAATTTCGTCAGTTCACTGCTGGGCATCGACCGCCGTCATCACCCCCTCGTCGAGGACGCCCGCCTGTGCGTCACCGAGGTCGTCACCAATGCGCACAGGCACACCGAGACCCCGCTGATCCGGGTGTCCGTGGCGGTGGACGGGGGTCGCGTCACCGTCGCCGTCACCGACGACAAGCCCTGGGTTCTGCCCGTGCCCACGGCAGTTGTACGTGCGCGCGGACACGGACACGAGGACGGCGACACCGATCAGGCCGCGTACGAGGAAGGACGGGGGATCGCCCTCGTAGCGCAACTCGCGCGTGCCTGGGGGACGACCATTTACGCGTCCGATCCCGTCGGGCGCAAAGCCATCTGGTTCACGCTGGAGTCGCCCGGGTGGGGGTGATCGACGCAGGCGCGGCCTCCGGCGGGTCGGGTGGGTCGTGGGGCTTTGTCGTGACGGCGATCAGCGTTGCCGTCGTGGCTGTGGGGGTGCTGTACGCGTCGGTTCCGGGCGCGCGGGACAGCACCCCCGCGCCGGCCGATGCCGACACCGACTCCGACTCCGACACCGACACCGACTTCGGCGCCGAATCCGACTCCGAATCCAACTCCGTTGGTGACTTTGGAACGGATTCTTCGTCGGCTGTATCTCTCTCTTTTGGCGTGCCGCCCGTCGCGCCCTCGCTGCGCCCAACTCGCCAGTCTCACAAGCCCGTTCACCTACACGAACATAAGTAGGACTACTCAGGTGGCCCTCTCTCGACGAAGGCAAAGTGGAGGTCAACAGAGCAGAACAACCAACGCCCCCAGGAGCCCCAAGATGTCTGCCTCCCCCTCCTCCTTTCCCTCCTCCTCTCCCTTCTCTTCCTCCTCGCGTCCCTTCGCCCAGACCCTCCGCCGCAACCTCGTGAACCCCGTGGCCCTCGGCTACCTCGCGATCGTCCTCGCCGTCTGCGCCTGGGTCGCCGTGGACGCGATCTTCGTGGACCACAGCGGGGACGCCAGTTTCGCCGGGTTGTGGATCGGCGTCGTCACCGCGCCGACCTCGTTCTTCATCTCCTCGCCGATCGCACTCCTGGGTCCGGTCCTTCCCCCGTCGCTGGCCTTCCTTAACGTTGTTCTGCTCCTCATCGCGATTCCCGTCAGCGCCCTCGTCCAGGGCTTCGGGCTCGGGGCCCTGTACCGCTGGTTCACCGACCGGACCCCCCGCGCCAACACCAGCGCCGCCTGACGCGCGAAGGCGCGCGAGCACGAAGTCCGAGGTGTGGGGGCACCCGTAATTCCGTCCGATTCAGTAACTCAAAGGGTGGGGAACCTTGTTCAGCCACGGAAACAACAGAAGAGCCGGCGCGGCCACCATCGCCGCCCTCCTCATAGCCGGGCTCACGTCCGGCACCCTCTCCGGCACCGCGACAGCGGCAACGGAGACGGCAACGGAGACCAGCGCCGTCAAGGCATTCGGGACGCAAGGCAACGGCACCACCTCCGTCGTCACACTCATCACCGGCGACCAGGTCCACATCGACACCCACGGGAAAGTGGTCCGCGTCCAGCGTGGCGAAGGACGTGAGAGCGTCCGGATCACCATCCGGCAGATCGGCGACGACACCTACGTCCTGCCCTCCGACGCGTCCCTCCTCGTCGGCCAAGGCCGCCTGGACCGCCGCCTGTTCAACGTGACGGGGCTGCTCAAGGCCCAGTACGACGACGCGCACCGCGCCACGCTCCCCCTCATCGTCTCGTATGCCAAGAACGCCAACCAGAAGGCCGACGCCAAGGCCGCCATCGCCGACGCCGACATCTCCGTCCGCCGTACTCTCCCCGCCGTGCGCGGCGAGGCGCTCACCGCGCCCAAGGACGAGTCCGCCGACGTCTGGGAGGCCCTCACCGCCGAAGGCGATCCGCGGAGCGAGGCCCGTGAAGCGGCCCCCGGGATCGAGCGGGTGTGGCTGGACGGCAAGCGCAAGGCGCTCCTCGACAAGAGCGTCCCGCAGATCGGCGCGCCGACCGCCTGGGGGGCCGGGTACGACGGCAAGGGCGTGAAGGTCGCCGTCCTCGACACCGGAGTTGACCAGACGCACCCCGACCTCAAGGGCGTCTCGGTCCTCCGCAAGGACTTCTCGGGCTCGGGCAACACCGTCGACCACGTCGGCCACGGCACACACGTCGCCTCGACCATCGCGGGCTCCGGTGCGAAGTCGGGCGGGAAGTACAAGGGGGTCGCGCCCGGTGCGAAGATCCTCGACGCCAAGGTGCTGGACGACGACGGGTTCGGTGACGACTCCGGCATCATCGCGGGCATGCAGTGGGCCGCCGACCAGGGTGCGCGCATAGCCAACCTGAGCCTCGGCGGCGAGGACACCTCGGAGACCGATCCGCTCGAAACCGCGGTCGACAAGATCTCCGCCGAGAAGAACATCCTCTTCGTCATCGCCGCCGGCAACGAGGGCCCCGATGCCGAGACGATCGGTTCGCCCGGCAGCGCGGCCTCCGCGCTCACCGTGGGCGCGGTCGACAGCAAGGACAAGATCGCCTACTTCTCCAGCGTGGGCCCGACGGCCGACGGCTCGCTGAAGCCCGACATCACCGCGCCCGGTGTGGACATCGTCGCCGCGAAGGCCGCCAAGGGCGTCGACGGCACCCCGGCCGCCGACGGCTACGTGTCCATGTCCGGTACGTCGATGGCCACCCCGCATGTCGCGGGCGCCGCCGCCATCCTCGCCCAGCAGCACCCCGACTGGACGGGGGCGCGCATCAAGCAGGCGCTGGTCTCCTCCGCCAAGCCCACCGCCGGGCTCACCCCGTACCAGCAGGGCACCGGCCGCGCCGACCTGACGAAGGCGATCACGCAGACCGTCGTCAGCGAGCGGAGTTCGGTCAGTTTCGGCACCCTGCTGTGGCCGCACACGAAGCCGGTCACCCAGCAGGTCACCTACCGCAACGACGGTACGAGCCCGGTCACCCTCGATCTGTCGCTGGAGGCGACAGGGCCCAAGGGCAAGGCCGCCCCGGCCGGCTTCTTCGCCCTCGGCGCGCAGCAGGTCACCGTCCCGGCGGGCGGCACCGCGCGGGTCGGCATCAGCGCCAACAACATCAGCGGCAGCGCGAGCGGCGGCTACGCCGGCGCGGTCGTCGCGAAGGCCACCGTGGGCGGCCAGTCCGTCCGTACCGCCTTCGCCGCGCAGCTCGAAACCGAGTCGTACCAGCTCACCCTGAAGTACCTCGACACCAAGGGCAGGCCCTCGCAGTCGGGCAGCACGGTCTACAGCCTCGCCAACGACTTCTGGAACGAGCGGTACGACACCGACGGGGACGGTGTCGTCAAGCTGCGCGTGCCGAAGGGTACGTACGCGGTGGAGTCGCAGGTCCAGACGCCCAAGGGCGCGAAGGCCGAACCGGATGTCGCGCTGATGATGCAGCCCAAGCTCACCGTCGCCAAGAACACCACGGTGACCTTCGACGCCCGCAAGGCGAAGCCGGTCAGCATTACGGCGCCGGAGTCCGCCAAGAGCGTTCATACGTACGTGCGTTACGACCACAGCTCGGCGGGCCGCTTCTTCGCGAGCGTGGTGGACCTCCTCTCGTTCGACGGACTCCGCACCGGCCATGTCGGCCCGGCGCTGCCCGCGAAGGAGTTCGGTGCGCAGCTGGGCGGCACCTGGCAGAAGGGGAGCACTACGTACAACGTGCTTTACCGCCGCACCGGTTCGCTGTACACCGGCTTCTCCCACAAGATCACCAAGAGTGAACTGGCCCTGGTGAAGCTGAAGATCGGCTCCTCCACCAAGAATCGCTTCGGTTCGATCTCGCCGACCTGGGAGCTGCCGTCGGAGGACGGCTACCAGACGGTCAGCAGGCCGTTCGCCCTGCCCGCCACGGCGAAGACCTACGTCTCCGGTGGCAAGGGCATCGCATGGAGCTTCGCGGCCGGGCAGAACGTCAGCAAGAACTCCCCGGAACTTGACCTCATGCTCACGCAGTACGGCGAGAAGGTCTACCAGCCGAAGAAGACGTACGAGCGGACCTTCAACGTCGGTGTGTTCAGCCCGAGGATCGGCAAGTACAGCAACGCCTGGCGGTCGGGCAATGACCTGTGGTTCTGCGTACCCGAGTTCACGGACGGCTCCGGCAACGAGGGCCTGTCGCTGACGACCAAGCAGCGGAGCTTCATCTCCGTCAACGGCTCGAAGACCGCAGTGAGCGCTCTCTGCGGCGACGACGGCGTCTCCGGCCTGCCGGCCAAGTCCGCGAAGTACCGCATCTATACGGACGCGACCCGCTCCACCAAGGTCGCCGGTGTCACCACCCGCCTCGTCGCGGACTGGGCGTTCACCTCGAAGAAGCCCGCAGCCGGCAAGTCCGTGAACCTGCCGCTCTCCACCGTCCGCTTCGTCCCGAAGCTGAGCCTGGCGAGCACCGCCCCGGCGGGCAAGAAGTTCACGGTCCCGCTGACCATCCAGGGTCCGGCGGCCACGAAGTTGAAGTCCCTTTCCGTGCAGGTCTCTTACGACGGCGGCAAGAAGTGGAGCAAGGCCCCCGTCACCACCGCGAAGAACGGCAAGAAGAGCCTGAAGCTGAGCCATCCGAAGACGGCGAAGTCCGTCTCCTTCAAGGCGAAGCTGACCGACAAGAACGGCAACACCTACAACGTCACCATCGAGAAGGCGTACCTGCTGAAGTAGGCGGCACGAACAGCATGAAGGCCCGGACCGCGTACCGCGCGGTCCGGGCCTTCATGCGTACGGTCAGCTCAGCTCAGCTCAGCTCAGCTCAGATGAAGGAGTTGATCTGGATCGTCTCCGTACGGCCCGGACCCACACCGATCGCCGAGATCGGGGCGCCCGACATGGCCTCCAGGGCCTTCACGTACGCCTGCGCGTTCTTCGGGAGATCAGCGAAGGTTTTGGCCTTCGTGATGTCCTCCGACCAGCCGGGCAGGTACTCGTACACCGGCTTCGCGTGGTGGAAGTCGGTCTGGTTGTACGGGAGTTCCTCGACGCGGCGGCCGTCGATCTCGTACGCCACGCACACCGGGATCTGCTCCCAGCCGGTGAGCACGTCCAGCTTGGTGAGGAAGAAGTCCGTCAGGCCGTTGACCCGTGTCGCGTAGCGCGCGATCACCGCGTCGAACCAGCCGCAGCGGCGGTCGCGGCCCGTCGTGACGCCCCGCTCGCCACCGATGCGGCGCAGCGCCTCGCCGTCCTCGTCGAGCAGCTCGGTCGGGAACGGACCGGCGCCGACGCGCGTGGTGTACGCCTTGAGGATGCCGATGACCCGGCTGATCTTCGTCGGTCCGACGCCCGCGCCCGTGCAGGCGCCGCCCGCCGTAGGGTTGGAGGACGTGACGAAGGGGTACGTGCCGTGATCGACGTCGAGCAGTGTGCCCTGGCCACCCTCGAAGAGGACGACCTTGCCCTCGTCGATCGCGTTGTTCAGGACGAGCGTCGTGTCCGAAACGTACGGCTTGAGCTGGTCCGCGAAGCTCAGCAGCTCCTCGACGGTCTGGCCGACCTCTATGGCCCGCCGGTTGAAGACCTTGGCGAGCAGCTGGTTCTTGGACTCCAGCGCCGCTTCGACCTTCTGCGTCAGGATCGACTCGTCGTAGAGGTCCTGGACGCGGATGCCGGTCCGGTTGATCTTGTCGGCGTACGTCGGGCCGATGCCACGGCCGGTCGTGCCGATCTTCCGCTTGCCGAGGAACCGTTCCGTCACCTTGTCGACGGTCACGTTGTACGGCGTGATCAGATGGGCGTTACCGCTGATCAGCAACTTGGATGTGTCGACACCACGCTCGTTGAGCCCACTCAGCTCGGAGAGCAGGACGGCCGGGTCGACGACCACTCCATTACCGATCACCGGGGTACAACCGGGGGAGAGGATTCCGGAAGGGAGGAGATGCAGTGCGTACTTCTGGTCGCCTACGACGACCGTATGACCGGCGTTGTTGCCGCCCTGGTAGCGCACCACATAGTCCACGGATCCACCGAGCAGGTCGGTGGCCTTTCCCTTGCCTTCGTCACCCCACTGAGCACCGAGCAGCACAAGTGCGGGCACAGGCGTACACCCCTTCCGGGCGGGGCATGTCCAAGGTCAGGGCGGCGGCGCACAACGCTGTACGTCACGGAGAGCGCTGTACGACACGCTGTACGACAAGTACGGCGCGTTGTACGACACAGATCTGACCGTCGAACCGGATGCCCCGGAATAGACGAAGCCCCTGGCGCAATAGCGCAAGGGGCTCTTGCACAAAGATGCTACCCGAGGAAGGACCGAGGTGTCGGCTCCAGAGCCCGCCGAGAACGGCGCGCAGCAGCTTCTGGTGGTCATCGACCCGGTCGCGGGCCGGACCGACGGCGAATCCGTGCGGATCGCGAAAGATGTTCTGAGCGGCGGAGCGGCGGTCAAACTCTGCTTCCCCGAGGGCCCTGAGGAGCTGTCGCGGGCGCTGGCCAGACGGGGGAACCGGCGCCCGGTGCTGGTCGGCGACGACCGGGCGCTGATGCGGATGGTCGCCCTGCTCCACCGGGAGCGCGAGCTGTCCTCGGGCGCGCTCTCGCTCGTACCGATCGGCGCGTCCGTGGAGCTGGCGGCCTCGCTCGGCGTGCCCACGGGCGCGGTGGCGGCGGCGCGGGCGGTGCTGGACGGGGCGGTGCGGCGGCTGGATCTGCTGGTGGACGACAGCGACGGGGTGGTGCTGGGAGACCTCCGGATCCCGGCCCTGCCGGGGACGGGAGGGGGCGGATACGGGAGCGGACACGGGGGCGGATACGGGAGCGGACACGGGGGCGGATACGGGAGCGGCGCTTGGGACGGGTGGGATGAACAGACGGGCGCGTCCGGGCCGCCCTGTACATCGGGTACGCCTGGCTCCTCCGGTACGCCCGGCTCCTCCGGTACGTCCGCGTCCGGCGGTACGGGCTCGGGCGGTACGGGCTCCGGCGCCGCCTCCGGTGTCGGTCCCGCCTCCGGTGTCGGTCCCGCCGCCGCGCACATGTGGCACACGTGCCGTTCCCTGGTCCGTACGCTGGTACGCCCCGTTCCGCAGGCGATATCCGGCCATACGCACCGGCTGCGTGTCGAGGCGGACGGGGTCCTGCTGAGCGATCTGGACGAACCGGTCGAGGACGTGACCGTGCGGTCGTGCGACGGGCGCGCCGAGGTCGTGATCCGCCGGCGCGCGTCGGCGGAGCCGCTCCGGGCGAGCGCGCTGTCCGTGACGGTCTCGGGCGCGGACTTCCGCTACCGCGCGGACGCCCGGGTCACCGGGCCCGTACGGACGCGGACGTGGACGCTGCGTCCGGGGGCGTGGGGGCTGATGCTCCCGGTGGGCACCGGCCGCGCACCGGCGCCCGGTAGCCTCGGGCCGGATCGGTAGCGGGCGGTAGCGGTACGCGGGCGGTACGGCGCCCGGACATCACGGGGGCTCACCATGCGGGACAGCAGCGGCAGATCTTCCGAACCGGCGGAGCCGACTCAGGCACCGACTCCGGCACCGGCTCCGGGCGGCGGCCCGACTCAGGCACCGGGCGGCGGCCCGGTGCCCGGAGCCGCGCTCGGTCTCGCCGCCACCGCCGCCGCGCAGGCCCGCCACCGTGCCCGCGCAGCCCTGTGGATCAGGGTCAGCGTGACCCTGATCATCGGCTTCACGGTGATCGCCGCGACGGCGCGGGCCAAGGGGTTCGACGACTGGGTGCTCGAAGTGACCGGGAGCCTCACAGGGCTCTCCGTCGCCCTGCTGGTGCGGGCGCTCGGCGCCCTGTGGCTGTCGCGGCTGATGCGGCGCCGGCTCGCGGCGGCGCGCTGGACGACCTGCGTCGTCGCGGCCGTACCGCGCGGATCGCGGCCCGCGCTGCTGGTGCTGCGCGATCCGGCGACCGACGGGCTGCGGCCCATGACCGTGGTGGCGACGGCACGCCGGCTGGCGCTGGTCCAGCCGCTCTCCGTCGGGCTCCTGTGGTGGTGCGGCGACCCGGCGAAGGGAGGCGCCGGCGCGGGCGTCCTGGCACCGCCGGGCGGCGGCGAAGTGGTCTGGGCGATCCCGGTACGCAGCCCCCTGACCCGACGCCGTGCCGTACGAGCGGCGGAACGGGCCGGACTGCTGGACCGGCCGGGGGCGGGGGCGGCAGCGGAGGCGGGAGCAGCGGCGGGGGCGGCGGCGGGGGCCGAGGTGCCCGTAGCGCCGGAAGTACCTGAAGCGCCCGCAGCGCCCGCAGCCCCCGCAGCGCCCGCAGCGCCCGAAGCCCCCGCGACGCTTACAGCAGAAGCACCCGCAACACCCGAATCCCCCACCCTCCTCACCTTCGCCGTCTTCGCCGCCCAGGCCCGCCGTCTGCACGTGCCCGTGCCGCCGCCCCGGGCCGGGAATCGGTGGGGGGCGCGGTATGCGCGGCCGGAGCGGGATATCCGGGAGGTGCCGTGGTGGCGGGTGCGGACGTTGCGGAGTTCTACGACGCTGGCCGGTACCGTCCTCGGGCTCGGCGGCGCTGTCGCGCAGGCCGGCGTTGGGTTCGCCGTGCACGGCGGCGGGTGGGCGCTGGGGCTCCAGCGGGTGGTGTTCTGTGCGTTCTTCACGGCCGTCGGGCTGCACTCCCTCCACCGGCTCCTCCGGTACGGCGCGCCCACCGCCCGGCGGCTCCAGCTGGCCGGGCGCGCGCCCGTACCCGTACCCAGGCGGTACGTCCTGCTGCACGATCCGGACAGCGGCGGGCCGGTTCTGCTGCTCTTCCCCGCGCACGGCGGCGACGGCGACCGCCCCGAGGCCCTGCTCGGGATCCTCGCGCCGGGCCCGGCCGGGCGGCCGTGGACCGGGCTGCCGGCGGCGCCGGTGGGGACGGCGGAGCTGCACGGCTGGCTGGACGCCGCGCCGACCGTCGTACCGTGGATCGACGGACGCCCGCTGTGGCCCCGGCACCCGTTCCGGCAGATCAACCCGGGCGATCCGGAGACCCGGACCTACCTGGAGCGGCTCGCCGGGCCGCTGTCCCCGGCGCCCCTGCCCGCCCCGGCACCACTGGCCCCACCAAGGTGACACAGACACATGACGACAGAGACGGTGTTCCGTAGCGACGACATACCGGTGTCCGACCGCTTCTCCTACTGGTGCGCGCTCATGGCGGAGACCGTGTGCCCGATGGACCTGCGCTCGCCGACCGCCGGGGACTTCCGGGCGGAGATGCGGGTGATCCCTCTCGGTTCCGCAGGTTCCGCAGGTTCCGCAGGTTCCGCAGGTTCCGCAGGTTCCGCCGTGGTGTGGCCGATCGAGCTGCCGTCGGTGCACATGGTGCGCACGGACCGGATGATCCGGCGCTCCGATCCGGGGCTCTACCATCTCTCCCTGCCGCTGAGCGGGCGGGTGGACGTGGAGCAGATGTCCCACCGGAGCGTGCACTACCGGCGTCAGATGTACGTGGTCGACACCGACCGCCCGTTCGTGTGCCGGACCCCCGGGAGCAATATGCGGGGCATCGGTCTGGAGATCCCCAAGCAGCTCGTGCCGCTGCCCACCGTCCGGGTGGAGCGGCTGCTGGCGCGGCAGTTGTCCGGCCGGGAGGGGATCGGGGCGTATCTCGCCGACTTCCTCACCCGGATCTCCCGTGACGTCCCGCGCGCGGGCTCGGCGGAGGCGTCGCGGCTGAACGACATCCTGCTCGATCTCTTCGTCGCGACGCTGGCGCACGGCATGGAGGCGGAGGACGAACTGCCGCCGCACGCGCGCAGGCGCGCGCTCGCGCTCTCCGTGAAGGCGTTCATCCGCGAGAACCTGGGCGATCCGCACCTCACGGCCGGCGCCGTCGCCGCCTCGCACCACATCTCCAGCAGCTATCTGCACGGGCTGTTCCGGAGCGAGGAGACCACGGTGTCGGCGTGGATCAGGCGGCTGCGCCTCGAACGCGCCCGGCGCGATCTCACCGACCCGTCGCAGGCCACCGTGCCCATCGGGCAGATCGCCGCCTGCTGGGGCTTCGCCCACTACGCCGTCTTCAGCCGGGCGTTCCGGACGGAGTACGGGGTCTCCCCGCGCGAGTGCCGGCACGAGGCGCTCACCGGCGCGGCCGTACTCAGCCGAATTGTGGACTCCTGATCAAGAGGTCGTGGACAGATCGTCAACGACTCCGGGGTCGAGCGAAATTAGAGTGGTCCGTGAGGTTGACCAGCCAGGGAACCTGCACACACGGGGACCGCAGAGGCATGAAACCGTAGGCCGGTACGGGGGTTCCGCCTACGGTTTCATGCCTCTGCGGCTTCCCCGCGTCACGCCCCTGGTCCCCGCGTCACGCCCCCGCGGCTCCCCGCGTCACGCCCCCGCGGCTTCCCGCTTCTCCTGGCGCTCCCGCCGCCGTCAGCGCCGCACGTACTCCTTGAGCTCTTCGGTGTCGAGCTCGACGCCGACCGGGTCGGGAAGCGTCACTCTCTTGCCGAAGTCGGCCACTTGGCAGTAGCCATAGCCGTCGGCCGACGGCTCGGTGAACACGCTGACCGTGTGATGGTCGCGATCGATCAGCAGATAGACGGGAATGCCCGCCGCCGCGTAGGCGGCCGGCTTCTCCTTGCGGTCCCGCCGGTCGGTATCGGAGTCGTACGAGGTGACCTCGACCGTCATCAGCGACAGCGCCGGGTCGGCCCAGTCGCCCTGCCCGACGAATGCCTTCTCCGCCGCGAGAACGGCATCCGGCTTGGCCCGGCCCTTCCGGTACGCCTCGACCAGCAGCCCGATCTCACCGCCGGCGTACAGCCACAGGTCCGGCCGGGCCTGCATACAGCGCTTCTGAAGCCACCTGATGATCTCGCTGTGATCACCGTCCGTCATGTACTTGAGCCCGATCCGTCCGTTGATGAATTCAAGCCTGACGGCGTCGGATTCCTTCTCGACGAGCTTGGCCAGCCTCTCGAACTCCTCGGCGGACAGGTAACTCCCGTGCTCTGCCATAACTGTCATCGTGCACCTCCTGTCAGACGGATGCCAGCATGGCGATTCGGACAACGGGCGCGTCGGCATATGCCGGTGTGATCACCCATGTGAGTGATCACCCGGCGGCCGTCACACCCCCGCCACGCCTCAACCCCGGCGCCACTACCGTCAGCGCATGTATCTCTTGAGATTCCCGGTGTCCAGCTCGATACCGATGGGGTCCGGCAGGACGACCCGCTCCCCGAAGGCGACCGTCTCGCGGTGGCGGTAGGCGCCGGTCGCCGCGTCCGGAACGCTGTGCACAGTGAGGGTGAAATCATCCCGGTCGATCAGCAGGTACGCCGGGATACCGGCATCCGCGTAGGCGGACGGCTTCTCCTTGCGGTCCCGGCTGTGGGTGTCCGAGTCGAACGAGGTGACCTCCAGGACCATCAGCACACCGTCGGGGTCGGCCCACTCCCCTTGCCCCTCGAAGTGCCCGACGGGTGCCAGCGCACCGTCCGGCCGGGCGCGTCCCTTGCGGTACTTGCCCACTCTCAGGCCCTGCATGTTGTCGAGGTCCAGATCCGGCCTCAACTGCATGCACTGCCGAATCAGCCACATGATGATCGTGCCGTGATCCCCGTCCGGCATCTTCTTGACTCCGATTCGCCCGCCGATGAATTCCAGCCTGACGCTCTCGGACTCCACGGCGGCGAACTCGGCGATCCTCTCGAACTCCTCCACCGACATCCGCGGCGTAACCTTCGACGTTCGCTCTGCCATAACTGTCATCGTGCACCTCCTGTCAGACGGATGCCAGCATGGCGATACGGACGGCGGGCGCATCGGCATATGCCGGTGTGATCACCCATGTGAGTGATCACCCGGCGGCCGTCACACCCCGGCGTCACCTCACCCCGGCGTCACCAGCCGCGCCTCGTACGCGAACACCGCCGCCTGCGTGCGGTCCCGCAGGCCCAGCTTCACCAGGATCCGGCTCACATGCGTCTTGATCGTGGACTCCGCGACCACCAGATGCTCCGCGATCTCCGCGTTCGACAGGCCCTGCGCGATCAGCACCAGCACCTCCGTCTCGCGCTCGGTCAGCTCCCCGATCCGGGCCATCGTGGGCGCCTTGGGCATCTCGGCCAGCCGGGCGAACTCGGTGATGAGGCGCCGGGTGACCGCCGGTGCCAGCAGCGCCTCGCCGGACGCCACCACCCTTACTCCGTCTGCCAGTTGGCGCGCCGAGGCGTCCTTGAGCAGAAAGCCGGAGGCGCCCGCGCGCAGCGCCTGGTAGACGTACTCGTCCAGGTCGAAGGTGGTCAGGACGAGCACCTTCGCGTCGGCGTTCGCCGCGACGATCTCGCGGGTCGCGTCGATGCCGTTGAGCTCCGGCATACGGATGTCCATCAGCACCACGTCGGGGCGGAGCGCGGCGACCCGGCCCACCGCCTGGCGGCCGTTCACCGCCTCGCCCACGACCTCGATGTCCGGCATGGCGTTCAGCAGGACGGAGAAGCCCTCGCGGACCATCACCTGGTCGTCCACGATCAGCACCTTGATGGTGTTGGCGGTGCCGACCATGGCGGTGCCGTCCGTCGGCGCGTCCTTCATGCCGCGTCCACCTCCTTCACCAGCGCCACCGGAATGAACGCCGCGACCTCGTAGCCGCCGTCCCCCGTGGACTCCGCGGTCATCTCACCGTTCAGCATGGACACCCGTTCCCGCATCCCGGTGATGCCGTGCCCGGCCCCGGGCGACGGCTTGACCAGCCCGCGCGGCGCGGTGTTGACGACCCGCAGCCCCAGCCCGCCGAGTACGTAACCGATCTCGACCCGCGCGCTCGACCCCGGCGCGTGCCGGAGCGCGTTGCTCAGCGCCTCCTGGACGATGCGGTACGCCGACAGCTCGACGCCCTGCGGCAGCTCCCGTACCGCGCCGGTGACCGCCTTCTCCACGGTCAGCCCGGCGTCACGGACGTTGTCGAGCAGCCCATCCAGCTCGGCCAGGGTGGGCTGCGGGGCGTCGGGTGCCTCGTAGTCGTCGGCCCGTACGACACCGAGGATGCGGCGCAGCTCGGTCAGCGCGGCGACGGCGTTCTCGCGGATGGTGACGAACGCCTGCTCCAGCTCGGGCGGCGGATTCTCCACCCGGTACGGCGCGGCCTCCGCCTGGATCGCCACCACGGACATGTGGTGGGCGACGACATCGTGCAGCTCGCGGGCGATGGTGGTGCGCTCCTCCAGCAGCGTGCGCCGGCCGCGTTCGACGGCGGTGACGCTCTGCTGCTCCGCGACCTGGTGCTCCGCCTCGCGCCGTACGTGCACCATGCTCACGGAGAGCAGCGCGATCGCGGTGAGGAAGACCATGGGGACCGTATTGCCGCCGGTGGCGTACCCGCGGTTGAACAGCACCCCCACGAAGATCGAGTACACCACCGTGACCGACCACATCCAGACGGCGGTGCGCGGCCGGCTGCGGGCGCCCACGGTGACGATCACCACGAAATATCCGGCGAAGGTCGACACCGACCAGGGCCAGTCACCGTAGCTGAGGATCCCCACCACTCCGGAGGCCGCCAGCGACAGCCACCACGCGCCGACCGGGCGGGCCATGGTCAGCAGCACCGGCAGCGTGATCATCAGCGCGAGCACCAGGCCGACGTGCGGCGTGGACACGGCGAACACCATCAGCGCGCCGAAGACGATCACCGCGTGCGGCACCCAGACGGCGACCGCGCGTATCCGGCCGGGCATCAGCCGGTCGAACGGGCCGAGCGTGCGCAGGGGACGCAGGGGGCGGTACGCGAAGGCATCGTGGATGAGGTCCTGGCGCAGGCCGGCGAAGGCCCTGGCCGCCAGGTGGAACTCAGGGCTCCGGGTCTCCCCGGTGGTTGTCTCGGTCACGCTGCCACGGTAGGCGGGGCGACGGGGCGTGGTCGTCCCTACAGAAGGGGATCCTCGCCCGTCCGTCCCAGGGACTACGGCGGTACGACTACGGGCTACTGGGACGTACGTCCTGCCGGGCGAACGGCGTGTACGGCGTGTACGGCGTGTACGGCGTGTACCGCGTGTGCGACCGGGGTTACTACGCGGACGGCCCGGACCCCAGCGTGTCGTCGAGCGCGTCGTCGAGCGCGTCGAGCCACCCGGCGACAGGACCCAGCGTCAGCAGCCCGCTGCCCGCCCCGGCCAGCTCCCCGGCGGCTGGGGCGAGCGCCCGCCGCGCCCGCGCCATCGCCTCCCGGTCGCCGAGCGCGAGCGCCGCCCGTGCGGTGAGGCACCACATCGCCTCGAACAGCAGGTCGGGGGCGGGTTCGGGGGTACGGCGCAGCGCGTCGGCGGCGTCGTCGCGGCGGCCCTGGGCGAGGAGGGCGAGAGGCCGCGCCCACGGGGCGTAGGGGCCCCAGTCGTCCGTGAGCTTCGGGGGCTCTCCGCGCGCCGTACGTACGTCGATGCTGAGCAGCGCGAGCGCGAGCAGGCCGTCCCGCAGACCGGGCATGCCGGCGCCGTCGAGCCGGACGGCGGCGGCGCGGTAGGCCGCCGCCTGTTCGGCGGGCGTCGCCCCGCCGGTCGCGGCGAGCCGCAACGCCCGGTACCACCGCGTGAACACGCCCACCAACGGCACCTCGTGGCGCTCGGCCAGCCGGTCGGCGGCGGTGGCGTGGGCGTCGGCTCCGGCGAAGTCCGCGAGCGCACCGCGCGCCTGGAGCCGGACGAGATGGCCGAGCACCTCGAAGCCGACGAGGCCGTGCCGGGCCGACAGCGCGATCAGCTCGGCGCCGACCGCGTCCCGTTCCGGGGCGAGGCCCGCGCGGTGGCAGGTCTGCATAAACACGCCGTTGAGGGCGAACGCCAGCAGGGCCGGATCGTCCAGCCCACGGGCGATCCGCTCGGCCTCCCTGGCGGCGGGCCCCGCCGCCCGCCGGTCGCCCCCGCGCGACTCCACGGCGATCGTCGCCAGCAGCCGGGCGCGGGCCGGCCCGTGGCTGGCGGCGGAAGGAAGCGAGGCGAGCGCCGCCAGGGTGCGTTCGGCGGCGGACACGACGCGGGCCGCCTGGCCTGGATCGTCGGAGCGGGTCCAGTTCGCCGGGACGTCGTACGCGCCGATCACGCGGGCGGTCAGCTCCACGTCGCCGAGCTCCTCGGCCGCCGCGATGGCCCGTACCCGGTGGCTGCGGGCCGCCTCCAGGCCGCCGCCCCCGGTCACCGCGAGGCCGCGCAGGAGGCCCACGGTGGACTCCAGGCGGGCGCGGGCGCCGGCCGACACCGTACGGTCGTACGCGGCGGCGGCGTCCGCCCACACAGAGGCCGAGGCCGAGGCCGGGGCCGGAGCCGTGCCCGGGACCGGGACCGGGGCCGTACCCGGGACCGGGGCCGGGGCGCCGTGGTCCGCCGGGGCGCCGAGGTGGTCAGCCTGGGCGAGGATGTCCGCCTCCAGCGCGCGCAGCGCCGGGCCCGGATCCACCCCCAACTGCTCGACCAGGAGCGTACGGGCCCGGCGCAGCACCGCGAGCGCGTCGCCCTGGCGGCCGGAGCGGTACAGCGCGAGCGCCAGCAGCCGCCAGGCGTCCTCGCGCCAGGGGTGCTCGGTGACATGCGCGTCGAGATCCGGCACCGCGGCGGCGGCCAGGCCGAGCGCCAGCCGCGCACCGGCCCGCCGCTCCACGGCGTGCAGCCGCAGCTCCGCGAGGCGCGAGCGCTCGGCGCGCGCCCACGGCTCGTCGGCGAACTCGGCGTACGCGGGCCCGCGCCACCACCCGAGCGCCTCTTCGAGCCGTACGAGCGCGTCCCCCGACGGCAGCTCCGAGGCGGCGGCCACCGCCCTCTCGAACCGCCAGGCGTCCACCGCGTCCGGCCCGGCGCGCAGCGCGTACCCGGGGCCCTCCGTGACCAGCAGCCGCGCGGGCGCGCGCGGCGGGCGCTCGGGCTCCAGCGCGCGCCGGAGCGCGGCCACGAACGTACGTACGGCCCCCACCGCCCCCGGCGGCGGCGCCACCCACAGCTCCTCGACCAGCCGACCGACCGGGACGACGCGGCGGCGGGCGACGATCAGCCGGGCAAGCACGGCGCGGTGCCGGGGCCCCTTCAGCGGAATCGGGTCACCGGCGGCGTCCCAGGCCGTCACGGGCCCCAGCACGCCGAACCCGACCTGCTCCTGCTCCTGCTTCTGCTCCGCCACTCCCATCGCTCCCGTCGCTCCCGTCGCTCCCGTCACCGCCACTCCCGCGCGTGCTGACCGGATGCTCATCCGCGCGCGGCAAGCTCGTCGAAGCGTCCGAGCACAGCCCGCCCAAGGAAAAGAGCAAACCATGGCCCCCGTCATCCCCGGCTTCGACTACCGCCGCGTCCCCGTCGCCGACGGCGTGTCCCTCCATGTGGCCACCGCGGGTACGGGCACCCCGATCGTGCTGCTGCACGGCTTCCCGCAGACCCATCTGATGTGGCGGCACGTCGCCGCCGACCTCGCGGCCGACCACACCGTGATCTGCCCCGACCTGCGCGGTTACGGTGCCAGCGACAAGCCGGCGGAGGCGGGCAAGGCGGGCAAGGCGGGCACCTACTCCAAGCGCACCATGGGCGCCGACATCGTCGCCCTCGCCCGCGCCCTCGGCCACGAGAGCTTCGCGCTCGCCGGGCACGACCGCGGTGCCCTCGTCGCGTTCCGTACCGCGCTCGACCACCCCGAGGCGGTCACCCACCTGGCGTCGCTGGACGTACTGCCGACCCTCGACATGTGGGACGTGCTGCACGGCGTCACCGCCGCCGTCGGCTTCCACCTCTATCTGATGGCCCAGCCGCCGGGCCTGCCCGAGCGGATGATCGCGGCGAGCCCGGACGCGTTCTTCGGGCACTTCCTCGACATCTGGACCAAGGACCCGCACGCGATCCCCGCCGATGTCCGGGCCGCCTACCTGGCCGCCTGCCGCGACGCGGTGCCCTCGATCGTCGCCGACTACCGCGCCTCCGCCGGTGCCGACCTCGACGACGACCGCGCCGACCGGGCCGCCGGCAACCGGCTGCGTATGCCGGTCACCGTGCTCCAGCAGGACTGGGGCGCCGCGCTCGGCTTCGACGCGGCGGAGCTGTGGCGCGCGTGGGCGCCGGACCTGCGGCACAGCAGCGTGACGTACGGCCACTTCATGGCGGAGGAGGCTCCGGCGGAGATCGCCGAGGAGCTACGCGCGCTGATGACGCGCTGACGACGCGCTGACGGGCCGGAGGATCCCCCCTCACCAGGCCAGCTGGGCGATCTCCTCCGCCACCACCGCGCAGGCGTCCGCCGCCGGGTCGATCAGCGGGAAGTGGCCGACCTCCTCCAGGAGCGTCAGCCCGACCATCTCGCCGGCGCGCGCCGCCGCGTCCACGAACGCCTCGGTGACCTCGTACGGCACGGTGAGGTCCGTACGGCCCTGGACGACCGCCGTCGCGATCCCCGTCGGCAGCAGCGCGGCCGGGTCGGCGTGTTCCCGGCGCTGCTTGAACTGCTCCTGGCCGCCGAACAGTTGGTGGATCGCCTCGCCGCACACGCCCAGTTCGGCGGCCCGTACGAGATCCGCGATCGGCGCCAGCGCGACGACCCCGCGCAGCGGCGGCGGCCCGTCGAGCCGCCAGGGGGAGCCCAGGGGCAGCACATGGCGGGCCGCCGCCCAGAGGGCGAGATGGCCGCCGGCGGAGTGCCCGGTCACCACGGTCCGCCGGGCGTCGGCCTGCGGCAGCACGTCGGCGGCGAGCGCGGGCAGCGCGTCCATCGCGGCGGCGACGTCGTCGAACGTCTCGGGCCAGCGCCCGGCCACCGGGTCCCCGCCCTGCTCCGCGTTCTGCTCCGCGTTCCGCGCCGCGCCTTCCGCCACCTCGCCAGGACCGCGCCGGTACTCGACGTTGGCGACGGCGAAACCGCGCCGCGCCAGGAATCCCGCGAACGGCGTCAAATGCGCCCGGTCGTACGGTGCGCGCCACGCGCCGCCGTGCAGGATCACCACCAGCGGTACGCGGTCACGGTCGTGCTCGCCCCGGGGGGCGTAGAAGTCGATCACCTGATCAGGATGTTCGCCGTACGCGGCGGTGGCATCGGGCCGGACAACCGGATGGGCGAAGACCGATTCGGTCTCTGCGGCGTCACGAGCAACGGCATCGTGCGCGGCGGGGTCCGGCATCTTGCTCCAACCTTTCGGTGCGGGGGCCGAATTGACCTGATCAGCGGGGACGCTATCAGCCCTGGAGGGGGTTGATCACCCGCCCGGCTCCCGTCCGTCTCCCGGGCGGGGGCCGGACGGGGGCCGGGGCAGGGCCCGTTCGGCCCGTACCTCTCCCTGAACACCCGTCACACAAGCCTCGCAAGCACCAATACCGGCACGGACGAAGCCCCATGAACCGACCCCGCCCCAGCTCTACCCGCCCCAGCGCCTACCCCTCCAGATCGCCGAGCACCTCCCCGAGCACCTCCCCGAGCACCTCCCCGAGCACCCGCGCCGCCCGCTCCACCTCCGCGAACCCCGTGTACAGCGGCGTGAACCCGAAGCGCAGCACGTCCGGCCTGCGCAGGTCACCGACGATCCCGCGCGCGATGAGCGCGGCCATGACGGCGGGCGCCGCCGCGCACCGCAGGGCGATCTGGCTGCCGCGCTCGGCGTGCGCGGCGGGGGTCAGCGGTACGACGGAACCGGGGCCGCCCTTCGGCGCGTACGCCTCCACGCACTCCAGGAAGAGATCGGTGAGGGCCAGGCTCTTCTCCCGTACGGCCGCCACGCTCACCCCGTCCCACACGTCGAGGGACGCCTCCAGCGCCAGCATGGAGAGGATGTCGGGGGTGCCGACCCGGCCGCGTACCGCGCCGTCCGCCGCCGCGTACGCGTGGTCCATCGCGAACGGATCGGCGTGCGAGTTCCACCCCGGCAGCGGGGAGTCGAAGCGCGACTGGTGGCGCTCGGCGACATAGAGGAACGCGGGTGAACCCGGCCCGCCGTTCAGGTACTTGTACGTGCATCCCACGGCGAGGTCGACGCCGTGCGCGTCCAGCCCGACCGGCAGGGCGCCCGCGCTGTGGCACAGGTCCCAGACGACGAGCGCGCCCGCCTCGTGCGCGGCGGCCGTGATGCCCGGCAGGTCGTGGAGGCGTCCGGTGCGGAAGTCGACGTGGTTGAGGAGGACGACGGCGGTACGCGGTCCGAGCGAGCCGAGCACCTGCCCGGGGTCGACGGGGACGACGGGCCGGCCGGTCAATCGGGCGGCGGAGGCGGCGATGTACCCGTCCGTGGGGAAGGTCGTGGCGTCCACCAGGATCTCGTCCCGCGCGGGTTCCGCCGCCCGTTCGGTGTCCTGGAGGCGTACGGCGCCGACCACCGCCTTGAAGACGTTGACGCTGGTCGAGTCGCCGACCACGATCTGCCCCGGGCCCGCGCCGACGAGCGGCGCGACGCGGTCGCCGATGCGCTCGGGCGCGGTCCACCAGTCACCCTCGGACCAGGAGCGGATGCGGAGTTCACCCCACTGACGGGTGATCACATCCTGTATGCGGGCGGGGACATGGGCGGGGAGGGCGCCGAGGGAGTTGCCGTCGAGGTAGACGGACGTGTCGTCGAGGGCGAACAGGGCGCGGAGTGGCGCGAGTTCGTCGGCGGCGTCGAGGGCGCGGGCGCGGGCCTTGAGCGCGAGGGCGGTGCGGGTCGGGGCCTTTTCGGCCGGGGACGTCGGGGCCTTCTCGGCCGGGGACTCGGGCATCGGGGACTCAGACATGGCTGCGCGCCGTCCACAGCTCGGGGAACACGTTCTTCGTGGCCCGCTTCTCCAGCCACGCGACGCCGGCGGAGCCGCCCGTACCGGTCTTGGCGCCCATCGCGCGCCGGGTGGCCACCAGATGATCGTTGCGCCAGCGCCAGACCAGCTCCCCGACGTCCGTCAACGCCTCGCCGAGCCGCACGAGTTCAGGGTTCCGTTCGGGGTCGCCGTAGATCCCGGTCCAGACCGCCTCGACCTCGGGCGACGGCTCGTAGCGCTGGGACGGTTCGCGGTCGAGGACCGCGCGCGGCACCGGCAGCCCGCGCCGGGCGAGGAACGCGAGGGCCTCGTCGTACAGGCCGGGTTCCTGGAGGGCCTTCTCCAGCTCGGCGTGGACGCGCGGCGCGCCCCGGTGCGGTACGAGCATCGACGCGGACTTCTCGCCGAGCAGGAACTCCATCCGCCGGTACATCGCCGACTGGAAGCCGGAGCCCTCACCGAGCGCGCTCCGGTACGCGTTGAACTGCGCGGGGGTCAGCTGGCCGAGCGGTTTCCAGGAGGCGTTGAGCGCCTCCAGTTCCCGTACGGACCGCTTGAGCGCGTCCAGGGCGCGCGGGACCCGGTCCTCGCGCAGTGCACGCGCGGCGGTCTCCCACTCGTGGACGATCACCGTGAACCACAGCTCCATGACCTGGGTGGTGACGAGGAAGACCAGCTCACCGGGGTCGTCGGAGCGCGGCTGCTGCAAATGGGTGAGGACGTCGGCCTGGACGTAGTCCTCGTACGGGGTGGTCCCGGCGAAGTCGAGGTTCGGGGCGTCCGAACCGGCTCCGGGAGCATCGGGGGTATGCGACATCGCTGTCTCCTCGATATGGCTGCCGGGTAGCGGTCCGCCCCTTTCCGATTGGCTACGGAGCCCCGGTCCCCTCATCGCATCATAGGACGGGAGCCCCGAGGACACCTCACGCCCCAGAGCCGGTCGGCCGAGGGGCCCGCGGCCGACCGGCCCCTCGTCCCGACCGGGCCCGGGCCCCTCGGACGAGCGGCCCCTCGGACGAGCGGTCCCTCGGCCGACCGGTCCCTCGGCCGACCGGTCCCTCAGACGAGCGGCCCCTCGATGAACTCCCCGTCCTCGTCGTACGGCCACGCGTTGGACCGGCACCCGTCGAGGCCCTTGATCTGCTGCATCATCACGGGCGCGAGTTTGCCGGGGCCGCCGCAGCCCATGTGCTGGCGGATGCCGATCTCGTGCCCGACCTCGTGGTTGATGATCAGGTGCCGGTACTCGGTCGGCGGCCCGTCGAACATGGGCGAGCCGAGCATCCAGCGCCGCAGATTGACCACGACACCGTCGGTGGTCTCGCAGTTCAGCTCGCCACGGGTGTTGAGTCCCTGCTGGGCACAGAGTTTGTCGGCGGTGGTGGGGGTGGCGATCCGGATGATGAAGTCCGCCTCCTTGCCCCCGGAGACCAGCTGGAAGGAGCCCCGGCCGTGCGCGGCCCAGCCGAGCGGATGGGCCAGGATCTCCTGGATCTCGGCGGCGGCGCCCTCGGCCGAGATGTCGATCCCGTCCTCGACCTCCACGAGGTAGCGGCGGAGCGGCCCGGTGCCGGTCTTCTTCCCCTGCGCCTCCGCGGCGGTGAAGGTGCCGGGCCCGGAGACGGGAACGGTGGTGGGCGTGGGCGTGGGGGTGGGAGTCGGAGAGGGCGTCACCGCGGCCTCGACGGAGGGCGAGGCCGAGACCGGGGGCGAGTCCGGGGCCACCTGCGCGCCCGTACCAGGGGCGGGTGCGGAGGCCCCGGGGGCCGCGTCCGCACCCGTACCCCCGACGCCCCGCCAGGAGGCGATGGCGACGCCACCGCCCACCACCACGGTGGCCAGGACCAGCCCCACCACGGCCAACGGCGCGGACTGCCGACGCCGACGGCGGCCTTGGACGGTCACACCACGCTGGCCCACAGACGGTCTCCTTGTTCGACAGAGCGTGCGATCGAACAAGCGAAGGCCCGCGCCCTGGGATACGGGCGGGGCCTTCGTACGGTTCCGTTTTCACGCAGTGACGAGACTCACGAGTGCCGAACGGAACGGGGCACACGCAACGGAACTCGCCCCGCGACGGGCGGTGCTGTCAGCGGAGGATGCCGTCAGCGAGGGTGGCGTCAGCCGAGGTGGCGTCAGCCGAGGGTGTCGGCCGCCAGCGGCGAGGAATCGCGCAGGAACGTCGCGCAGCGCTCGTACTCCGCCTGCTCACCGATCGCCTGCGCGGCCCGGGCGAGCGCGTGCAGCGCGCGCAGGAAGCCACGGTTCGGCTCGTGCTCCCACGGCACGGGCCCGTGCCCCTTCCAGCCACTGCGCCGCAACGAGTCGAGCCCCCGGTGGTACCCGGTCCGCGCGTACGCGTACGACTCGACGACCCGCGTGCCCTCGAACGCGTCATCGGCGAGCTGCGCCCAGGCGAGCGAGGACGTCGGGTACTTCGCCGCGACCTCGGCGGGCGGCGTACCGTTCGCGAGCAGCTCACGCGGCTCGGGATCATCGGGCAGCTGGGTGGGGGGCGGTCCCCCCAGGAGGTTTTCGTGGATGGCCATACCTACAGTCTGCCCTGCCCGGCCGGAGCCCCGGTCCCACCGGCGGAAGCCGTATGTAGTACACAGGTAGTACATTTGGTTTCATGGACACAGCCACCGCCCGGGAGTTCAACCAGCAGTCCGCGCGCATCCTTGCCGCCGCGGAGCAGGGGCACGCCATAGCGGTGACCAAGAACGGCCGTCACATCGCGACCCTCGTGCCGGCGGACCACTCCGACCCGATCCCCCTGCACCCCACGGACCCGATGGGCGACGACGACGATCTGCCGCTCTTCGACGGCCCGGCCGATCTCTCGTCCCGCACGGACGAATTCCTGCGTCAGGGGTTCGGCGCGTGAGCGCCGCCGTGGCCATCGCCGACACCTCGGCACTGCTTGCGGTCTTCAACAGCAATGACGCGGAGCACCACGCCTGCCGCAAGGCACGGGCGCAGATCGGGCACCTGGTGATCTCCCCGCTGGTCCTGGCCGAGCTGGACTATCTGGTGACCACCAGAATCGGTGCGCCAACAGCGCTCCGCATTCTCGACCATGTCATGGAGAAGGTCGATGTGCGCCGCTACGAGGTACCCGAGATCGCGCCGCATCTCCGCAGCGCCCGGGCCCTCATGTCCCGGCACCAGGACATGGAGATCGGTCTGACCGACGCCATGAACGCCGCGCTCGCCGCGGAGTTCCGTACCGACGCCGTCTTCACGCTCGACCGCCGGCACTTCCGTGTGATCCGTCCTCTCACCGGTCACCAGGGCTTCCGTCTGCTGCCCGACGATCTGTAGCCGCGTATCCCCGTTCCCCCTCCAGCGGCGGCGCCGTCAGCCCGCAGTGGACGTGGCACTCGGGCCGGACCGGCGCCGGAACCTCCGCCGGCGCCGGGGCCTCAGCGGATGCCGGGGCCCGGGCGGGCGGCCTGGCCGGGGTGCGTACGGTGGTCCAGGCGATCAGCGCCCCCAGCACCAGCACCCCCGCGCACATCGGCATCGCGCGCCGGAACGTGGCGCCGAACTCCGCCGCCGAGCGGTACGCCTCCGGGCCCATGCCCGCCAGCAGCGGCAGCGCGGCGACCGCGAGCAGTCCGGCCGCGCGGGCGGCGGCGTTGTTGATGCCGCTGGCCAGCCCGGCGCGCGCGGTGTCCACGGAGCCGAGCACGGTCGCCGTCAGCGGCGCGACCAGCGAGACCATCCCCATCCCCATGACCACCAGCGCCGGCAGCACATCCGCGAGATACGCGGCGCCCTCGCCCACGCGCAGCATCAGCAGCATCCCGCCGGCGCACAGCAGCGGACCGACGGTCAGCGGGATACGCGGCCCGATGCGCTCGGCCAGCGCGCCGGAGCGCGCGGACAGCAGCAGCATCAGCACCGTCGTCGGCAGCAGCGCCGCCCCCGCGCCGAGCGCCGAGTACCCCACGACGACCTGGAGCTGGAGCGCGGCGAGGAAGAAGAACCCGCCGAACGCCGCGTACACGCAGAGCGTGACCAGATTGACCGAGGTGAACAGCCGGGACCGGAAGATCGGCAGCGGCAGCATCGGATCGGGCCGCCGCCGTTCCACCCGTACGAAGGCGACCGCCACCAGCACCCCCACCAGCCCCGCCCACCACACCCGCCCAATGAGCGCATACGTCACCAGCGCCAGCGCCACCGCCCCCAGCCCGGCCCCCAGCGCGTCGAACCGGCCGTGCGCCGCCGGGTCCCTGGTCTCCGGTACGTGCCGCAGCGCCACCGGCACACACAGCGCGGCCAGCGGCACATTGATCAGGAACACCCACCGCCAGCCGGGCCCGTCGACCAGCCAGCCGCCCAGGAACGGGCCGACCGCCGCCCCGACCCCGCCGAGCCCCGACCAGACCCCGACGGCCCGCGCCCGGTCGTCCGGGTGGAAGCTCGCCTGGATGATCGCCAGCGACCCCGGCACCAGCAGTGCCCCACCCACCCCCTGCAACGCACGGGCCACGATCAGCACCGCCGCCCCGGGCGCCACCCCGCACAGCAGCGACCCCGCCGCGAACCACACCACCCCCACCACGAACACCCGCCGCCGCCCGTACCGGTCACCCAGCGCCCCGCCCAGCAGGATCAGCCCGGCCAGCGTCAGCATGTAGGCGTTCACGGTCCACTGGAGAACGGCCAGATCCGCGTTGAGCGACTTCCCGATGTGCGGCAGCGCCACATTGACCACGGTCGAGTCCAGCAACGCCATGCTCGACCCGAGCACCGTAGTGAAAACCACCCACCGCCCCCGCCCCGAGGCCAGCCTGATCTCCATACGTGGATCATCCCCGCCCCTCGCACGGGCGGCGAGCGGGCAGCGGCGGCCGGCCCGGACGAACGGCCCTCTCAGGGGTGCATCCGCGCGCCCTTGAAGACCTTGTCCACCGCGTTGCGCGGCCCGTAAACGGCCAGCCCCACCAGATCGAGCTGCTCCCCGCCCACGGCCCGCACCGCCGCCCTGTTGTCCCGGTCGTTGCCCGTGCCGAACAGATCCGAGGTGAACACGGCCCTCGGCAGCGCGCGGGACAGCGCGCGTCCGTGCGCGGCGGTCAGCGTCTCCTTCGCCCCCTCGAAGACCAGCACGGGCTGCCGGAACATCGGCAGATACGCGGTGTCGTCGGCGTCCGCGTACGGCTCGCCGATCACCTCGGGGACGGCCGTACCGAGCCCGCTGACCAGGAAGGCGGTCACATTCAGCCGCTGCCAGGACTCGAGGTCGTCGCGCAGCAGGACAGCGATCTTGGTGTCGAAACGCACCGGCGTCTCGTCTTCGGTTCTGGTTCTCATGCTTCGAGACTCCGGGATGCCCACCCACACCGTCTTGTACGTTGTTAACGTGACGCCTCGGCCGGAGATCTCCGCCTGGCGCCCGCCCGTGGCGGGTGTCGTGGAGGTCTTCCACGCCCACTTCACCGAGCACGCGTACCCCATGCACGTCCACGACTCCTGGACCCTGCTGATCGTCGACGACGGCGCGATCCGCTACGACCTGGACCGCTTCGAGCGCGCCACCCCGCGCGAAACCGTGAGCCTGCTCCCGCCCCAGGTCCCGCACAACGGCTCCCCCGCCACCCCGCACGGCTTCCGCAAGCGCGTGATCTACCTCGACATGACGCAGCTGGACGAGCGCTTCATCGGACCCGCGGTGGACGGCCCCGACCTCACCGATCCCGTCCTGCGCCGACGCGTCGGACAGCTGCACACGGCCCTCGCGGACCCGGGCGACGAGTTCGAGGCGGAGAGCAGGCTCGCCCTCATCAGCGAGCGGCTGCGCGAGCATCTGCGCCCCAGCCCGACCTTCGGAGCCGCGCGCCCCGGCCTCGGCACCCGTACCGAGGCCGGCACCGGCACCGGCACCCGCACGAGCATCGCCCAGAGCCTGCGGGACCTCCTCGACGAGCGGCTGCTCGAAGGCATCGCCCTGGCGGAGGCCGCGCGCCTGGTCCACGCCCACCCCGTGCATCTCGTACGCGCCTTCAGCGGCGCCTTCGGCATCGCCCCGCACCAGTACCTGATGTCCCGCCGCGTCAGCCTGGCCCGCCGTCTGCTGCTCGACGGACAGCCGGCGGGCGACGTCGCGACCGCCGCCGGCTTCTACGACCAGTCCCACCTCACCCGGCACTTCAAGCGCATCGTGGGCACCACCCCGGGCCGCTACGCCGGCGCCGGCGGGAAGGCCGCGTAGTACACACAGCGGCGCCGGCCCGCTCAGCAGCGGACCGGCGCACACGCGGAGCGGGCCCGAGAGGCCCGACCACCGCACTACTTGATCATTCGCACTACTTGATCTTGGTGCCCGTCGAACGGAGCGCCGCGCACGCCTCGGTGACGCGCTTGGCCATGCCGGCCTCGGCCAGCTTGCCCCAGGTGCGGGGGTCGTACGTCTTCTTCGAGCCGACCTCGCCGTCGACCTTCAGCACACCGTCGTAGTTGCGGAACACGTGGTCCACGACGGGGCGGGTGAAGGCGTACTGGGTGTCGGTGTCGAGGTTCATCTTCACGACGCCGTTCTCCAGCGCGGTGGCGATCTCCTCGGCCGTGGAGCCGGAGCCGCCGTGGAAGACGAAGTCGAAGGGCTGGCTGCCGGCGGGCTTGCCGTACTTCGAACCGACGCCCTCCTGGAGGGACTTGAGCAGCTCGGGACGGAGCACGACATTGCCCGGCTTGTAGACGCCGTGGACGTTGCCGAAGGACGCGGCCAGCAGGTAGCGGCCCTTCTCGCCCAGGCCGAGGGCCTCGGCGGTGCGCAGCGCGTCGTCGACGGTGGTGTACAGCTCGTCGTTGATCTCGTGGCTGACGCCGTCCTCCTCGCCGCCGGTCGGGGTGATCTCGACCTCAAGGATGATCTTCGCGGCGGCGGCCTTGGCGAGCAGCTCCTCACCGATGGCGAGGTTGTCGGCCAGGGTCTCGGCGGAGCCATCCCACATGTGCGACTGGAAGAGCGGGTTACGGCCGGCCTTCACGCGCTCGGCGGAGATGTCGAGCAGCGGGCGGACATAGCCGTCCAGCTTGTCCTTGGGACAGTGGTCGGTGTGCAGCGCGACGGTGATGTCGTACTTGGCGGCGACGATGTGCGCGAACTCGGCGAGCGCGACCGCGCCGGTCACCATGTCCTTGTTGTACTGGCCGCCGAGGAACTCCGCACCACCCGTGGACATCTGGATGATGCCGTCGCTCTCGGCCTCCGCGAAGCCGCGCAGCGCAGCGTGCAGGGTCTGGGTCGAGGTGACATTGATGGCCGGGTAGGCGAACTTGCCTGCCTTGGCCCGGTCGAGCATCTCGTTGTAGACGTCTGGGGTTGCGATGGGCATCGGGCCGCTCCTTGTGATGTGCGGGTATGAGGTGCTTGTCCCTGACCTAGGGGGCATCCCCCGGGGGCGACGTCATCGTCGCCCCCATCTTTCCAGACTCCTCCGCGGGCTCCACGGTGGTCCTGGCCGTTTCACGTGAAACAGCCCAGCGGGGACCCCGGCGAGGGCCCCAGCGCATGAAGAAGCCGCAGCTCAGAGGCCGAGACGGGGCTGTCGGTCGACCGCCGGCTGACGGTCGGCCGACTGCCGGCCGACTGCCGGCCGACCGTCAGCCGAGGTCCAGCTCGTCGAGACCGTACACATTGATGTACGGAAGCCCCGCCTCGGCGATCTTCGGAGCCGCGCCCCGCTCCACGATGACCGCGACCGCGACGACCTCACCGCCCGCCTCCCGTACCGCCTCGACCGCGGTCAGCGGCGAGCCGCCCGTGGTCGAGGTGTCCTCGACCACCAGGCAGCGGCGACCCTTCACGTCCGTGCCCTCGATCCGGCGCTGGAGGCCGTGCGCCTTCTGCGCCTTGCGGACGACGAACGCGTCGAGCCGCTTCCCGCGCGCGGCGGAGGCGTGCAGCATCGACGTCGCGACCGGGTCGGCGCCCAGCGTCAGTCCGCCGACGCAGTCGAAGTCCAGCTCGGCGGTGGCGTCGAGCATGACCTGACCGACCAGCGGCGCGGCGTGGCCGTCCAGCGTGATCCGGCGGAGGTCGATGTACCAGTCCGCCTCCAGCCCCGAGGAGAGGGTCACCTTGCCGTGCACCACGGCCTTGTCCTTGATCAGCTGGAGCAGCTCAGCCCGTACGTCAGTCATGGCCATGAGCTTACGTCCGCCCGGGACCCGCCCCTCCTCGGAGCCTTCGCCCACCCCTCCTCGAAGCCTTCGCCCGGCTTCCTCAGAGCCGTCGCCAGCTCCACGTCGACGCGATCTCCAGCGGTTCGATCTGCGTGACGAGCCGGGGCAGCGTGTTGAGCCCGTTCGGCGGGCCCGACTGCGGCTCCACACAGACCGCCTCCGCCTGCTCGTCGTACATCACCACCCACTCGGCGCGGCTCTTCACCGTCAGCTCCAGCTGCTCGGGCCAGGTGAGCTTCACGTCCACCCCGTCCGGCATCCCGAAACAGTCGTCCCACGGCCCGGGGAGCGGCGCGATCCTGCGGCCGGTCGGCAGATGGTCGTCACCGCGCTCCTCCTGCCACTCGGGCGAGAAGTCGATCTCCACCTCGCGCCCGCCCGCCAGGCTGCGCTGGAACCACGGGTGCCAGCCGGCCTGCGCCGGGAAGGAGGTGTCGTGCGCCTCGACGCCGAGCGTGAGCGTCAGAGCGTCCTCGGTCAGCTCGAAGAGCTGGGTGACCCGGCCGCGGTACGGCCACGGGTCGGCCAGGTCGTACGTGAACGCCGCCTCGCTCTTGCCCGCGCTCGCGGTGCTCCAGGCGGTGTTGCGGCCGGTGCCGTGGATGGCGTGCGGCGGGGAGTTGAGCGGCATCTGGTGCTGCTCGTCGCCGTTCCTGAACCGCCCGTTCTCGATCCGGCCGCACCACGGCACCATCGGGAAGCAGCCGTACCGCTCCCCTTGGCGCAGCAGTTCGGTCCCGCCGATGCGCAGGCTGCTGATCCGGCAGCCGTTCGCCGGGTTGATGGTCAACTCGGCGTCGCCCGCCGCCAGTCGGATGCTCTCTTCGCTGCTACTCACACCCCGACATTACCGGCGACGCCGCAGCGCGCGCCCGACCACCACGGCCGAAGCCAGCGCGAGCGCGGCGGCGGGCGCGATCCAGCGGAGGGTGCCCCCGCCGCCGACCGTGTCGGGCGCGGGCACCGGCGCGTAACGGCCGCGTGGCGGGGCGTGGTCGACCTCCTCGGCGCTGCGTCCGATCATGGTGCGGCGGGCGTGGGCGGCCTCGGCGGGCGGCTCGCCGGAGGGGGTTCCGGGGATCCCCGGGATCCCGGGGATGTGGAAGTCCCCGGTGCTGTAGACGGTCTCGCCCTGGGGGCCGTCGAATCCGCCCAGTTGCTCCAGACCTTCGAGGTCGCCCAGATCGCCCAGCCCTTCCAGGTCCTCCAGTTCCCCAAGACCGTCCACCCCGTCCACCGCGTCCACCACGTCCGCCGCGTCCGCCGCGTCGTGCTCTTCGGGCTGCGCCGGCTTCGGCTTCTCGGGTCTCTCCGGACTGCCGGGCCTCTCCGTTGCGGACTCCTCCGCCAGCCGCACGACGATACGGACCAGCAGCCGGCCCGCGGCGACCCTGACCGTTTCGGCGGGAAGCTCCGCCAGCCGGCCCTCCGCCCGCGCGCCCCCCGTGAGAGCGACCGTCGCGCCGCCCGTGCCGCCCGTGCCGCCCTCGCCTCCCTCGCCATCCGAGCCGCCCGCGCCGTCGTTCCGTGGCACGTCCGTCACCCGGAGGGTGAGCGTCAGCTTGGCGGAGCCCGTACCCCGGACCTCCACGCCCTCGCCCGTCACGTCGAAGGCGCCGTCCCGCTCGGTGAGCGTCAGCGCGCCGCGGTAGGTGATCGTATGGCCGCCGATCCGCATCTTCATACGCCCGGACAGCGACCGCGCCCCTGCCCCCGACTCCTCAGCCCCTTCGGCGTCCTGGTCGTCCTGGGCGTCCTGGGCGTCCTGTTGGAGCCCGGGAACGCAGCGGGCGACCCGGGCAGGGTCCCGCAACGTCTGCCGGAGTGCCTCTGCCGAAACCGGAACGAACACCTCAAGCTCCATGGAACCCGAGGGTAGTGCCGTACGGCCGGAGCGGGGAGCTTCTTGGCACAGGTCGTACGGGACGCTCCCGCCCGCAGCCGGGGCGGCTCCCGCCTCACTCCGCGTAGCGCGGATGCACCAGCGTCGACGGCGCCGCCCCGGACACCCGCGTCTCCTCCGCCTCCCGCGCCCCCGCCGCCAGGGCCGACACCGTCAGCGACCGCAGCGCGGGCGCGTCCGGCGCGAGCGCGAGGGGTGGCCGCGCGCCCACCCTGGCCAGCTCGAAGCCCCAGTCGTCCGGCGCCTCCCCGCCGCGCTTCGCCCGGTCGGGCCCGGCGGTGAAGCCGGGTGGCCGGCCCGCCACCCGGTACGGGCTCGTCCCGAACCCGGCCGCGCGCAGGGTCGCGTCGACCGTCCAGTACGTACGCGGCCGGGCCGTGGGCGACCCGGAGTGCACCGCGAGCCGCCCGCCGTCAGCGAGCACGCGCGCGGCGAGGCCGTAGAACTCCTCCGAGTACAGCTTGGTGCTGGGCGTGATGCCGGGGTTCGGCAGATCGCAGATCACCACGTCGTACCCGGCCGGTGCCCCCTCGGACCAGCCCGCCCCCTCCGCCCGTTCAGCGCCCTCCGCCCGTTCCGCCCCCTCCGCCCGTTCCGCGCGCAGCAGGCTGAACGCGTCCCCGTACACCACCCGCAGCCGGGGGTCGTCATACGCGTGCCCGTTGAGCGCCGACAGCGCCGGATCCGTACGGGCCAGCCGTACGACGCCCGGGTCCAGCTCGACCAGGGTGACCGCGCGGACGTCCCCGTACCGCAGCACCTCGCGCGCGGCCAGGCCGTCGCCGCCGCCGAGGATCAGCACGCGCGCGTGGGGCCCGAGCATCGCGGGGTGCACCAGCGCTTCGTGGTACCGGAACTCGTCGCGCGCGCTGACCCGCAGCCGTCCGTCGAGATACAGCTCCAGCGGCGCGTCCCGAGCGTTCCCGCCGCCGACGGAACCCCCGCCCCCGCCCCCGTCCCCGCCCTTCCCCTCACCCCCGGTCAGCACGACCTCCTGCACCTCCGTATGGACGGCGACCCGCACCCCGTCCCCGTACACCGCGCGCCGCGCCGCCCGTTCGAAGTCGTCCACCAGGGCGGCGGCCGTGGCGAGTACGGCCAGCACCAGCAGGTTCACGATCACCAGCACCCACCGCGAGCGCGGCGTCAGATCGCGCCCGAAGAGACACAGGACGAGCGCCCCGCCCGCCACCACGTTCACCGCGCCCGTCAGCAGCGCGCCCGTCAACTGCCCGAGCCGGGGCAGCAGCAGGAACGGGAAGGCGAGCCCGCCGATGAGCGCGCCCACGTAGTCCGCGGCGAAGAGGTCCGCGACGGTCCCGTCCGCCTCCTGCCGGGAGAACCGCTGGATGAGCGTCATCAACAGCGGCATCTCCGCGCCGATGAGCCCGCCGATGGCCAGGGAGAACCCCACCATCGCGTACCGCGCCTCGCCCATCCACGCGAACGCGGCGTACAGCACCAGAGCCGAGCAGCCGCCGAGCAGCGCGAGCCCCGCCTCCAGCAGCCCGAACCCGAACGCCGCCCGGCACCGCAGCCGCTTGGCGCAGAGCGACCCGATGCCCATCGCGAAGACCATGACCGACAGCACGACGGACGCCTGGGTGACGGAATCACCGATCAGATACGAGGCGAGCGCGACCAGCTCCAGCTCGTACACCAGTCCGCACGCCGAGCAGATGAAGACCACGGTGAGGATCAGAAAGCGGGCGGCGGCGGCCCGATCACCCAGCCGCGACCGAAGCCGCAGTCGAAGCCGCGAACGATTCCGCACCCCCGGCAACCGGCCCCGGGGCAGCCGCGCGCCACCACGGGGCGGCGAGGACGCGGGCTGCTGCTGGATCACACCCGTAACGCTACGTCACGCATACATTCCGGTTTGTCACCCACAAGGGTGTAATCAGCCACGGCAGGCATACGTACGCCGACGCGCGTCCGCGTCACGACGAGCCGCCCTTCCTGTGGATACGCGTGCCACGTACGCCACCTCACCTGCCCCTCGTCGCGCTGCGCCAGCATCGCCGTAAACGCGTTGGGGTCACCGGGGAACGTACCTGCTAGCCCGTTCGGGTGATCCGCGACCAGCGCGAGCAGCTCCTGCGCGCGCCCCGCGAACGAGCTGTGCGAGAGCGTCTCGACGCGCGCGGCGAATTCGTACTCCCACTCCCCCAGCCGCTTCGACACCCCGAGCGGCAGCGGTGTGCTGCTGCCGGGGATGCAGGCGACGGTCTCGGAGCAGGTGCCCCCCTCCTCCTCCAGAATCACCTGGTGGGAGGCGCCGAGCAGCCTCAGCTGAACCCCGGCACCGGCGAGATCGAGGTCGAGGACGGCCAGCGCGGGGACGGGGCCCCGGCCCAACGCCCAGGCCAGATCGGCGGCACGGGTGTCGGTGTAGGCGGTATTGAGGGTGGTGAGCATGGGTCGGCTCCGCAAACACGCTTGACGGTGAACCGGGAGGCGTCACGTCGGACGTCCCGGACAATGAGCGAGGGAACTTGTGGGGGGAGATCGCCGGCTCGGTGCCATATGAGGTCCGAGGGCAGGAAGCTCTCAACGACGAGGGAATCACGAGGTACGCGACGCTCGCAGTGTTTTTACCCAACTTGACGGGGTTTCCATCCCCTCGGGGGCCCAAGAGTTCAACTGTTCACAAGAAACAGGTGCATTCACGGCGCGCGTAGGCGCACTTGGCGCCGCCTCGCACCGCCGACCGCCGACCCGCACCGCCGCACCGCACCGCCGACCCTCACCGCCGACGGAAGCCCAACGCGACGGTGCCCGGCGGGATTTGTTCCCCGCCGGGCACCACGGACCGACTGCCCCGTGTCAGTCGCCTCCGTCGCCTCCGTCGCCTCCGTTCAGCTGCCCCCGCCGCCGCAGCCTCCGCCGCCCCCGCACGACGAGTGACCGCCACCGCCGCATGAATGGCCACCGGAGTGGCCGCCGGAATCTCCCGAGTGGCCACCGGAATGACCGTCCGAATGACCGCCCGAATGACCGCCCGAGTGACCGCCCGAGTAACCGTCGGACGAGTAGCCTCCGCCGTTCGGACTGCCCCCGCCGACACCGGACACGCCCCCGCCCCCGCCCGTGGCCCACCAGCTGCGCTCGCTCGACGGGCCGCGCCGCGCGCCACGCCGGTTGATCTTGTTCAGCGCGGGATCCGCCGTCCCCCTCTTCGCCGCGGTACGGCGCCGGCGCGTCTTCCGCTTCTCCCGGCTGCCCATACTCGCGATGACCCCGACGAACGCAACCGCGACCAGCAGGGCCACTACCCCACTCGCACTCACCATCGCCCTCACCCGTCCTTCCGTCCCGCCCGTACGCATCCCCCGAAGCGCGATCCCCCGCTTCTCGCCGTGCGCGGGCGTGATGGGGTTGTCCCCCCGCCGCCACGGACCCAAAGCCGACTTGAGCAACTCCAGAGGTTCGGCGCAGGATGGCCGCCATGACCAAAGAATGGCTCGGCGGCACCACGATCTTCGCGGAGATGTCGGCACTCGCCCTGCGCACCGGCGCGATCAACCTCGGCCAGGGCTTCCCCGACACCGACGGCCCGGAATCCGTACGCGAGGCGGCGGTCCGGGCCCTGCGCGACGGCCGCGGCAACCAGTACCCGCCGGGCCCCGGCGTCCCCGAGCTGCGCACCGCCGTCGCCGACCACCAGCGGCGGCGGTACGGCCTGACGTACGACCCCGACACCGAGATCCTCGTCACGGCCGGCGCCACCGAGGCCATCGCCGCCACGCTGCTCGCGCTCGTCGGACCCGGCGACGAGGTCATCGCCCTGGAGCCGTACTACGACTCGTACGCCGCCTGCATCGGCATGGCGGGCGGCGTACGCGTGCCGGTCACCCTGCGCCCCCGCGACGGCGCGTACCACCTCGACCTGGACGAACTGCGGGACGCCGTCACCGACCGCACCCGTCTCATCCTCCTCAACACCCCCCACAACCCCACCGGCACCGTCCTCACCCGCGCCGAACTCGCCGCCGTCGCGGAACTCGCCGTCGAACGCGATCTGCTCGTCGTCACCGACGAGGTGTACGAGCACCTCGTCTTCGAGGGCGAGCACGTCCCGCTCGCGTCCTTCCCCGGCATGCGCGAGCGCATACTGACGATCAGCAGCGCCGGCAAGACGTTCTCGTTCACCGGCTGGAAGGTCGGCTGGGTCACCGGCGTACCGGCGCTGGTCACGGCCGTACGCTCGGCGAAGCAGTTCCTGACGTACGTGGCTTCAGGCCCGTTCCAGTACGCGATCGCCGAGGCCCTGCGCCTGCCCGACACCTACTTCGACACCCTGCGCGCCGACATGCGCGCCAAGCGCGACATCCTCGCCGACGGCCTGACCGCCGCGGGCTTCGACGTCTACCGCCCGGCGGGCACGTACTTCATCACCACCGACATCCGCCCCCTCGGCGAGACCGACGGCTTCGCCTTCTGCCGCGCGCTGCCGGAGCGCTGCGGGGTGGTGGCCATCCCGAACGCGGTGTTCTACGACCACGAGAAGGAGGGCGCGCCGTTCGTACGGTTCGCGTTCTGCAAGAAGGACGAGGTGCTGCGCGAGGCGGCGCGGCGGCTGCGGAGCCTCGGCGCGGCGTGAGATCGGGAGGCGGTAGCGTCGGAGGCAGTGCGTTTCCCGTAACTCAGGAGGATCACATGCCGAGCACCGTCAATTTCAAGGGCAGCCCCGTCAACGTCAGCGGCGACTTCCCCAAGGTCGGCGCCGAGGCCCCGGCCTTCGAGCTGGTGGCGGGCGACCTCTCGACGGCCACGCTCACGACGTTCGCCGGCCAGCGGAAGGTGCTCAACATCTTCCCGAGCGTCGACACCGGCACCTGCGCCGCGTCGGTCCGTAAGTTCAACGAGGTGGCGGCCGGCCTGGAGAACACCGCGGTGCTCTGCGTCTCGGCGGACCTGCCGTTCGCGCAGGGCCGGTTCTGCGGGGCCGAGGGCCTGGAGAACGTCAAGACCCTCTCCACCTTCCGCAGCCGCGCGTTCGTCGAGAGCTACGGCGTCGACCTCGCCGAGGGCCCCCTCGCCGGCCTCGCGGCCCGCGCCGTGATCGTCCTGGACGAGAACGACAAGGTCATCTACACCGAGCTGGTCGAGGAGATCAGCGAGGAGCCCAACTACGAGGCCGCGCTCGCCGCCCTCAAGTAACCGGCCGACGCGCCGCCCGAAGCACGTCCCGCGCCGAGGGCGGCGCGCACCGCCCGCCCTCAGCGGGGACCGGGCGGCCCCGGCAGTCCCGCCGACCCCGGCACCGGTGCCAGCGACACCCGAAACACCCGCAACACCCACCCGTCGATCCGGTCCGCGAAGTCGCCCACCGACCGGATCCCGAAGGCGGGCAGCGGCCCGGCGTCGTCGAGGTCGAGGTCGATGAGGTAATCCACATCGGCCCAGCCACCCCGGAACAGCACGACGAGCAGCTCGGCGTCCGTACCCACCGGCCCGAGAAGCCGCACACCGACCGAGTCGGGATCCTGCACCAGCGCCCGGTCGGTCCTCAGCCGTACAGGCCACGGCTCCGCCTCGTCCCGCCAGGTAACCGCCCCGACCCGAAGCCTGGCCGCACGCCACCGCGGCAATCACTCGGCCGGCGCGGCGGCGGCTTCGTCGAGGTCGAGGATGCGTTCCATGGCACGGATCGTGCCGTACGCGGACGGAGGAGTACGGACGAGTAAGGAACTACACGGGTGCGGTACTACACGGGTGCGGGACTTACACGCGTGCGGGACTACACCGGCGGAGTCCCGGGCGGACTCTGCGGCTTGGGGCCGGGCGGCAGCGCGGGCCCCTGGTCGGGCGGCATCTTCGGCGGGCCGGGCTTTCCGTGCCTTCCGTCGCACAGCGGCACCATGCGGCGGGTGAGCCGGTAGATTCCGAACGGCGGGAAGAGGTCGACCCGCCGGGGGAAATTCCCCCGGGCGCAGCGCGCGCAGAGCAGATCCCGCACGCTTTCACCGGTATCAGCCGTCCGGATCCGCTCCCGCGCGACGGGATCGACCCAGCACGCCTCGCAGTAACGGCAATCCGTGGCCGACAGCGGAACAGCCGTCGCGCTCGTCGTTCGTGTCATCCTTGACGCCCCTCTCCCTGCGGAACCGAACCGAAAATCCTTGCGTACAAGGCGTCTTCGTCCGCCCGCAACCGCGCGGAAAGGAACGTCTCCCCACGCTGCCGCGCATAAACTCGCTGCCTGAACAATGCCAACCGCGGTGTCGTACGGGCGTGCTCGAAAGCGCGCCGCCGACGACGGCTGAAGCACCTTACCGGCGCGGAGAACTGCCCAAACAGGGCCCACCACATATCCAGTTCGAACGCGGTCCGCCGCACCCAATTCCGCCACCGGCCGAGGACCGCGGGCCACACAAGCCGCACAAGCCGCACAAGCCGCACAAGCCGTACGTGCCATACGTGCCATACGTGCCATACGGTCAGACCCCGCCCCGACTGCTGCGCCGATTCCGCTCGGCGAGCCGCCGGCTGAGCAAGCCATCGGCATTCCCCGGACCAGCGTCCCCGGAGCCGGAGCCCCCGGGACCGGAGTCCGGACACTTCGGCCCACCGCACTCGCACGGCGGCCACCGCAGGACGGACCCGGGGACGAGATCCGCGCCGTCCGCCGCGTCCGGACGAGGCGTGCTGTCGGGACTGTCCGGGCCGTCCGAGCCGTCCGAGCCACCCACGCTCCCGGCCCCCTCCGGCCCGTACGAGTCGGGCCCCTTCCGTGCCATGAGCGCTCCATTCACACCGAATGCTTCCGTCAGCCGCGCCAGCACCCACCGGGCCTCGCTGCTCCCCATCGGTCAACTCCTCGATTCCCCTGAGCCCGCGTTCGACGCGCCTGGCCAACTCCGGCGTAAGAGAGGCGAATTCGCGCGGCACCCAGGAGGGCGTGAGCCGCCAGAACCCGCCGCTTTCGATCAACGTCCGCAGCTCTCGAATGGCTGTTTCATCTACGTCGCGTTTCACCAATGCGTGCACCCTTACTACGGATTGTGAGCGGGGGTGTTCAGAGTGCAATGGCGGACGCTAGATTGGGAAGCCTCCAGCGGCCCAACCTGCGCAGTGGTCGATTCGCTTCGCACGAAACCGCTGTGACCTGCACAGACGTGGGGCGCCGAACCTGATTCCCAGACGCATGGTCAAGGGGTATTTCAATGACCGATCAACAAGAAAGCACCGAAGAGGCAAACAGCCCGCGCGAGCGATTCGGGGAAGCCCTAAGGGATGCAAGGGAGTTGCGGCCCGACGGCAGGTTGTCACAGACGAATCTGGCCAAGCTGGCACGCACATCGAAGTCCACGATCTCCCGCATCGAAAACGCGGTCCCGCCGATTCCGAGCCATCTTCCCGCCCTCTTCGATCAAATCTTCAAAACAGACGGGATTTTCAAGCGCCTGTACGACGAAACACGCGTGAACGACTTCCCCTCGCGGTACCGCCGCCGGATGGCACTGGAAACCCGAGCCATCGCCATCGCCGAGTGGTCACCGAACCTGGTCCCCGGACTCCTCCAGACGGCGGCATACGCGCGCGCACTGTTCAGAGCGGGCAATCCCCGAGCAACTGACCACGAGGTGACGGCCCGGGCGGATGCGCGGATGGCCCGGCAGGAACTGCTGCGCAAGGGGTCGCCTCCAGACCTGTCGATCGTGATCTGCGAGGCAGTGATCAGACGGGCCGTGGGCGGTCCAGAGGTGATGCGGGGCCAGTTGGCAACATTGCTGTCTCAGGGAACCCGTCACACCACCATCGTGCAGGTGCTGCCGTTCAGCACCGGATCACACCTACTCATGGACGGCTCCATGAGCCTCCTGACCGCACCGGACGGCACCCGGGTTGTCTACACGGAGTCACTCAACTCAGCAGTCATCGAGGATGATCCCGCCACGGTCCGGTCAATGTCACGAGCCTACGATGTCCTGACGGCTACGGCTCTTTCGCCGACCGCATCGGCCGAAATGATCCGCGAGCAAATGGAGGCACTGTGACTCAAGATGTCCCACTGCGCAATTGGGTCAAGTCCAGCTACAGCAACCAGGACGGCGGCAACTGCGTCGAGTGGTCCCCCACCCACGCCACCGCCCACGGCACCGTCCCCGTACGCGACTCCAAGCGCCCGCACGGCCCCGAGCTTCTGCTCACCCCGGCCGCCTGGTCAGACCTCGTGACACTCGCCAAGCACACCGAGGGCCTGTAGTCCGCAGGTCAGTACCAAGAGGTAGACAGGGGTGGGCCGGTGGCGGAGGTTGTGGGCGCAGGGCCGCCCCTCCAGCCTTTGAGTGTCGCGCCTCCAGGACAGGAGTAAAGGGCGCTCCTGCGTCGCGTCGGCTGCGCCGATTACGCTTCGCTACACCCTTGACACCTGCCCTTCCGGCGCAAGTGCAGGTGCGGGAGGGGCGGCCGGGGGGAGAGGGTTGCCCGGGGGGCCGGCCGGACTGCCGCTCGGTTCAGGGGCCGTCGGCCCGGCGGACCCTGCGGGGCCGCGCAGCAGAGGAGAGGGGCGCTCCGACACCGGCTCAGCGGCTGACGGTCCGTTGCTGGTTGCGACTCATGCCCCGCTGGTCACCGTTGCGTTGTGGTGCCGGGGAGCTGGACGGGAGTTGCTGTCCGGCCGGGTCCTCGGGCCGGTCCGGGGTCTTCGGGCGGTGCCCGGGAGCAGGGAGTGCGACGTTGGAGCCACATCCGGACCGCCAGACGACCGCAGCGTCACCCTCCTCGGGAACAAGCACCCCACCCCCAACGATATGCCCCATATGAGATAGTTTGGCGGGCGGTTGGGGGCCTCTCCGGACGGCACATGTGTCCTGAGGTGCATTAGACGCACTCCAGGGCCCAAAGACCGCCTCCGGAAGCCCACTTACCGCCACACACGTCCCAGCAGCCCCTGCTCCCACTCCACGGCGACCAGCGGGGGCATGAATCCCAGCAAACAGCGGCCCGTCGGCCGACGGCCGACGGGCAACCCCCTCACCAACCCGGCACCCCGGCCCTGCACCCAGGCATTCGGGACCATAACTACCCGAGAGGGTTTCATCCGAGTGGAAGGATGAGGCCATGGAGTCACCACTTCTGTTCAGTGAAGAGCTGCGGGCCGAGCTGGGTACGCCGCGTAACGCCAGGCGGCTAACCAGCAGTCCGCGCTCGCGGGTGTGGCAGGCCGAGCTGTCCGGCACACCCGTGGTGGTCAAGCAGCTCGTCGAGGGGCCGGAGGCCGCCGACAGGTACGCGCGCGAGGCGACCGCGCTGCGGCTCGCGTCCAGGGTCGAACCACCTGTTGTGCCCAGGCTCCTCGGTACCGACCCCGCCGAAAGGATGCTGGTCCTGGAGTACGTGGACCATCGGCAGCCGGCAGACGACTGGGTGGTCGACTACGCCGAGGCACTCGCCCGGCTCCACGCCTCCGCCACAGCCTCCCCCTCCACCACCGACGGCCCCGGCCCCGGCCCCGCCGCAGCTCTCCCCCAGTGGTCCGGCCCCACCCACAACGACGTCGAATCCTTCCTCCGGCTCGCCCGGACGCTCGGCTGTGCGGTGTCCTCCGGGGTACGGACCGCGCTGGACGACCTCGTGGACCGGCTGGCCCGGCCCCCCGGCCGGCCCGCCCTGCTGCACGGAGACCCCTGCCCCGGCAACGACCTGCACACCGGTGGTGGCGTCAATGGCGGCGGCATCAGGTTCATCGACTTCGAACAGGCCTCACTCGGCGACGGGCTCATGGAACTCGCCTACCTGCGGATCGGCTTTCCGACCTGCTGGTGCGTCACCGCTCCGACCGAGCCACTACTGAACGCGGCGGAGGCGGCCTACCGCACCGCCTGGCACCACGCCACGGGCACCGAGGTCCCGAACGACCTCACCGACGCGTGCGCGGGCTGGCTGATCCGAGGCGACGCGCTGGTCCAGCGCGCGTACCGCGGTGCTACCGACCATCTGGCCAAGATCCCGGACGAGGACTGGGAGTGGGGCACCGCGACGGCCCGGCAGCGGCTCGTCCACCGTCTCGGGGTCATCAACCGCATGGCCACCGACGGCAGCGAACTCGAAGAGCTGGGCCGACTCGCCGGAACCCTGCGCGAGTCAATGCTCACCCACTGGCCCACGCTCCAACCGGTCCCCTCGCAACGCCCCTGAAGCACCGACTCCTGCGTACGCGGGGGACGGTGCGCATTCGCCGCGCTGGACAGGGTGGGCAAGCGTGGTAGAGCCGGACGGACGCAGAAGTGACCGTTCACGCCACTCGAGTCCGTGGCCGCCGGGTTCAACCCGCAGGTCAGTACCAAGAGGCAGACCAGGGTGTACGAGGGCGAGTGTTGAGCGTGGGCCGCCCCCTTCGGCTGTCATTGTCGCGCTTCCGGGCCGGGTATCAAGGGCGCTCCTCCGTCGCGTCGGCTACGCCGATTCCGCTGCGCTCCACCCCTGACACCCAACCCTCCAGCGCAAGTGCAGGAGCAGGGGGGCGGCCGGGGGAAGGGGGGCCCAAGAGGTCCGCTGTCCTACCACTCGGCTCAGGGACCGGCGGCCCGGTGGACCCTGCGGGGCCACGCAGCAGAGGAGAGGGGCGGCCCGACACCGGCTCAGCGGCCAACGGTCCGCCGCTGGCTGCGACACACGCCCCGCTGATCACCGTGGAGTGGGAGCAGAGACTGCTGGGACCCGTGTGGCAACAAGTGGGCTCCCGGAGGCCGTCTTTGCATCCAGAAGGGCGTCTAACGCACCTCAGGACACATGTGCCGCCCGGAGAGACCCCCAACCACCTGCCAAACCAACCCATATGGGACATGTTGACGGGAGTGGGCTCCTCGATCCCGACGACTGCGACGCTGCGACCATCTGACGGGCCCGAAGTGGCTCCAACGTCACACTCCCCGCCCCGGACACCACCCGAAGACCCCGACCGGACACCAGGCACAACCCGCCTCCCGGGCACCACAACGCAACAGTTACCAGCGGGGCATGAATGCCAGCCACCCGGCGGCCGTCAGCCGCCGAGACAAGCCCCGCAGCCCCATGCCACTGCCGCGCAGCCCCGCAGGGACCGGCCGGGCCGCCGGACCCTGAACCGAGTGGCAGCCCGGCCGGTCCCCCGGGCAACCCCCTCCCCCCGGCCGCCCCTCCCACACCCGCACTTGCGACTCCGGGACAGGAGTCAAGGGTGTAGCGAAGCGAAATCGGCGCAGCCGACGCGACGCAGGAGCGCCCTTTACACCTGTCCCGGAGTCGCGACACTCACAGCTGGAGGGGCGGCCCCCCTTCCCAACAACCCGCGCCACCCACCCACCCCACTCAACACTGCTCTAACCTGCACCCGACAACACCCCAGCGACCAGCCGTCGTCGGCATCGGCATCGGCATCACTCCGCAGTCGGCGGCGGCTCGTTGTCGAGGGCCACCAGGCGCGCCGTGACGTCGTCGGCGAAGCGGCCGAGGAGGCGGCCGAAGTCCTGGCGGTCCTGCTGGGGCCAGTCGGCGAGGGCGTCGGCGAACCAGCCGATGATGGTGCCGACGTAGCGTTCGGTCGCCTTCGCGCCGTCGGGGGTCGCCTCGATGAGGCGGGCTCGCTGGTCGTCGGGGTCGGTGACGCGTACCACCAGGCCGCGCCGCTCCAGCTCGTTCACCTGCCGGGTGACGTGCGGGCCCACGACCTGCATCCGCGCGGCGATCTCGCCGATCCTCAGCGGGCGGGCCGCCGTGTGCAGTGACAGGAGTACGCCCATCGCCGGCCGGTCCACGTGGATCGCGGCGGCCTCCATGGCGCGTTCGATCAGCCGGCCACGGTTCATGATGCTGCCGATCTGGGTCAGCCGGGGAAGCACGGCCAGCACCTCCTGCTCACGCAGGCCCTCCCCACGTACGTCATCCTCACGCACACCACCCTCCCCACGTACGTCATCCTCACGCACACCACCCTCCCCACGTACGCCCTCCTCACGTACGCCCTGCTCACGGCCGTCGTCCGGCACCGCCGCCGCGTCCGGCTGCTGTGGATCCATCCCGCATCCCTCGTTAGATACCTAAGTTAGGTATATAGTCATCTCCATGCGCAGCACACCCTCAGTCCGTCGCCGCGCGCTCAATAAAGATACCTAAATTACGTATCTGACCAGGGAAGGGCCCATCCCATGAACACAGAAGCCGAACAGCGCACCGTCCTCATCTCCGGCGCCAGCATCGCCGGCCCCGCGCTCGCCTACTGGCTCCACCGCTACGGCTTCCGCGTCACGGTCGTCGAAAAGGCCGACGCGGTACGTGGTGGCGGCTACCCCATCGACATCCGCGGCACCGCGCTGGAGGTGGTCACCCGCATGGGCCTGCTCCCGCGGCTCCGGGCGGCGCACGTCGACAGCCGCGAGATCACCTTCCTCGACGCCGACGGCGGCCGGGTGGCTTCCCTCCCGCCCGAGGAGATCACCGGCGGTGTCGAGGGCCGCGACCTCGAAGTACGTCGCGGTGATCTCGCCGACGTCCTCTACGACACCGTCCGCGAGGACGTCGAGTTCCTCTTCAACGACTCCATCGGCACCCTCCACGACCACGCCGGCGGTGTGGACGTGACCTTCCGCAACGGCGCCCGGCGCACCTTCGACCTGGTGATCGGCGCCGACGGGCTCCACTCGCACACCAGGAGCCTGGTCTTCGGCCCGGAGGAGCAGTACCACCGGTACCTCGGCTACTGCTTCGCCGGATTCACCCTGCCCAACCACCTCGGGCTCTCCCACAGCGCCCTGATGTGGAACGTCCCGGGCAGGTCCGCGGTCCTCTACGCCGTGGGCGACAGCGACCAGGTGCACGGCTTCCTCAACGTGATCCGGCCCGAACCGCCCTTCGCGGCCTTCCGCGACCCCGCCGCCCAACGCGACCTCGTGGCCGAGGCGTTCGCCGACGACAAGTGGGAGATCCCGCGCATGGTGGCCGCCATGCGCACCGCCGACGACCTGTTCTTCGACACCGTCAGCCAGATCCGCCTGCCCCACTGGTCCACCGGCAGGGTGGCCCTCGCGGGCGACGCCGCCCACGCCCCGTCCTTCCTCTCGGGGCAGGGGTCGAGCCTCGCGCTGGTCGGCGCGTACGTCCTCGCCGGTGAACTCGCCGCGCACCAGGGCCACTCGGCGGCCTTCGCCGCGTACGAGAACCGGATACGGGACTTCGTGAGCGTGAACCAGGCGCTCGCCGACACCGGCAGCACCACCATCCTGCCCCGTACGGCCGAAGAGCTGGCGCGGCGCAACAAGGCCCTGCGGGATCCCGCTCCCCTCGCGGGCGGCCGGGAACAGGGTGCGTACTCGGCGCTCACACTCCCCGACTACGAAGTCGGCGCCACCCGCTGACGGAGGGGCCGCTACCGCGCCCGCATCAGCAGATGCCCCCGGCGGAACCGCTCCCCCTCCCCGGGCTCGCGCAGCATCCGGCCGACCTCGACGAACCCGGCCTCCCCGGCCAGCCCGGCGAGGTCGTCGACGGGCCAGCGGTACGCCGTCGTCACCTTGTGGTCGAACGCCGTCACCGGACCGCCCTCGGACTCGAAGAAACCGAGCAGGAGCGTGCCGTCCACGGCCAGAACTCGGCGGAACTCGGCCAGATACGAAGGGAGTTCGCGCGGCGGTGCGTGGATGACCGAGTACCAGGACACGATGCCGCCCAGCCGGCCGTCGGCCATGTCCAGGGCGTCCATCGACCCGACATCGAACCGCAGGTCGGGGTACGCGGCGCGGGCCAGGCCGATCATCACCGGCGACAGGTCGACGCCGAACGCGTCCAGCCCCAGGCCACGCAGGTGCGCGGTCAGGTATCCGGGACCGCATCCCAGCTCGGCTACGGGCCCGGCGTCCGCGGTCCGCGCCAGTTCGGCGAACGCGGCGAGGATCGCGCGGTCCAGCGGAAGGGCGTCGAGGTGATCGCGGACGAGATCGGCGTAGCGCACGGCGATGGCGTCGTACGCGTCCGTGGTCGCGGAGAGGTGGGGCGGGAGTTCGGTCACGGGGGACGACCCTAGAGCGCGCGCACCCGCGACAGCCATCGCTTTCCGAGCGAGCGCGGACCGTACGACGCCATCGCCGCAAACGCAGAAAAAAACCGGCCGGGGACGCGATCTCAGCGATCGCGCCCCCGGCCGGACGGGCCGCGGTACGGCCCCGGCGACTCAGGCGGCTCAGCCTGCGTGGCTCAGACGTGGCTCAGACGTCCTCGGGCTTCTCGTCGCCCGGCTCCAGGTCGAACTGCTCGACGAGCCACTTGTCGAACTCGATCGAGGCGCGCACCCAGCTGACCGTGGATGACACAAAGTGCTCAAGGTTGACGCCCATGCCGATCAGCATCTGCGCCTCACCGATGAGCCGCACGGTCGGCGGACCGTCGCCCTCCTCGTGAACGTGCGTGTAGACCTTGGGCCACAGCGTGCGGCGGTTCCAGTCGTCGATCGCGTCCAGGATCTTGGACTTGTCGGTGACGGGGTGCGGGCGGTCGTAGAACGTCCGCACCGAGAAGACCTGCTGGTCGTCCTCGCCCCGGAACATGAAGTACGTCCGGAACTCCTCCCACGGCGCCGCGAGGTCGCCCTCGTCGTCGACGACGTACTTCAGCTCCATCTGCTCCAGGAGCTGCTTGACCAGGTCCTGGTCAGGGACGACGGGGCCCGCCGGTCCTGCACCCTGCGGTTGGGGCTGGCTGCCCCCGAAATTCGGAATCGAGGACGGGTCGATGCTCACCGTGAATTTCCCTTCGTACGGTTCCTGCCATCCTCCCCCATCCCGGGCCACGGGTGGCAACCCCATCCGCATCTCAACGGGTCACGGATTCGTCATCCGGCCCGTGAGCCGCTCAGCCCCGGTCCATGAGCCGCTCAGCCCCGGACCTTCGGCCGCTCAGTCCTGAGCCGTGGGCCGGACCACGATGTCGCCCACATCGACGCCGGGCGGCTGTTCGACGGCGAAGGCGATCGCGCGGGCGATGGCGTCCGGGGGGATGGCGATGCGGTCCCGCCGGTCGAGGATCCGGGCCTTCATCTCCGGATCCGTCATGGAGTCCGCGAAGTCCGTGTGGACGAAGCCCGGCGAGACGACGGTGACGCGCACACTGTCGCCGGCTTCCTGGCGCAGGCCCTCGGAGACGGTGCGTACGGCGTTCTTCGTGGCGGCGTACACCGCCTGGAGCGGGACGACGCGCAGGCCGGCGGTGGAGACGGTGTTCACGAAGTGGCCGGAGCCCTGCGCGCGGAAGACGGGGAGGGCGGCGGCGATTCCGTACAGCACGCCCTTGAAGTTGACGTCGATCATCTGCTCCCAGTCCTCGACGCGCAGGTCGTCGATCGGGGAGATCGGGCCGATTCCGGCGTTGCTGACGAGGACGTCGATCCGGCCGAAGCGGTCGAGGGCGAGCTGGACGAGGTCCGTCAGGTCCTGGCGCCGGGTGACGTCCGTACGGGCGTGGGCGGCTTCGCCGCCGGCCTGTTCGATACGGGCGGCGAGCGCCGACAGGCGCTCGTCCCGGCGCGCGCCGAGGACGATCTTCGCGCCGCGCTCGGCGAGCAGGAGGGCTGTCGCCTCGCCGATTCCGCTGCTGGCTCCGGTGATGACGACGACCTTGTCCTTGATCCCGGAGTCCATACCGGGATCCATACCGGGATCCGTCCCAGAATCCATACCCGAACCCGTTCCCGACATGGGGGGGCTCCCTTCCGTTTGCGGCGACGGCCAATGTAAGTGGCCTATCACAACGCTACAGTAAGAGAGCTATCACATCTACCGCGCCAGGCTCCAGGCCGGCTCCGAGGGGGACAGCCCATGACCACCACCGGTCCGGGAAGCGAGGGCAAGCCGCAGCGAGCCCGGTACCACCACGGCGACCTGCGCGCGGCGGTCATCGAGGCCAGCTTCGAACTGCTCGCGGAGTCCGGCCCGGCGGACTTCTCGGTGGCGCGGGTGGCACGGCGGCTCGGGGTGAGTACGGCGGCGCCGTACCGGCACTTCCCCGACCGCGACCATCTGATGGCCGCGGTGGCCACCCAGGCCGCCACCGAACTGACCGAGCACCTGCGGCAGGCCGCCGACCGCGCGGGTACGGATCCGGCCGAGCGGTTCGCCGCGATGGCGGGGGCGTACGTACGGTACGTGGGCGACCGGGGGGCCGGGTTCAACATCATCTTCGCCGCCGGGCTGGAGAAACTGCACGATGCCGCCCTGGCCGAGGCGGGGCGCGGGCTCACCGACCTGATGCTGGCGCTGGCCCTGCGGGCGACCGGCGGGGGCCCCGAGGCCGCCCTCGCGCTGCTGGAACACCAGGCGGCGGCCTCCCACGGCTACGCCATGCTCCACCTGGACGGCTTCTTCGCCCGCCGCCGCCCCGACATCGAAACGATCGCGGACCTCGCGGTCGCCGCCTCCCGTACGCTCCTGGCCGGGAACGGCGGCGGGCCGCCCCCGGACGCCTGAGCGCGCGCCCCCTCAGCGGCCCTCGGCGCCCCCTCAGCGACCCACGGCCGCCACCGAGCCACCCGCGGCCGCGCTCGCCACGCCCGCCGCGCTCGCCGCGCCCGCCGCGCTTGCCGCGCGGGAGACGGGCGTCCGGCGGAAGGCGGTAGGCGCGTACGGCGAGGCCGATGGTCCGGGTCAGCAGCATCGCGACGGCCATGAAGATCAGCCCGTCGGTGACAGCCGCGCCCGGGACCTGGTGGGTGACGCACCAGTCGGTCAGCTGCGCCGGGAACCAGTGCGCGGCGCCGTACGAGAAGGCCGCGCGGGCGCCGATGACCACGATCCACAGCGCCGCGTACGGCGCGCCCGCGCCGCTGACCGGCGCTCCGGTGTCCCCGGCGCGGTGGACGCGCATCAGCGCGAGGGCGGCCAGGCCGCACAGGACGCCCGCGGCGGCGCCGGCGAGTTCGAGGGTGAGGCCCGTTCCGTGGGTGACCGGCCGTGCGATGAAGAGCGGAACGATGGCGCCCGCCATGACGAGGGGACGCAGGATCCGCATCGGACCGATCCTGCGGGCCCGGCCGAGGTCGGTGTGCAACACGGCGGCCAGGACGGCGCCGTTGACGATCATCGCCTGGGTGAGTTCGGACAGCATGACGTGGCTCCTTGGATCGCGCCTTCCCCCTCACCCACCACGATCCGCGCGCACGCCCGCCACCGGATCGGAGCACGGGTGGATCTTCGACCCGACACCCCCACCCGGTCCTCCACCCGGTCCTCCACCTGGCCCCCTCCACCCACCGGCTGAGCCGCAGGCGCCTCAGGCGCGGTCCGTCACGCCACCCGCCCCGAGCCGCTCCGCCACTCGTCCGCGCAGCAGCTCGTACTCCTCCGCCCGCCGGGGCAGCCGGCCCGGCGGGCGCTGGACGGCCCGGGGCTCGCCCACCGTCTGGCCGCGCCGGAACTGGTCGCGGGTGAGGTCGATCTCGACGCCGCCCGGCAGCCGGTTCCACCAGTGGTAGCCGTGCTGTTCGGCACCGAGACGGACGTCCGCGACCAACAGGTCACCGCCGAATATGTCGTGCACGACCAGCGCCGTGATGTCGCACTGTCCCCACGCCGGGTTCTCCCCCGTCCAGGGGGCGCGCTCCACATCGTCCGGTGAACAGGTGTCGGCCGCCCAGCTCGCGCGCACGGCGCGCTCGATGTCCGCGAGTGTCCAGGACGCCGCGGCCTTCGGGTTTTCGTCCCCCGGTGTCATGGCATCCAGACTGCCACCCACCACTGACAACCGGCCCCGGGCCGCATATGGTCAGCCGGTGGACGGCCGGTTGGGCGACTTGCCCCACCTCGCGACCCTCAACCGATAGATTCATCCCATGCCCGGCCGCCTTCTGGAACTCCACGTCGAGAACTTCCGCAGTCTCCGTGACGTGACCATCCCCCTTGGTCCTCTGACCGTACTCGTGGGCCCGAACGGGGTGGGCAAATCGAACGTCCTGAAGGTCTTCGACTTCCTCGCCGCGATCATCAGAACCGACCTCCGCCCCGCACTCGATGAGCGTGGCGGGTTCGACGAAGTGAGTTTCTGGGGCGGCGAGAAGCCCCCGACGTCGATGAAAATCCGACTCAAGGCCACATGGACAACGCACGCGAGCGTCAAGGCTCCGGATGAGTACTCGCTGACTGTTCGCCGGCGCTCCGTGGCGAGCAACCGCGACTCCTACTCGCTGTCACGCCAGGAGGATTTCCGGTTCAAGCGCACCCAGGGCAGAGGGCGGCGCATCACCATCTCGGGCGGAGAGGCCCGCGTCGTCGACAAGAGGGCGGGGCGGGAGTCCGACGGCGGCAGATTCGGTATCCAGCGGCTGAGCAGCGGGCTGTCCACACTGCCCCGTCTGGGGCGTTCGGACGGCGGCGAGGAGGTCACTCGCGTCGCCGAACGGCTCTCTTCCTTCAGGGTGTTCGACGTGAACGTCTCGGCCGCGAGACAGCCCACGCGCACCCACTCCATCAGTGCCGGCCAGTTGGAGTCTCACGCGGAGAACCTGGCCGCGTTTCTGATCCAGCTGAGCACCGATGAGCACCGCTGGGAGCTGTTGACGAAGGACGCCCGACGGATTCTGCCCCAACTGGACGCCATCGAATTCGAACAGGTTGGTGGCTACGCCGACCAGCTCGCTGTAGTACTTCGCGAGCGTGGTCTGCGCCGCCCCACCCCGCTGGCCGACGCCTCGTTCGGCACGGTGCGGCTCCTGGGTCTGCTGGCCATGCTCTACGACCCGCACCCCCCGGCGCTCACCTGCGTCGAGGAGATCGACCACGGCCTGCACCCACAAGCCCTGGAACTCATTGTGGAGCGTCTGCGGGAGGCCTCCGAGCGGACACAGTTCATCGTGGCCACTCACTCACCGGCGCTGGTGGATCGCTTGGAGCCGCATGAATTCATCGTGTGTGACCGCGACGACAGCGGCGCTTCCATCATCCCGGCCCTGTCGACGGAAGAGATCGAGGAAATCGTCGCGGTAACAGGTGACCAGCCGCTCGGTGAGCTGTGGTTCTCCGGAGTGCTCGGGGGCGATCTGACGGAGGACGAGCTGTGAGCCGTAGGGGCATACACAGGGCGTCGAGCAAGGGCATCGTCGTCCTTGCCGGGGAGAGTTCGAACGACCGCCGCATGCTGGCTTCCTTCATCAGGGCCGCTCATCCCGGCCTGGCCGAGACCGTCAGCCTCACCGAGATCAGCGACCCGGTGCGACTCCGCAGGAAGTCGGGTGCCGAGCTGGAGACGGCAGCCCGCATTCTGGTCCGAAAGGCGCAGGGAAAGGCTCGGCTGAAAGCAGGTGAATTCGTGGGAATCGTGGTCCACGAGGACATGGACGCCTGTCCCGGCCCGGCCTACGACACGGCTCGACGAGCCGTCTCCTCCGCGCTTGCCAAGGCCGCTCCCTCCGCCAAATCCGTCTATGCCCTCGCCGCCGCCGAGTCCGAAGCATGGCTCCTGCTTTTCCCGGACGCGTTCCCCCTGCACCGGCCGTCGTGGAAGATTCCCCCACAATGGCGGGGAAGGGACACCGGACGGCGTCGGACCCCGAAGGAAGACCTCGAAGCACAGTTCACCAGCCCGCGCTTCAGGGAGAGCGACTGCCCTGAGATCGCCTCAAAAGCCTTGACTCAGGGACTGCTTGACACACCCCAGGGAACAAACCGCTCCTACAACGAATTCATCGAAGATCTGACCTCTTGGTGAAATTCACAGTCTTCGGGAAGTCACACCAGCGCCCCGTCCCCGCGCAAAGGCCGCCCCCCCCCACTCAGCGCCCGCCCGCCACCCGCAGGATCGTGCCCGTCGTGTACGAGGCGTCTGCCGAGAGCAGCCAGGAGACGGCGCCCGCGATCTCGGACGGCTGGCCCGCGCGGCCCAGTGGGATGCCGGCGGCGAGTTTCTCCGGGCGTTGGGGGTCGGCGTGGAACTCGGTCCAAATGACGCCGGGGGCAACCGCGTTGACGCGGATGCCGGCCGCCGCGACCTCCTTCGAGAGGCCGATGGTCATCGTGTCGACGGCGCCCTTGGCCGCCGCGTAGTGCACGTACTCCCCCGGGCTGCCGAGCGTGGCGGCGGCCGAGGAGATGTTGACGATGGCGCCGCCGCCGGTGCGGGTCATGTCGCGGATCGCGCGCCTCGCGCAGAGCAGGTAGCCGACGACGTTGACGTCCAGGGCCCGGCGGATGCCCGCCGCGTCCGCGTCGGCGAGCGGGCCGACGGGGCCGCTGACCCCGGCGTTGTTCACCAGGCCCGTGACCGGGCCGAGTTCGGCCGCCGCCGTCTCGAAAAGACGGTCGACGTCCGCCTCGTCGGCGGTGTCGACCCGTACGGCCGTACACCGCCCGCCCGCCTTCCGTACCGCCTCGGCGACGGCCTCCGCCGCCGCCTCGTCGGAGTGGTACCCGAGCGCGACATGGTGGCCGTCGGCCGCGAGCCGCTCGCAGATGGCGGCGCCGATGCCCCGGCTGCCGCCCGTGACGACTGTGACCAACTGCTCGCTCATGCGTACTCCACACCGTTGGCCATCGGCCTTTGAACGTTCGAACGAATGAACCCTACGGCGTCTTCTCCAACGACGTCGGCCCCACCGGAGGCATCGGCCCCGAAGACCCCGCCGGCCCCGCCGGCCCCGCCGGCCCCGCCCCCACGATCAGCCCGTCCTCCGGCCGCTCGCCCGCCCGGTCCACCCGTACCGTGTCCCCGTCCCTGATCTCCCCCGCCAGGATCTCCTTCGCCAGCTGGTCCCCGATCGCCGTCTGCACCAGCCGCCGCAGCGGACGGGCCCCGTACGCCGGGTCGTTGCCCTCGTCCGCGAGCCACTCCAGCGCCGCCGGGGTGACCTCCAGCGTCAGCCGGCGCTCGGCCAGCCGCTTGGCCAGGCGCTCGATCTGGAGGCCCGCGATATGGGCGAGTTCGTCGCGCGACAGGGCCGAGAAGACGACCAGGTCGTCGAGGCGGTTGAGGAACTCGGGCTTGAAGGACGCCCGTACGGTCTGGAGGACCTGCTCCTTCTTGCGCTCCGGGGTCGACAGCGGATCCACCAGGTACTGGCTGCCCAGGTTGGACGTCAGCACCAGGATGGTGTTGCGGAAGTCGACCGTCCGCCCCTGGCCGTCGGTGAGCCGGCCGTCGTCCAGCACCTGGAGCAGGACGTCGAAGACCTCCGGGTGCGCCTTCTCGACCTCGTCCAGCAGGACCACGCTGTACGGGCGCCGGCGCACCGCCTCCGTCAGCTGGCCGCCCTCCTCGTACCCGACGTATCCGGGCGGCGCGCCGACCAGCCTCGCCACCGAGTGCTTCTCGCCGTACTCGCTCATGTCGATACGGACCATGGCGCGCTCGTCGTCGAAGAGGAAGTCCGCGAGCGCCTTCGCCAGCTCGGTCTTGCCGACGCCGGTCGGGCCGAGGAAGAGGAAGGAGCCGGTGGGCCGGTCCGGGTCGGCGATGCCCGCGCGGGAGCGGCGTACGGCGTCGGAGACGGCCTGTACGGCCTCGGACTGGCCGATCAGGCGGCGGCCCAGCTCCTGCTCCATCCGCAGCAGCTTCTGTGTCTCGCCCTCCAGCAGCCGGCCGGCCGGGATGCCGGTCCAGGAGCCGACCACGTCCGCGATGTCGTCCGGGCCGACCTCGTCCTTGACCATCGTGTCCTTGGATGCCTCCTGCTCGGCCTCGGAGGCCACCTCCAGCTCCCGTTCGAGGCCGGGGATCTCGCCGTACAGCAGCTTGGAGGCGGTGTCGAAGTCGCCGTCGCGCTGGGCGCGTTCGGCCTGGCCGCGCAGTTCGTCGAGGCGTTCCTTCAGCGCGCCGACCCGGTTGAGGCCCTGCTTCTCCTTCTCCCAGCGCGCGTTGAGGCCGCGCAGCTCCTCCTCGCGGTCGGCGAGGTCGCGGCGCAGCTTCTCCAGGCGCTGTTTGGAGGCGGGGTCGGACTCGTTCTTGAGGGCCAGTTCCTCCATCCGCAGGCGGTCGACGGAGCGCTGGAGTTCGTCGATCTCGACGGGCGAGGAGTCGATCTCCATACGGAGCCGGGAGGCGGCCTCGTCGACGAGGTCGATGGCCTTGTCGGGGAGGAAGCGGGAGGTGATGTAGCGGTCGGAGAGGGTGGCGGCGGCGACCAGGGCCGCGTCGGCGATCTGCACCTTGTGGTGGGCCTCGTAACGGCCCTTGAGTCCGCGCAGGATCGCGATGGTGTCCTCGACGGAGGGCTCGGCGACGAGGACCTGCTGGAAGCGGCGCTCCAGCGCGGCGTCCTTCTCGATGCGTTCGCGGTACTCGTCGAGGGTGGTCGCGCCGACCATGCGCAGTTCGCCGCGGGCGAGCATGGGCTTGAGCATGTTGCCCGCGTCCATGGCTGAGTCGCCGCCGGCGCCCGCGCCGACGACGGTGTGCAGTTCGTCAATGAAAGTGATGATCTGACCGTCGCTGCCCTTGATCTCGGACAGTACGGTCTTCAGCCGCTCCTCGAACTCGCCCCGGTACTTCGCGCCGGCCACCATCGCGCCGAGATCCAGCGAAACCAGCCGCTTGTTGCGCAGCGACTCCGGCACGTCGCCCTTGACAATGCGCTGCGCGAGGCCCTCGACCACGGCGGTCTTACCGACGCCGGGCTCCCCGATCAGCACCGGGTTGTTCTTCGTACGGCGCGACAGCACCTGGACGACGCGGCGGATCTCCTGGTCGCGGCCGATGACCGGGTCGAGCTTGCCCTCGCGCGCGGCGGCGGTGAAGTCGGTGCCGAACTTCTCCAGCGCCTTGTACTGGCCCTCCGGGTCCGCCGTGGTCACCCGGCGCCCGCCACGCGCCTTCTCGAACGCGTCGAGCAGCTTCTCGGCGGCGGCGCCGCGCTCCGCGAGCACCGCGCCCGCCTGGCCGCCCTTCGCGGCGATGCCGATGAGCAGGTGCTCGGTGGACACGTACTCGTCGCCCAGCTCCCTGGCCCGGCGCGCCGCGTCCGTGAGGACGGCGAGCAGCTCCCGGTTGGGCTGCGGCGGCGCGACGGTCGACCCCGTCACGCTGGGCTCGGCGGCGAGCAGCCGCTCGGCGGCGGACCGTACGGCGGCCTGGTCCGCGTCGACGGCGGCCAGCAGGTCGGTGACGTTCTCGTTGTCCTCGCCCGCCAGCAGCGCGAGCAGTAGATGCGCGGGGGTCAGATCGGGGTGTCCGGCCGCCACCGCGCGGCTGGTGGCCGCGTTGATCGCGTCCCGGCTCTTGTTCGTCAGCTCGGCGTCCACTGCGCTCTCTCCTCACCTGTGCGTAAACCTGGTGCGCTCCCGTACGGGTAATCCCGGCCCGGGACTCACCCTGACTCTCACAGCATGCGCAAAGTTGAGTCTATTCCACTCAAGGGGGATCGCCCTACGCTTTCGGCATGGCTCATGACGTACGCGCCCCCAGTCCCGATCTTCTCGCGTTCTGGCGCGAGCACCACCTGTGCACCCTGACGACCCTGCGGCCGGACGGCAGCCCGCACGTGGTCCCGGTGGGGGTGACGTACGACCCGGAGACCGGGATCGCGCGCGTGATCACGAACAAGAACAGCCGCAAGGTCGCCAACATCCTGGCGGCGGCCGGCCCGGAGGCCCCCAGGGTCGCCGTGTGCCAGGTCAAGAAGGGCTACTGGTCGACGCTGGAGGGCCGGGCCACGGTCCGTACGGAGGCGGACGCCGTCGCGGACGCGGAGCGCCGTTACGAGGAGCGGTACGGCCGCGTCCCGACCCCCAACCCGGACCGGGTCGTCATCGAGATCACGCTGGACCGGGCGATCGGCCGCGGCTGAGCCCGCGGTGGGCACAGAGAGGCCCGGGCACGGCGGGGCGGCTCCGGACGGGGGCCGTCCGGGCGCTCCGCGCCGTACCCGGGCAGCACAGCGGCGCCATCGAGTTTCAGGTCCACGATGGCGCCGCTGTGTGGGGGAAGCGTCTGAGCGATTTACAACGACGGGGGAATCGCTCAGGCGCTGCGGGGGGTGGCGATGGTGGTTCTTGGTCCGACCAGCTGGTGATCACGCTGGTCGAGGTTGACGAAGATCATGTCGTATCGGATGGCACACCGGACGGGGCGTGGGGCCCCTCGCGGCCTGCGAAGGCAACGGTAGGCACGGACGTCCTCGTCGTCCTCGCGCACGACGACGACCGGCTCCCCGAAGAGAGTGACCATCAACGAGTCACCCCGGTGCGGGATGGCCGTGACCAGATCGATGAAGTGCCACCCCGACCGGTAGGCCGTGGCCATCTCGCGCCGGAAGACCCGGTCGTCCGGCGGGACGGTCATGCGTTTGTATTGGTCGGCGCTGTCCAGGCGATGTCGCCGTCCTGAACGGAGTTCCACGCGATGTCGCCCGACGCCGCTGCCCGAACGTTCCATGCGATGTCGCCCGGCGCCTCGGCCTGCGTGGTGGTTCCGGCAGGCGCGTTCCAAGCGATGTCCCCGCCGACGGCCAGCGCACCGAAGGCCAGAGCCGCAGAGAAAGCAGTGGCTACCACTGCGCGAAGCATTCTCTTGTACATAGTCGGCTTCGTCCTCACTTGATGGATTCCTCTCCCCCGCCATCTGAACGATGTCCTATCCGGACACGTCAACACCACCGGGACGAGGCATCATGTTCCTGCATGTTCAAGACCCTGGGGGGTGGAGCTATGACCACAAACGACGCAAAACAGACGCATCCCCACCCCGTCACCGAGTTGTGCGATGACGGGAAAAGGCTTTACGCCAGCGCACTGCGCTCGGGACGCATCACCCGCAGCGAGGCCCAGCAGGCCCCCTGCCTGATGGAATTCCCTCTGCTGCATCCGGATCCGGACGACTCCGACTGGCTGCGCCCGGTCCCGCCGTCCGCCGCTCTCGCACAGCGCCTCAACCCGGTCGAGCGGGAGATCCAGGAGCGCCGGCACTTCGCCATCGAGCTGACCGACGCTTTCGAGCCGTTCATGAACATCACCGCCCAGGATCCGCCCACCACACACGCGATCACCGTCCTGGAGGGCGACAGCCGGATCAACGCCGCGCTCGACCTCTCCACGGCCGAGTGCCGGATCGAGGTCCTCACCGTCCAGCCGGGCGGGGGCCGCAGCGAGCACTCGCTCTCCCAGGCCCTGGAGCGCGGCCGTACGGTGGTGGACCGGGGCGTCAGCATCCGCACGCTGTACCAGCACACGGTCCGGCACAGCCAGGGCACCATGGCCTACGCGGAGCGGCTGGCCGAGGACGAGATGGAGATCCGCACACTGGAGGAGCTGACCGAGCGGCTGATCATCTTCGACCGCACCGTCGCGTACATCCCCGCCCGTTCCGACCGGCAGGTCGCCCTCGAACTCCGCCACCCGGGGCTCGTCGACTATCTGGCCCAGGTCTTCGAACTGCTCTGGCGCCGGGCCACCCCCCTGACCGAGCAGGTCGCGTACGAGCCGACGCCCGACGGCATCACGGGCGTCCAGCGGTCCATCGCGAAGCTGCTCATCGAGGGGTACGTGGACGAGGCCATCGCCCGCCGGCTGGGGATGAACGTACGGACCTGCCGCGCCCACATCGCCAAGCTCGCCACCACCCTCGGCAGCGGCAGCCGCGCGCAGCTCGGCTATCTCATCGCCCACTCGCAGATCCTGGACCAGGACGGCTGAGCGCCCACGAAAGTGACTCGTTTCCACAACCGGCTCTCACTCCGCCCACGAGGTGCCGACTCGTCGCGCCGGGCCCGGCGGCGACCCCCGTACGCCACCGGCCCTCTCCACCCTGCGCGTTCGGCCCGTACCGTTCAAGCGACAAGCGCCTGCACTCATGTGCGCTGCGGAATCGTGCAGGGATCAAACGAAGGGGATGGAACATAACGTCGCGCGAGAACACGACCCTCCACACCGTGCCGTCACCCGACCTGTCGGCGGAGGCCCGCACCCTGCTGCGCAGGCTCGTCCAGGGTGAACACGTCGACGGCTCCGCACCCGGGTGCGCCGAGCTGGCCGCGCTCGGGCTGGCCGTGCACGACCCGCACCACGGGCGGTGGAGCGCGGCCGACCTCTACCACGCCGAACAGACGGCCCTGGCGCGGGAACGCGCCGCCATCGCGCACCATCTGCGCCGCATGGAGCAGATGTCCGAGCTGCACCGGCAGATGCGGAACGCCGAACTGCCCAGCGGAAACGGCGTCGAGTTCCTCGGCCGCCACGAACTCGTCACCGCGGCCATCACCCAGGCGATGGACTCGGCGAAGAGCACGATCCGCACGGCGCAACCCGGCAACCGAAGAGCCGAGACGCTGCGCAGTGCCGCCGTCTCCGACCTCGCGATCCTCCGGCGCGGGATCTCCTACCACACGCTCTATCCGGACACGGCGCGCTCCAGGGCCGGTGAGCAGGAGTGGGTCGCGAAGATGAGCGCGCACGGCGCGGAGATACGGACCCTCGCGACCGGCTTCCAGCGCATGATCCTGGTGGACCGCAATTTCGCCGTCGTCACGGACCACCGGGCCGACGCGGGCAGGGACGCCGCCTTCCGCGTCACCCACCCCGGCATGGTGGCCCTGCTCCACCACATCTACGAACAGCAGTGGGAGCGCGCCGAGCCGTGGACCGGAGGCCGGTTCAGGCGGCGTGAGGAGACGCTCACCACGAGCAGGTCCCGGCGCATCCTCAACAAGCTCAGGGAGGGCCGTACGCTCAAGCAGATCGCCACCGAGCTGGGAGTCAGCCTGCGGACCGTCAACAGCGACCTGAACAAGCTGTACGAGGCCGTGGGCGTCGACACGATGTTCGCGCTCGGCGCGTGGTGGAGCTCGGAGGCGGCGGCCGAGGAACGGAAACTGGGCTGAGGAACGGCCCCGAGCGCGCCGTGGAGCCGCGCGGCACGCGAAAGCGGGGCCCGGGCCGCCCGGCCCCGGCCCCGCCCCGCACAGGCGCGTCAGTCCGTCGGCGGACGCTTCGGCCGCCACACCACCAGCGCGCTCGCCTGCTGCACGTCCTGGTACGGCACCAGGTCCCGGCGGTACGAGGCGTGCACCTGTGCCTCGCGCTGCCGCATCGCCGCCGCCGCGCCGTCGACCGCCGAGGACAGCTCGGCGATGCGCGACTGGAGCGCGGCCACCTGGTTCTCCAGCTCGATGATGCGCTTGATGCCGGCGAGGTTGATGCCCTCGTCCTGCGACAGCTGCTGCACCTGCCGGAGCAGCTCGATGTCGCGGGCCGAGTAGCGGCGCCCGCGGCCCGCCGTACGGTCCGGGGAGACCAGCCCGAGCCGGTCGTACTGCCTGAGGGTCTGCGGATGCAGCCCGGAGAGCTGGGCCGCCACCGAGATGACGTAGACCGGGGTCTCCTCGGTCAGCTGGTAGGGCCCGCCGAACGCCGCTGAGGGCTGCCGTCGCCGCCCGTCCCTGTCCATCGGGTCATGCTCCCTTCGCCGCCTGGAACAGCTCCGCCCGCGGATTCTCGTCCGCGGTCGCCTTCCGGTATGCCTCCAGCGCGTCGCGTGCCTCGGCGCCCAGATCCTTGGGCACCACGACCTCGACGGTGACCAGCAGGTCGCCGCGGCTGCCGTCCTTGCGCACGGCACCCTTGCCACGGGCCCGCATCGTACGGCCGTTGGGCGTGCCCGCGGGCAGTTTCAGCGTCACCGGGGGCCCGCCCAGGGTCGGCACCTTCACCTCGCCGCCGAGCGCCGCCTCCGCGAAGGTGACGGGCACGGTGACCGTGAGGTTGTCGTCCCTGCGGCCGAAGACCGGGTGGGCGTCGACATGGACGACGACATACAGATCGCCGTTCGGGCCGCCGCGCTCGCCCGGCGCGCCCTTGCCGCGCAGCCGGATCCGCTGGCTGTCGCTGACGCCCGCCGGGATCCGTACCTGCATGGTCCGCGAGGACCTGGCGCGCCCGCTGCCCTTGCAGACGTCGCACGGGTCCTGGGCGATCAGCCCGCGGCCCTTGCAGTCCACACACGGGTCGGTCAGCGAGAAACCGCCGCCGGAGCCGCGCGACACCTGTCCGGTGCCCACACAGGTCGGGCAGACCCGCGGGGTGCCGTTCTTGTCGCCCGTGCCCGAACACGCCTTGCAGGGCGCCTGGCTGGACATCCGCAGCGGGACCGTGGCCCCGTCGACCGCCTCGCTGAAGCTGAGCGTGACCTCGGACTCGATGTCCTGGCCACGGCGCGGCTGGGTGCGCGTACCGGGACCGCCGCCCCGGTTGAACAGCCCGCCGAAGACGTCCCCGAGTCCGCCACCGAAGCCGCCGGCGCCGGGTCCGCCCTGCGGACCGCCGGCCTGGCCGCCGCCGAAGAGGTCGCCCAGGTCGAAGTTGAAGTTGCCGTTGCCGCCCGCGCCGGGCCCCGGGCGGAAGCCGCCGTTGCCGAACAGCGAGCGCGCCTCGTCGTACTCCTTGCGCCGCTTGGGGTCGCCGAGGACGTCGTTCGCCTCGGAGATCTCCTTGAAGCGCTCCTCGGCCTTCGAGTCGCCCTTGTTGGCGTCCGGGTGGAACTCGCGGGCGAGCTTCCGGTACGCCTTCTTGATCTCGGCCTCGGTGGCGTCCTTGGGGACGCCGAGAACCTTGTAGTAGTCCTTCTCCACGAAGTCCTTGGTGCTCATTCCCGACGTCCCTCCTCTCCGCCTTCACCTGCACAACCCTCGCGACTGCCGCTGTGCGGCACCGCGTCAGCCCTCCTCAGGGCCACCGTTCTCCTCGTCCTTGCCCGCCTGCTCGTCCTTGGGCTGGGCCCCGGGCTGGGGCTCCGCGACCGCGACCCGGGCCGGCCGGATCGTCCGCTCGCCGAACCGGTACCCCGGCTGGAGGATCGCGACGCACGTCGTCTCTGTGACGTCCGGCGCGTACGAGTGCATCAGGGCCTCGTGGATCGTCGGGTCGAAGGGCTCGCCCTCCGTACCGAACTGCTGGAGTCCCAGCTTGACCGTGACCGCTTCCAGCGACTCGGCGACCGACTTGAACCCGCCGACCAGCTCCTCGTGGTCGCGTGCCCGGCCGATGTCGTCGAGGACCGGCAGCAGTTCGGTCAGCAGGCTCGCGACGGCGATCTCCTTGACCGTGACGCGGTCCCGCTCCACCCTGCGGCGGTAGTTCTGGTACTCGGCCTGGAGCCGCTGGAGGTCGGCCGTGCGCTCGTGGAGCGCCGTACGGACCTGGTCCAGCTGAGCTGTCAGGGCTACGTCATGTACGTCCCCGGCCGGGGCCGCCGGCCCGGACTCCTTGACGGAGTCGGGCTCGGCGGCCTTCGGCGTGGCGTCTTCGGGACTGGCGCCGGAGGGAACGTCGGGCTTCTCGTCAAAGCCCGGGGTCTCCTCCGTCACACCGCACCGTCCTTCTTCGGCTTCTCGTCGTCAACGATCTCGGCGTCGACGACGTCGTCGTCGGCCTGGCCGCCCTGCGCCTGACCGGCACCGGCAGCGCCCTCGGCACCGGCGGCGGCACCGGACGCCTGGGCGTCCGCGTACATCGCCTGGCCGAGCTTCTGGGAGACGGCCGCGACCTTCTCCGTGGCGGTGCGGATCTCGGCGGTGTCCTCGCCCTTGAGCTTCTCCTTCAGGTCCACGATCGCCGTCTCGACCTCGGCCTTGACGTCACCCGGGACCTTGTCCTCGTTGTCCTTGAGGAACTTCTCCGTCTGGTAGACGAGCTGTTCGGCCTGGTTGCGGGTCTCGGCGGCCTCGCGGCGGCGGTGGTCCTCGTCCGCGTACTGCTCGGCCTCTTCGCGCATCCGGTTGACCTCGTCCTTCGGCAGCGAGGAGCCACCGGTGACGGTCATCTTCTGCTCCTTGCCGGTACCGAGGTCCTTCGCGGCCACGTGCATGATGCCGTTGGCGTCGATGTCGAAGGCGACCTCGATCTGCGGCACGCCGCGCGGGGCGGGCGGCAGACCGGTCAGCTCGAACATACCGAGCTTCTTGTTGTACGCGGCGATCTCGCGCTCGCCCTGGTACACCTGGATCTGCACGGACGGCTGGTTGTCCTCGGCCGTCGTGAAGATCTCGGAGCGCTTGGTCGGGATCGTCGTGTTGCGCTCGATGAGCTTCGTCATGATGCCGCCCTTGGTCTCAATGCCCAGGGACAGCGGGGTGACGTCGAGCAGCAGGACGTCCTTGACCTCACCCTTCAGCACACCGGCCTGGAGCACGGCGCCGATGGCGACGACCTCGTCCGGGTTGACGCCCTTGTTGGCGTCACGGCCGCCGGTCAGCTCCTTGACGAGCTCGGCGACGGCGGGCATACGCGTCGAACCACCGACGAGCACCACGTGGTCGATCTCGGACAGCTGGATGCCGGCGTCCTTGATGACGTTGTGGAACGGGGTCTTGCAGCGCTCCAGCAGGTCCGCGGTCAGCTGCTGGAACTGAGACCGGGTGATCTTCTCGTCCAGGTGCAGCGGGCCCTCGGCGGACGCCGTGATGTACGGGAGGTTGATCGTGGTCTCGGAGGACGACGACAGCTCGATCTTCGCCTTCTCCGCGGCCTCGCGGAGACGCTGGAGAGCCATCTTGTCCTTGGACAGGTCCACGCCGTGACCGTTGGCGAACTGCTTCACCAGGAACTCGACGAGGCGCTGGTCCCAGTCGTCACCACCGAGGTGGTTGTCACCGTTGGTGGCCTTCACCTCGACGACGCCGTCACCGATCTCCAGGAGCGACACGTCGAAGGTGCCGCCACCGAGGTCGAAGACCAGGATCGTCTGGTCGTCCTTGTCGAGGCCGTACGCCAGCGCGGCGGCCGTCGGCTCGTTGACGATACGCAGGACGTTGAGGCCCGCGATCTCACCGGCCTCCTTGGTGGCCTGGCGCTCCGAGTCGTTGAAGTACGCCGGGACGGTGATCACCGCGTCGGTGACCTTCTCGCCCAGGTACGCCTCGGCGTCCCGCTTCAGCTTCTGCAGCACGAAGGCCGACATCTGCTGCGGGTTGAAGTCCTTGCCGTCCAGGTTGATCTTCCAGTCGGTGCCCATGTGGCGCTTGACCGACCGGATGGTCCTGTCGACGTTCGTGACTGCCTGGCGCTTGGCGACCTCGCCGACGAGCACCTCGCCGTTCTTGGCGAAGGCGACGACGGACGGCGTGGTCCTGGCGCCCTCTGCGTTGGTGATGACGGTGGGCTCGCCGCCTTCGAGAACGCTGACGACGGAGTTAGTCGTGCCCAGGTCGATGCCGACCGCACGTGCCATTTCGATTCCTCCAGCTGACTTGAGTGGAACAGGCTCAAGGATGCCTCACGGATTCCGGGGCGTCAACAGACCTGAGTCGGTGTGGCTCAACTATCGTGATAGTCGCTAGGTAGTACCGGGAACCGCCGGGGCCGGGGGGTACGGCCGGAGCGCCTGCGCGGCGGGGGCGGCCCCACCTGGGATCGTTCTGTGCCGAACCCTAAGGAAACGCAACAGAACGGTCATTCATGGCCACGAAGCGACCCCTGCGACTCCCGCCGCTCCCGCCGCCTTCACCCAAGCGCCTACTGGACCTGGCCCTCGGTTCCATCCTGCTCCTGCTGGCGGCGCCTGTCCTGGCCACCGCCACCCTCGCCGTGGCGCTCTCCCGGCCGGCCGGCGGGGTTTTCGTGCGCGTCCCGCACACGGGACTCAACGGACGGCCCTTCCTCCTGAGTTCCCTGCGCACCCGGCGGTTCCGTCTCGACCTGCTGTCCCGGCTGCCCCACGTCGTACGCGGCGACCTCTCCCTGGTCGGCCCGGCCCCGCTGCCGCCGGGCACCCCGCGGGCGGCGGCGCCCTGGCGTCAGCTCGTACGCCCCGGCCTGACCGGCATGGCGCAGGTACGGCGGCACTCGACGCTGCCGTGGGACGAACCCGAGCTGCTCGATCAGCACTACGTGGAGCACCACTGGATCGGGCTGGACCTGGCGATCCTCGCCGCAACCCCGGCCGCACTGGCCCGGTGCGGCCGGGGTTACGGTCGGGGTCCGGGCCGGGGCCGCGGTCAGGGTCACCTGAGCGATACAGATCACCGACCGGGCGTTACATTGCGGCGGAATAAGTGGGTACCCTCAGCACGAGTTCCATAAGTTACCGCTTAGTAATCAGCTCGGTCACCAGCTCGGTCATCAGCTCGGATCACCGCACTACGTCGCCCGCCCGTCATCAAGTCTCCGCCTCGCAGGCCCGAGGAGCCCCGAAATGCAACTCGCCGCGATCATCGTGTCGCTGGTCCTGATCGTGGTCGGCCTGGCGCTTTTCGCCCGTGCCATCGCCCAGATCTACCGCTTCATGCGGCTCGGCCAGCCCGTACCCGCCGGTTCGCGCACCGACGACCCCAAGCAGCGCACCATCACCGTGGCCAAGGAGTTCCTCGGCCACACCCGCATGAACCGCTGGGGCGTCGTCGGTGTGGCGCACTGGTTCGTGGCGATCGGCTTCTTCTCGCTGCTCCTGACGATCGTCAACGCCGTCGGGCAGCTGTTCAAGGCCGACTGGCTGCTGCCGGTCATCGGCGAATGGGCGCCGTACAACGTCTTCGTCGAGTTCCTCGGCCTGATGACCGTGCTCGGCATCCTGACGCTGATCGTCGTCCGGCAGCTGAGCACGCCGGGCAAGGCCGGCCGCAAGTCCCGCTTCGCGGGCTCCAACTTCGGCCAGGCGTACTTCGTCGAGGCCGTCATCCTCATCGTCGGCACCTGCATCATGATGCTGCATGCCCTGGAGGGCGCCCAGCACGGCGTCGACCACTACGAGGCGTCGTTCTTCGTCTCGTATCCGCTGGTCAGCGCCCTCAAGGGGCTGAGCTTCAGCACCCTCCAGAACCTCACGTACTTCTTCGCCGCCCTCAAGATCGCGACCTCCTTCATCTGGATGATCACGGTCGCGCTCAAGACCGACATGGGCGTCGCCTGGCACCGCTTCCTCGCCTTCCCCAACATCTGGTTCAAGCGGGAGGCGGACGGCGGTACGGCCCTGGGCGCGCTCCAGCCGATGACCAGCGGCGGCAAGGAGATCGACTTCGAGGAGCCGGGCGACGACGACGTCTTCGGCGTCTCGCAGGTGGAGCAGTTCTCGTGGAAGGGCCTGCTGGACTTCTCGACCTGCACCGAGTGCGGGCGCTGCCAGTCGCAGTGCCCGGCCTGGAACACCGGCAAGCCGCTCTCCCCCAAGCTGCTGATCATGTCCCTGCGCGACCACGCGCACGCCAAGGCCCCGTATCTGCTGGCCGGTGGCGGGAAGAACATGGAGGGCGAGGAGAAGGCGACGGCCGAGCAGCTCGCCTCCGTACCCGCCGCGGCCCTCGCGGAGGCGGAGCGTCCGCTGATCGGGACGCTGGAGGAGAACGGCGTCATCGACCCGGACGTGCTGTGGTCCTGCACGACGTGCGGCGCGTGCGTGGAGCAGTGCCCGGTCGACATCGAGCACATCGACCACATCGTCGACATGCGGCGCTACCAGGTGATGATCGAGTCCGCGTTCCCCAGCGAGGCGGGCACGATGCTCAAGAACCTGGAGAAGAAGGGCAATCCCTGGGGCCTGGCGAAGAAGCAGCGCGTCGAGTGGACCAAGGAGGTCGACTTCGAGGTCCCGATCGTCGGCAAGGACGTCGAGGACCTGAGCGAGGTCGACTACCTCTACTGGGTCGGCTGCGCGGGCGCGCTGGAGGACCGGGCGAAGAAGACCACCAAGGCGTTCGCGGAGCTGCTGCACATCGCGGGCGTGAAGTTCGCCATCATGGGCGGCGACGAGAAATGCACCGGCGACTCCGCCCGCCGCCTGGGCAACGAACCGCTCTTCCAGCAGCTCGGCCAGGAGAACGTCGCCATGCTCAACATGGCGTACGGCGAGGACGACGACGACCCGGCGACGAAGAAGCCGAAGGCGTCGAAGAAGATCGTCGCGACCTGTCCGCACTGCTTCAACACCATCGCCAACGAATACCCGCAGCTCGGCGGCGAGTACGAGGTCATCCACCACACCCAGTTGCTCCAGCACCTGATCGACGAGGGCAAGCTGATCCCGGTGACCCCGGTCGAGGGCCTGATCACGTACCACGACCCGTGCTATCTGGGCCGGCACAACAAGATCTACACGCCGCCGCGCGAGATCATGTCGTCCGTTCCCGGCCTGCGGCAGCAGGAGATGCACCGCCACAAGGAGCGGGGCTTCTGCTGCGGCGCGGGGGGCGCGCGGATGTGGATGGAGGAGCGGATCGGCAAGCGCGTCAACAACGAGCGTGTCGATGAGGCCCTTTCGCTGAATCCGGACATCGTGTCGACGGCGTGCCCGTTCTGCCTGGTGATGCTGACCGACTCCGTCAACGGCAAGAAGAACGAGGGGCAGGCGAAGGAGTCGCTCCAGGTGGTGGATGTGGCGCAGCTGCTGCTGGATTCGGTACGGACGGAGCCGGTGGAGAGCGAGCCGGAGCAGGAGTCGGAACCGGAGCCGGTGAAGTAGTTGGCGTAGCACGACACTGAAGCGGTCGAATCCACGCATCGGATCCGACCGCTTCAGTCATTTCTCGCCCCCTGTCCATCTCTCTCGCCCGTAACCTGCCTTGCTGCACCACTGGGGCCACTGATACTGGTAGTGCGTATGCGCATACGTATCGCGGTCGTCGGTGTCTGTACGGCGCTGCTGCTGACGGGCTGTACGTCCGCCTCCCCCGACGCGGCGGCCGGCCGCGGCTCCCTGGAGGCGAAGAACGGCGCCGTGGACGCGGCGGCGCGTCGTGCCGTACCGCGCGGCAGGGGAAGCACCCTGCCGGACGACTTCAACGGCGACGGCCACCCCGACCTCGTACTGAACGACCTGGTCAAGGCGGAGGACGATACGTACGGGGACGACGCGGGCATCGGGATCGTGTACGGCACGGGGAGCGAAGGGGCGGTGGATCCCTCCGTACGGCAGCTCCTGACGCCCCGGGCGCGGGCGGCGAAGGTCGGCGGGGTGCTGCCGGCTGCGTTCGAGGCGGAGGCAGCCTGCGATCTCGACGGGGACGGGTACGGCGATCTGATCATCGCCACGGATCCGCCGTACAACGGCATCGGGATGCCGCCCGTACCGCTCCAGATCCTCTTCGGCGGCCCCACAGGACTCACCGGCCGGGCGGTCGTCCTCAAGATCCCCGCCAAGGCGCGGGCGGGCAACGAGTGGCCCGACCAGCCGGTCTGCGGCGACTTCGACGGCGACGGGAAGACGGACCTCGCGGTGACCGCGAGCGCGGGCCAGGTCAGCTTCCTGCGTGGCCCGTTCACCCGCGACGGAGCCCCGCGCTCCGCCGCCGCGCCGGTCCCGGCGGGCGGCCCGGTCCTGGCGGCGCCGGAGCCGAAGGCGGATGTGAACGGCGACGGATACGACGACCTGGTCGTCCTGGGCAGCGCCCGCACCCCGGGGAGGGCGGCGCGGGGCACGCTGCTGCCTGGCGGCCGGAAGGGCTTCGGGGGCGCGGGGGCTACGGGGACCGCGTACGGCTTCACCTCGACACGGCTGCCACCGGCGCCGAAGCTGTCGGGCTCGGGCCGGGGCCGTACCGTCACGGAAGCGATCCGGCCGGAGTTCGGCGGCGGCCCGGTGACGCGGACGCACCGGGGCGAGACGACGGACGTGGTGGCGGTGTACGCGGCGAACGGGCGGCGCCCGGTGACCACGTTCAGCACGTCGGTCTTCCTGGAACGGGCGTCGTCGGGGGCGTCGTCGGCGTCCCCCGGCATCCCTTAGGGGATGTCACAGCTCGGCAGCAAAGACCCGCGCGTTCCTCAGGGCAGCCACCGCGCCCGCCGCGAGCAGGTACGTTCGATCGCGTGGCTGGATTCAGGATCGGACGCGGCCGGGACAACCGCACCCCGCAACAACAACCGCAGCGGCAGCAGCAGGGGCAGTACCCCCCGCAGCAACAGCCGTACGGACGGCAGGCGCCGCCCCCGAACTACGGAGGCGGTCAGCAGGCCGCACCTCCGTACGGGCAGCAGCAGTGGCCTCCCGCCGGCGGCCAGCAGGGCGGGCAGCAGGGCGGACAGGGCGGATACGGCAGACAGGGCGAGCCGGAGTACCTGGGCGACCCGTACGGCCAGACGCAGGCTGGCCCCTACGGGGGACGCGCGGCGCAGGGCTCCGACCCGTACGCCAACAGCGCGGGTCACACCCAGGCGTTCAGCATCCATGACGACCAGTACCACGACGCCGGGAACGGCGACGGCGGTGGGCATGGCGGCGGGCATGGCGGTGGCTACCAGGCCACCGGCCCCTCGGGGCCGAAGCTGCACTGGAAGGAACTGCTGACCGGCGTCGTCATGCGCCCGGGCCCGACGTTCTTCCAGATGCGCGACTACCCGGTCTGGGGCCCGGCCGTGGTCGTGACGTTCCTCTACGGCCTGCTGGCGCTCTTCGGCTTCGACACGGCGCGCGAGGACGCGATCAACTCGACGCTGTCCACGGCCATCCCGTACGCCCTGTCGACAGCGGTCGCCTTCGTGATCGGCGGACTGCTGCTGGGCGTGGTGACCCACACGCTCGCCCGCCAGCTCGGCGGCGACGGCGCGTGGCAGCCGACCGTCGGCCTCTCCATGCTGATCATGTCCATCACGGACGCGCCGCGGCTGCTCTTCGCGCTTTTCCTGGGCGGCGACAATTCGCTGGTGCAGATTCTGGGGTGGCTCACCTGGATCGGCGCGGGGGCGCTCTTCACGGTGATGGTGAGCAAGTCGCACGATCTGCCGTGGCCGAAGGCGCTGGCGGCGTCGGCGATTCAGCTGATCGCGCTGCTGTCGCTGCTGAAGCTGGGCACGCTCTAGTACGAGGACCGCGAAGGGGCCTTCAACTCTCCGGACGGAGAGCTGAAGGCCCCTTTGTGATGCCCGGGACGTGTGCCCAAGGCCTCAGGCGTCAGGCGTCAGGCGTCAGGCGTCAGGCGTCAAGAACCTGCCCGGTGCGCCGCACGACGGGCGGCTGGACGCTCCAGGGGAAGTTGATCCAGTCGTCGGTGCGCTTCCAGACGTACTCGCACTTCACGAGGGACTGCGCCTTCTCGTAGATGACGGCGCTGCGGACCTCGGCGACATGGTCGACGCAGAAGTCGTGCACGAGCTTCAGCGTTTTGCCGGTGTCGGCGACATCGTCGGCGATGAGGACTTTCTTGTTGGAGAAGTCGATGGCGTTGGGCACCGGGGCGAGCATGACGGGCATTTCGAGCGTGGTGCCGACCCCGGTATAGAACTCGACATTTACCAGATGAATATTTTTGCAGTCGAGTGCGTAGGCGAGCCCGCCGGCGACGAAAACCCCACCGCGCGCGATGCTCAGCACGACATCCGGCTCGTAACCGTCGTCGGCGACTATCTGCGCGAGTTCGCGGACGGCCCGCCCGAACTTCTCGTACGTCAGATTCTCTCGGGTCTCGCTCATGCCTGCGTCACACCTGCGTCCGGTGGAAATTGAGATACGAACGGGACGCCGTCGGCCCCCGCTGCCCCTGGTAGCGCGAGCCGTACTTCTCGGAACCGTACGGGAACTCCGCCGCCGAGCTGAGCCGGAAGAGACAGAGCTGCCCGATCTTCATGCCCGGCCAGAGCTTGATGGGGAGCGTCGCCATGTTCGACAGTTCGAGCGTGACATGCCCGGAGAAACCGGGGTCGATGAATCCGGCGGTCGAGTGCGTCACCAGCCCCAGCCGGCCGAGGCTCGACTTGCCCTCCAGCCGGGAGGCGATGTCGTCGGGCAGCGAGATGACCTCGTACGTCGACGCCAGCACGAACTCACCGGGGTGGAGGATGAACGGTTCGTCCCCCTCAGGCTCGACCGTGCGGGTGAGATCGGCCTGCTCGACGGCGGGGTCGATATGTGGATAGCGATGGTTCTCGAATACCCGGAAATACCGGTCGAGCCGTACATCGATGCTGGAGGGCTGCACCATCGATGCGTCATACGGATCGAGGCGTACGCGTCCGGAATCCAGCTCGGCCCGGATGTCCTTGTCTGAGAGAAGCACGTCCCGAGGATACGCAGAGCGCGCGAGCCCACCCCAATCGGGCAGCCCGCACGCCCCGCGCGGACAACGTCAGCTCCGCTCGGCCTCCGCCACCGCGGGCTCCACGATCACGGCATGCCGCAACCGCGCACACCTCGGACACCGGATAAGTCTCCCGGGCCCGATCCTCCCGGCGTCGAGCTGCTGCATCGGGAACGTAGCGGTGCTGAACACATGGCCTTCGGCACAGCGGACGACGGTGCGCTCCATCAAGTCCATCAGGTCCTTTCCCCAACAAACGCGGACAAACGCCACCCTAGGGGATCCCCCCGCCCCACCCCCCACCGGCACTCCGCACGGGCACCCTACGCCCCCAACTCCCGCCCCCACCCCCCACATCCGCCCCCACTCCCCACCCCCGACAACGCAGAAGGACCCCGGGGCTCACATCGCCCGGGGTCCGCCATGAGGTAGAGTGTCCGACGAAGCACAGCCCTCAGAGGCTCTGCGACGCGGGTGTAGTTTAATGGTAGAACATGAGCTTCCCAAGCTCAGAGCGCGAGTTCGATTCTCGTCACCCGCTCCACAGAAAAGCCCCAGGCCAACGGCCCGGGGCTTCCTCATGCTCAGCCATCGTTTCGGCGTGCCGCGCCCCCTTCCTGGATAATCGGCGTATGGCATCACAGCCCGGTCTTTCCGATCTCCGCCGTGCCAAGTTCGCTCAGCGCCTGCCTACGGCGCTGTCCGAGCTTGCCGGCCCTGAGCACGGCACAGTAAGTCTTCCGCTCCACCTCGCGTGGTCGGGGCTGACCACGTTCGACCTCGACCAGCCCCGGCTGCGGATGAGCTACTACCGCATCGTCCTGGCCGAGGGCCGGCACGACGACCTGATCCAGTACCTCCATCACGAGCTTCTCGTCGGCTTGTGGCCCACACTGCGTTCACTGGTCAGCCGTGATGTCCGTGTGGTCTGGGAAAGCGCCTTCGGTGAACTGGTTCGCAGCGCTCGGGCCGCCGCGTGAACCTCACGGACCTGCACCGTCGCCTGCTCGCGGACGTGCTCGCCGTGGGCGGTGCTTATCCTCTGGCGCTTACCGGCGGCTACGCGGTACAGGCACACGGACTGGTCAACCGGCTCAGTCAGGACCTCGATGTCGGGGCTGATGGCCTCACGGATGAGGGACTGGCGCGAGCCACTACGACATGGCCAAGCTGTGCGGCAGCCAGGTCCGTGTCATCCCTCTCTGACCTGCCAGGCCGCCCGGAGTATGCGCCCTGCCAGGTTCCGTCGCACACTTCGGCCCACCTGACGCCCCTCGACGTCGCCACGCCCGTCCACACCGATGAAGCCGTAGATCACTCCACATCATTCCGGGAGAACTCATGACCGTGAGCAAGAACATCAACAACCCCGTGGGCATGGGGGGCGGCCAGCGCAAGAGGCTGTCCCGCGCCGAGCGGCAGAACAACGGTCCGCACCGCAATCTCGACCGCAAGGGTGCCGCCGACCAGAAGGCCGAACTGGTACGCAAGATGCGCGAGAAGGCGGCATCAGCATCAGCCGAAGGCACCGAGCGGACGGGCGACGGCACCGTACGGGGCTGACACGCCGTCGCCGCAGGGCGGTAGGCGTCGCACGGGGCGGGGCGGGGCCCGCCCGTATCTCGTGTGCGGTCCGGCCTTCGGTCGTCAGGGGACCGACGTGGCGCTTACGGTGCCCAGGTTCCCCGGGCCGCGATGCGGTGTGCCCACGGTCGCAGGGCTACGGGGTCGCGGCCCAGCACTCGGCGGACGTCGTCGGTCACCTCGGTGGAGTGGCCCGCCCGGTGCAGGGCGAACATCGCGCCGAGGCTGTCGGCGACGGCTTCCGGCCGGCCCTCGGCGAGGAGTTCGGAGCGGTAGGCGGCCGGGGTGAGTTCCTCGTAGCGGATGGGCCGGCCGGCGGCCTCGGCGATCGTCCGGGTGGCCTCGGCGAAGGTGAGTGCGCGGGGGCCAGTCAGTTCGTAGGTGCGGCCCGCGTGGCCGGGCTCGGTGAGCACCGTCGCCGCGACCGCCGCCACGTCGTCGGCGTCGATGAACGGTTCCGGCATCTCCCCGATCGGCAGGGCCAGACGGCCGGCCCGCAGAGGCGCGAGCCACAGGTCCTCGTCGAAGTTCTGGAAGAAGTTGTTGGGCCGCAGGACCGTCCACTCGGCACCGGACTCCCGGACCGCCTCCTCGCCGGCGGCCATGCCCTGTCCGAAGACGAAGCCGAAGCCGATGCCGTCGCCCGCCTTCTCGACGCCGTGACCGGAGAGAGCCACGAAGCGGCGCACCCCGGACGCTGCCGCCTGCCGCACGAACTCCCTTACGGGTGAAGGATCGTCGGGCGCGACCAGGTAAACCGCCCCGGCTCCGGTGAGCGCGGGCTCCCACGTGTCGGGCAGGGTCCAGTCGAAGACGACCTCGCCTGAGCGGGAGGCGGCCCGGACCGGGGCGGTGCCCGTGTCGCGCAGCCGGGCGGTGAGTCGGCGTCCGGTCTTGCCGGTGGCACCGAGGACGAGGATGTCGGACGAGGCGCCGTACGCGCTCTGCGTTGTCATGGGGCAAGTCCATCGCGGCGCCGCCGCCTGACCCATGGCTGTCCGTCCGTCGTGCATAGGCGATCGTCCGGGACACCCGTGGTGCCTGCCTATCGTTGGCTCCATGGACGTGTTCGACGAGCTGTTGCGGGGCGTGCGGGGCAAGGGTGCGGTGTTCGGCCGTTCGGTGCTGTGGCCGCCGTGGTCGCTGCGGTTCACCGACGGCCCGTACCTGACGCTGTGCGTACCGCTGCGTGGCGCCGGGTGGATCGTGCCGGAGAACGGAGAGGCGCGGCGCGTGGCGCTCGGCGACACGGCGATCGTCCGGGGGCCCGCACCGTTCCGCTTCACGGACGACCCGCCGGACGACCCGCCGGACGACCCGCCCGACGGTACGGCGACGGAGCGGGCGACGGGCGTACGGGAGGTGCACTGGGGAGAAGAGGCGCCGGGGGCCGCGGTGGACCGGGACCTCGAACTCAGCGGCTCCACCGTGCTGCTGGCCGCCGCGTACGACGTACGGGAGCAGGTTCCGCGGCGGCTCCTCCGCGCTCTGCCGCCGGTCCTGGTGATATCCGACGAGCAGGACTGCTCGCCGATGTGGGACTACCTGGAGACGCAGAGCGGCGCCGGCCGGCCGGGGGACCAGACGGTGCTCGACCGGCTTCTGGACTGGCTGCTGGTGTGCACACTGCGGGACTGGTTCGACCGCCCGGAGGCCGAACCACCGGGGTGGTACAGCGCACTCGGCGACGAGGTGGCGGGGCCCGCCCTGCGCGCGATCCACGAGAATCCGGCGCACCCGTGGACGACGGCGGAGCTGGCGAGCGTGGCGGGGGTGTCGAGGACGACCTTCGCCAAGCGGTTCACGGAACTGGTCGGGAACGGTCCTGTTGCGTATCTCGCCGAGTGGCGGATGACGCTCGCCGCCGATCTGCTGACCCGCCCGGAGCTGACGGTGGCCGCGGTGGCCCGGCGGGTCGGCTACGCGGACGCGTTCGGCTTCAGCGCGGCGTTCAAACGGCTCCGTGGCGAGAGCCCGAGCACCTTCCGGCAGGAGCCCGCCGCCTCCTCCGCCACCTCTCCTGCCTCTGCCACCGCCCCTGCCACCGCCTCTGCCGCCACCGCCACCCCCCGCGTACCGGACCGCGCCGTACCGGCGGGCTGACCGGCGCCCTGCCTGACGGCTTCAGGACCAGGCACCCGCCTCGGACGCGTCACGGACGAAGTCGGTGATGTCGCGCGGCGGGCGGCCGAGTGCTCTCCGTACGCCGTCCGTGACCGGTGCCTCCTGGCTCGTGCGAATCGGCTTCATCGCTTCCGCCCAGAGCGCGGCCTCCTCCTCGGGCAGGCCCTGTGCCACCAGCGCGGCCCGGAAGACGGACTCCTCCACCGGGACGTAGGCGGCGCGCACACCGGTCGCCTTCGCGATCTCGTCGAGTACGTCGGCGATGCCGAGCGCCCGGGGGCCGGAGAGTTCGTACACCTCGCCGTCGTGGCCGTCCTCGGTCAGGGCCGCCACGGCGACCGCCGCGATGTCGTCGGCGTCGACGAACGCGGCGGTCCCGTCGCCGGTGGGCAGGGCGAGTTCGCCGGCACGTACGCCGTCGAGGAAGGCGCCCTCGCTGAAGTTCTGGGCGAACCAGCCGGGCCGCAGGATCGTCCAGGCGGCGCCGGACGACCGGACGGCCGCCTCGCCCTCCGTATGCGGGCCGCCGCCCTCGTAGGAGGAGCCGAAGTAGCCGGGTACGTCCACGCCCCGGGCCGAGAGCAGCACCAGCCGTCGGACCCCGCTCGCGACGGCCTGCCGGACGAAGGCGGGCGTCGGGGAGGGGGAGGTGTCCAGCGGGACGATGTAGACGGCGTCGACCCCGTCGAGGGCCGCCTGCCAGGTCGTGCGGTCCGCCCAGTCGAAGGGGGTGTCCCCGGACCGTGAGGCCGCTCGGGTCTCCACGCCCAGTTCGCGGAGCCGCGCCACCGTCCTGCGACCGGTCTTGCCGGAGCCGCCGATCACCAGCACGGTGTTCACGGTGTTTCCGGTGCTCGTCGGGTCCTTATGTGTGGTGTTCGTCTGTGTCATGCCACGAGCCTTGCCGCGCCGATGGTCCGCGGCCATGGTTCATCGTCCGGGAGGCATACCCGCGCGTCCGGGCCGAAGTCCAGGACGAGCGGGCTGTCCGATGTGCCCCAGCCGCCACGCGGCTGGGGCACATCGACGGCATCACCAGGTAACGGCAGTGATGTCGCTGGCCGGCGAGTAGTTTCCGGCCGCGTCATAGGAGCGGGCCCGGTACTCGTAGGTACGGCCGCCGGTGGGCGGGGTGTCGCAGACGGTGGCCGTGGCGTAGTCGCGGCGCGGGTCGAAGCCCTGGTGCAGGACGACCGACCAGGTGGCAGTCCCCGCCGTACGGCGCTCGATCTCGAAGCCGGCGAAGTCGCGGATCGGCGCCGGTGTGTAGTCGATGGCGGTCGCCTGGATACCGCCCGCGCAGGTGCCCAGGGTCAGGTCGGGGGCGTAGTAGGGGGCGATGCCGTCGGGGATGGCGAGCCAGAGTTCATGGGGCGCGTTGGCGTCGAGCCAGTTCGGGTTGTAGGTGGTGGTGCCGCCTGTGTTGGTGACGAGTACGCGGTAGTGGCGGGTCTCGCCGTCGGCGATGACGGGGGCGGTGGTCCAGGTGTTGCTCTTGGTGGTGCCGAGCGGGACCCAGACGTAACGGCCGTCCACGATGTCGTTGCTCAGGACCGTGTAGTGGCTGAAGTGCGGCTCTTTGTTGAGGGGCCACTTCAGGGTGACCTTGCCGGTCGCCTTGGCGTAGGTGCCGGTCAGGGAGGTGACGATGGGCAGTGGACGGACGATGATGTCCGTGCTGCCCGACGAGGTGTTGCCCGCCTTGTCCTTGGCGCGCACCTCGTAGTAGTACGGCGTACGGTCGTCGGGGTTCACCAGGGGGTCGGTGTGGCTCCGGGCTGTGGTCGTGGTGACCTTCGTCCAGGTGCTGGAGCCGACAGGCCGCCGGTAGAGGGAGTAACTCGCCAGGTCCATCTCCTTGTTGGCGGACCAGGAGACGGCCGTCCTGCGCGTCTTGGTGTTGTAGGCGGTCTTCACACCGGTGGGTGCGAGCGGCTTCGTCCTGTCGTGTGCGGCCGAGGTCCGGGGCTTGTACGTGAAGGCGACCTTGGCGGCGCCGCTCCAGTTCACGTAGTCGACGCGGATGGTGTGCTTGCCGGAGGGGACGGTGAGGTCGGCGCTCTTGGAGCGGGCGGTGTCACCGGTGTTCTTCCACAGGTCGATCTTGCGGACGCCGTCCAGGTACACGCGGACGCCGTCGGTGGCGGACGCGGTGAACGTGAAGGGGCCGCCGGAGCCGAAGTCCCGCTTCACCGACCAGCGGACACCGAAGTTGTCCTTCGGCGCGCCGGAGACCGGCTTGCCCGACCAGCTCTCGCTGATCTTGCTGTCGCAGTCGGTTTTCACCGGGGAGCCGGAGAACGAGGTGTTCTTGTAGAACGTCCGCTTGTAGACGTTGGTCGAGCAGGTGGTGTCGGCGGCCACGGTCGCGGCCGGGGTCGCAGCCGCGGCCTGGGGGACGGCGGTCAGCAGACTGCCGAGGACAACCACGGACATGACACCGCCGACCCGGGCGCCGACGAGACTCTTCTGGTGCACGAGGACCTTTCGCGCTGTGCGGGCAAGAAGTACAGCGTGGAGACTCGTGAGGTGGGACGAAGGTTGCACGGCGCGCCTGGCGGGGTGCGAGGAGAGGAGCGAGGGGGGGGGAGCGAGGGGGTAGCGAGAGTTCTCGTCAAGTCGTCGGGGGCATCGGGCGGATCCGCCGCCTCCGGTCTGCGGGGCGGACAGAATCCTCGTCAACTCCATTGACGCAAATCCGCCCGCGGATTTCGCCTTGGATTCCGGCTTTCGCGCTTTCGCGCCGGTGGAATTCGTGGCCGCCCACGCGGAACGCCCGGCTGGAATGATCCAGTCGGGCGTTCGGTTGCCGGGACGGGGGGATTGGGTCGCCCGGCGGGGCTTTCAGGGGGTGTTGAGTCAGATCGTCGGGGTGTCGTCGACGATCTCCTTGTGCGGTTCGACAATGAAACGCCAGCCTTCGCTGGGCTCCAGGAAGCGCACGCGGGTCGGGTAGATGTCCAGGGCGCGGCGGTCGCGGTTCTGGCCGTTCGTGTTCTTGCGGCCCCGGGCCGGCTCCTCGTAGAGGTCGACCTTGACGTCGGGCACCTCGACGGTGTCCTCGCTCCAGCGCTGCACGATGCCCGCGCCGAACGCGTCCCGGGCGGCGGCGTAGAGCGCCTCCAGGGATTCCTTGTTCCCGTTGGGAACGAAGAGGGCGAGGTTCAGCAGAACGCCGGCGCTCTGGAGGACCTCGATCTCCTGTCCCGCCTTGTCGGCGATCCAGATACCGCCCTCTTCGGCGTTGTCCGGGAGGACGTGAATTTCCTCGCCGAAGGCCGTCCTCGCGGTGAAGGACCCTCCTTCGAAATTCTTGCCCGGCTCCGTGAGGAAGGCCGGGGCGTAGCAGTCGAGAGGAAGGCCGTCCGTCTCTGCCGAGACGAAGATGCCGTCCTGGAGACCCAACCCTGAAACCTCGTCGGCCGTGAGACGTCGAGCCGTAACCTTCTCGGTATTCACGCCATTCCCCTTTTTTCGTGGCACCCTGCGAATTCATTAATAGCCTACCACAAAAACGGTCAACTCCTTTTCGTTGCGGGCGTGTTCGCAACCGTGCGCGATACCGGCCGACCTAGCGAGAATTCACTTCCCGCGCCATCCGCGAGCAACACAAACGAAGCAAAGTTCGCATTCACACTTCCTTATCCACCGCGATCGGCGATGGCCTGAAGTGATCACGCACGGCGATTACGGGGTGACGTGATGTCAGTGACGGGTGCTTACATGGGGGCGGTTGTGCAGGGGGAGCGTGAATCGGCTGACGAGACGAAGGGACACAGCTGTGCCCGTGATCGAGCAGTATGTGAAGTCGAACGGCATCGTAGTCAGAAGCCATACCCGGCTGCCGGCCAGAGCCCGGCGGGAGACGGCGATCCTGGCGGCGGTCGTGGTCGGGGTGTTCCTCTTCGCCAGCGGTCACACCACCGCGGGCGCCGACGCAGACAAACAGCCCGAGCAGCTCCGATTACCCAGGCAGCAGACGCGGCAGCAGCCCCCGGCGCAGCCACAGCCCCAGCCGCGACCCACCGTCGTCTACCCGATCGAGCGGCCCGAGTGGGACGACAGTCCGGCGGTGCGGCCCACGCCGACCGTGTCGTATCCGGTCGTCTTCCCCGGTCCCGGGGGCGCGCGGTGACGGGCGGGAGGACGGTCAGTCAGGTACGGGCAGTCAGGCCTGGAGCTTCGGCTGACGCGCCGCCCCCCGCGCCGTCCCTCCGGCCGTCCCCCCTGCCGTCTCACCGGCCGTCCCTCCGGCCGCGGCCGTCGCCCCGGCGCACGCCGGGCACAGCCCCCAGTACGTGACCTCGGCCTGCGACACCGTAAAGCCGAATCGTTCCTCCGCGGGCAGGTCCGCCAGCACGTCCCCCGTCGGGTGGACATCGCGCACGGTGCCGCAGCCGGAGCACACCAGGTGCTGGTGCGGCCGGCGCGCGTTGGGGTCGTAACGCTTGGCGCGGCCGTCCGTGGAGACCTCGATCACCTCACCGAGCGCGACCAGCTCGCCCAGCGCGTTGTAGACAGTCGTCCGGGATATCTCGGGCAGCCGCCGGGCCGCGCGGGCGTGCACCTCGTCGGCCGTGAGGTGGACGTGGTCGCCGTCGAGGACCTCCGCGACGACGCGCCGCTGGGAGGTCAGCCGCCAGCCGCGTCCTCGTAGCCGCTCCAGCAGATCACTCATGTCGGTCGGTTCACCTCAATCGCTCATGCGCGCGACACCCGTGGTTCGCCGGTGGGTGGCCGGTGGGTGCTGTCCTGATTCCGATGGGATGTGGAGCTGGCTCTCTTCTTGACTTGGACTCTGTCCATTGTAGGATCGACTCCGGCGATAAGCCAAGAGGCGGGGAGATCCCGTACGGCCCGTCGCAGCAGGAAGAGGAAGCCGACCGGGGCCCGCGCCCCGCCTGCTCCGCCCGCAGACCACCGCAGTTCTGAGCACCGTGATCGAGCTGGTCCGGAAGGATTCCCATGACCGAGAACCATGACGCAACCGCCGTAGGCGCGACGACCGAGGGCGGCGGGGGCTGCCCCGTCGTGCACGGGCGCGCCCCGCACCCGACGCAGGGCGGCGGAAACCGCCAGTGGTGGCCGGAGCGGCTCAACCTCAAGATCCTCGCCAAGAACCCCGCCGTGGCGAACCCCCTCGGCGAGGACTTCGACTACGCCGAGGCGTTCACGTCCCTCGACCTGCCGGCCGTCAAACAGGACATCGCGGAGGTGCTGACCACCTCCCAGGACTGGTGGCCGGCCGACTTCGGCCACTACGGCCCGCTCATGGTCCGCATGGCGTGGCACAGCGCGGGTACGTACCGGATCAGCGACGGCCGCGGTGGCGGCGGCGCCGGCCAGCAGCGTTTCGCCCCCCTGAACAGCTGGCCGGACAACGGCAACCTCGACAAGGCCCGCCGGCTGCTGTGGCCGGTCAAGAAGAAGTACGGCCAGAGCCTCTCGTGGGCCGACCTCATGATCCTCGCGGGCAATGTGGCCCTGGAGTCGATGGGCTTCGAGACCTTCGGCTTCGGCGGCGGTCGCGCGGACGTCTGGGAGCCCGACGAGGACGTGTACTGGGGTCCCGAGAAGGTCTGGCTCGACGACGAGCGCTACTCCGGCGACCGTGAGCTGGAGGGCCCCCTCGGCGCGGTCCAGATGGGTCTCATCTACGTCAACCCCGAGGGCCCCAACGGCAACCCGGACCCGCTGGCCGCGGCCCGCGACATCCGCGAGACGTTCCGCCGCATGGCGATGAACGACGAGGAGACCGTCGCCCTGATCGCGGGCGGCCACACCTTCGGCAAGACCCACGGCGCCGGCCCGGCGGACCACGTCGGCGCCGAGCCCGAGGGCGCCTCGATCGAGGAGCAGGGCCTCGGCTGGAAGAGCTCCTTCGGCACCGGCAAGGGCGGCGACACGATCACCAGTGGCCTGGAGGTCACCTGGACGTCGACCCCGGCCCAGTGGGGCCACGGGTTCTTCCAGAACCTGTTCGGCTACGAGTGGGAGCTGACGAAGAGCCCCGCCGGCGCGCACCAGTGGGTGGCGAAGGACGGCGCGGGCGCCGGCACCATCCCGCACGCCCACGACGCGTCGAAGAGCCTGGCCCCGACCATGCTGACGACCGACCTCTCGCTCCGGTTCGACCCGGCGTACGAGCAGATCTCGCGGCGCTTCCTGGACAACCCGGCCGAGTTCGCGGACGCGTTCGCCCGCGCCTGGTTCAAGCTGACCCACCGCGACCTGGGCCCGGCCGTGCGCTACCTCGGCCCGGAGGTCCCGTCCGAGACCCTGCTGTGGCAGGACCCGCTGCCCGAGGCGGCGCAGGAGACCGTCGGCGCCGAGGACGTCACCGCGCTCAAGGGGCGGATCCTCGCCTCCGGCCTCACGGTGTCCCAGCTGGTCTCCACCGCCTGGGCCGCCGCCTCCTCCTTCCGCGGCAGCGACAAGCGCGGCGGCGCCAACGGCGCGCGTATCCGCCTCCAGCCGCAGGCCGGGTGGGACGTCAACGAGCCCGACCAGCTGGCGGAGGTGCTGCGCACGCTGGAGAGCATCCAGGAGTCCTTCAACTCCGCCCGGACCGAAGGCGCGCAGGGCGCTCAGGGTGCTCAGGTCTCCCTCGCCGACCTGATCGTGCTCGCCGGTGCCGCGGGCGTCGAGAAGGCCGCCAAGGACGCCGGTTTCGACGTCGAGGTCCCCTTCACCGCGGGCCGCGTGGACGCGTCGCAGGAGCAGACGGACGTCGAGTCGTTCGCCGCGCTGGAGCCGGCCGCCGACGGATTCCGCAACTACCTCGGCAAGGGCAACCGGCTGCCCGCCGAGTACCTGCTGGTCGACAAGGCCAACCTGCTCAACCTGAGCGCCCCCGAGCTGACCGTCCTCGTCGGCGGCCTGCGCGTCCTGGGCGCGAACCACGGGCAGTCGTCGCTCGGCGTGCTCACGTCCGCTCCCGGGACCCTGACGAACGACTTCTTCGTCAACCTGCTCGACCTGGGTACGACGTGGACGGCGACCTCGCCCGACCAGAACACCTTCGAGGCCCGCGACGACGCCACGGGCGAGGTCAAGTGGACCGGCAGCCGGGCCGACCTGGTCTTCGGCTCGAACTCCGAGCTGCGCGCGCTCGCCGAGGTCTACGCGAGCGACGACGCGAAGGAGAAGTTCGTGAAGGACTTCGTCGCGGCGTGGGTCAAGGTGTCGGACCTCGACCGGTTCGACCTGGTCTGAGCCACCGTCCGAGTCACCGTCTGACTCACCTGAGCAGCCGGCTTGTACGGGGCGTTCGGTAGGGGCGTTCGGGATGGCCGTTGTGGCCGCCCCGGGCGCCCCTCCCGCGTCTGCTCCCGCCGTCTGCTCCCGCCGTCTACTCCCGCGTCATGTCGATGACGACCTTGCCGACCGCGTGGCCGTCCTCCACGAGCGCCAGGGCCTCGGCCGCCCGGGACAGCGGGTACGTCTCGACGACGTGGGGGTCGAGACGCCCCTCCACCATGAGCGCCGCCGCGTGCTCCAGATCGGCCCGGGTGATCCGGCGGCGCACCATCTCGCCGCCCAGCTCGGCCACCGTCTCGTCCGTGACGGACACCACCTTCCCCGTCTCGCGTGCCAGCGGTGCCACCGTACGCAGGGACACGCCGCCCACCATGTCCACCACCCCGTCGACCCCGTCCGGGGCGAGGTCGCGCAGCCGGGGGACGACCGGGCCGTCGGTGTAGTCGACGAACGTCACCCCGACGGCTTCGGCGAGCGCCCGCTTGGCGGGGCCGCCCGTACCGATGACGTTCAGGCCGCGGTCGCGCGCCACCTGCGCGGTCGCGAGACCGACGCCGCCTCCGACTCCGTTGATCAGTACGGTCGCGCCCCTGGGCAGGTCGAGCTGGTCCATCGCGTTGAGGGCGGAGGTGACCGCCACGGGGATGGTCGCCGCCCAGTCGTCGCGGAGTCCCTCGGGCTTGCGCGCGGTGAGGGACCCGACCAGCACCGTGGTCCGCGCGTAGACGCCGGCCCCGGTGAGCGCGCAGCCGAACACGGTGTCGCCCACCGCCAGCCCGTCGACGTCCGCGCCCACCGCCAGCACCACACCGGCCGCCTCCGCCCCCATCACCTGCGGGAACGGCCGCTCGCCGTAGAACTCCGGCATGACGCCGGAACGCAGCTTGTAGTCAAGGGGGTTCACCCCGACGGCCGTGACCCGCACCAGGACCTCCGCCGGACTCGGCACGGGGTCCGGCCGGTCGAAGAACTCCTGGACCTCCGGGCCGCCGAACGCACGGAAACCGAACGCTTCACTCATCGTCATCTCCTGGACCGCATCCCACGGAGTCCGACGCCTGTCGGCTCCCTGGTACCGGCGACCTGCCGATGACTCCGGACGCTAAGACTTGACACCAATGTCATATGCAAGTCCGCTGGTCAGAAGGGTGGGGGCAGACAGGAAAGGGTGTCTCAGGACGCGAGCGCGGCGGCACAGTCGTAGTCCGGGTCGGTCGTGGCCTCGATCACCATGTCCAGACGGTCACGGACCGTGAACAGGTCGGAGATCTGCCGCTCCACGCGCTGACGTTCGGAGGCCAGGAGCGTCAGCAGCTCCGGGGCGGCCTCGCCCGTATCCACGCAGGGCAGCACCTCACGGATGGTCCGGCTGGAGAGCCCGGCGCGGTAGAACAGCTGGATGAGCCGGACCCGCTCCACAGCGCTGCTCTCGTACGTACGGTGCCCCGCCGGTGTCCGGGCCGAGGTGAGCAGCCGCTGCTGCTCGTAGTAGCGCAGCACCCGTGTGCTGACTCCCGCTGCCGCGGCCACGTCGCCGATGCGCATGGGCCGGATCCCCTCTCCCGCATGTTTCCCGTAGAAACACTCTTCCTGCCACTGTGCCACGGGCGCGGGCAGGGGGACGGGGTCCGAAGGCGCGGGGACGGTGTCAGGCGCGGGTCGCGTAGACGATGAGGTTCTTCAGCGGGTGGCCCTGGGCGTCGAAGTCGCCGTCGCAGGTGATCAGGCGCAGTGCGTGGGTGTCGGTCGGGCCGTAGACCTTTTGGGTGGGAAAGGCGCCCTTGCTGACGCTCTCCGTGTCCGTGACGGTGAAGTGCACCGGCTTTCCACGGGTGTTGGAGACGGTGATGTCCGCACCCTTGGCGATCTTGTGGAGGCCGTGGAAGACGGCCTTGCCGAAACGGGTGCTGTTGTGGCCGATGATGACGGCGGGACCGGCTTCGCCGGGCGCGGGACCGCCGACGTACCAGCCGGCCGTCATGCCCTTCTCCGGCGGCGGGACCTCGACGGTGCCGTCGGCGTTGAGGCCCAGCTCCATCAGGGGACCGCTGATGCCGATCGAGGGGATGGTGACCTCGGTGGGCGCGCCGCGCGAGGGTGCGGGGGTGGGGGTGGGAGTGGGGGTGCCGACGGTGGTGGCGGAGCTGGATGCCGAGGTGGAGGGGCGCGGCGCGGCCGTATCCGCCGCCGACGAGCAGCCGGTCAGCAGGGTGAGCACCGCGGGGACGACAAGGGCCAGGCGGGCCAGGCGCGCCACGGGCGGCAGGGCGCCGGAGTGCCGTACCGGACGTACTGGGTTTACCGGATGTACCGGATGCACCGGATGGTGCGCGGGGGACACAGCAGGGAACACAGCGGGCTCCAGAGCGGGGTTGCCAGTGGCGCCGCCCAGTGAGGGGCGGCGCCACTGTCGTGCCGGATCGGATGGGGTGTCGGATCGGATGGGGCGTCGGACCACGCGTGGTGTCGGATCAGATGCGGTATCGGATCAGGCGGTGTCCGATCAGGCGCGGTGTCGGATCAGGCGGTGTGGCGCTGCGCGGAGCGGCGGCGCAGTACGAGGGTGCCGGCGCCCGCGAGCAGGAGCGCACCGGTCGCCGAGCCGACGAGGGCGGCCGTACCGGAGTTGTTCCCGGCCGGGGCCTCGCCCGCGGCGACGGCACCGCGCGGCAGCGTATCGGCTTCCCTGGCGCGCTCGGCCGCGCGCTTGGCCTCCTTCGCGCGCTCGGCTTCCTTCGGCTCGGACACCGGGACGGCCCTCTCGGCGACCTCCGGCTTCCGATCCTCGGCCGCCTTGTCGCGTGCGGCCTCCTCCGGTGTCTCGGCCGCCCGGTCGCGTGCGGCCTCCTTGTCGCGTCCGGCCTCCTTCGGCGAGGTGGACGACACCTCGCTGGGGCGGGAAGCGTCGGAGGCGACGGCCGCGGCGGCCGGGACAAGCAGGGCGCCGGCCGTGATCGCGGTCAGGACGGCGAAGTGCAGGCGGTAATGGCGGGACATGTAGGGCTCCAGTTCCAGCTCGGCCTCTGTGGTGCCCGGACGGCGAAGACACCTGGTTCCGGGCAGGGCTCAAGACTGGCGGCCACTTGTGAGGAAGCTGTCAGAACGCCATGCGTATCCCATCAAGTTCCTGTTGTGTTTTCGGTGCTCTCGGTGCTCTCGGTGCTCTCGGTGTTCTCGGTGTTCTCGGTGTTCTCGGTGTTGTCCGTGTTCCCGCTCTCTTCCGCCTCTTCCGCCATGGCTCCGCCGGGCGCGACCGGCAGCCGTAGTGTGAAGACCGAACCCTTCCCCTCGGTGCTCACCACACTCGCCGTCCCGCCGTGCGCCTCGGCCAGCTTGAGGACGATCGCCAGGCCGAGACCGCTGCCGCCGGTACTCCGGCTGCGGGACTTCTCTGCCCGCCAGAAGCGGTCGAAAACATGCGGGACGTCGTCCGCCGGAATACCGCTGCCGGTGTCGGCGACCTCCAGGGCCACCTCGTCCCCGGCGTCGGAGAGGTACGAGCGCAGCGTCACCCGGCCGCCGGGCGGGGTGTGGCGTACCGCGTTGGAGACCAGGTTGCTGACGGCCTGGCGCAGCCGCACGGGGTCGGCGTGCGGCTGCGGCCGGGGCCCCGGCGCTTCACCCGCGCCCGGCCCCGGCGGCTGCGAAACCGTCAGAGCGACGCCCGCCGCCTCCGCCAACGCCTGGTGACCCGCGGCGACTTGGCCCAGTAGCTCATCGACACACACCGTCTCCGGGTGCAGCCGCAGCGCGCCCGCGTCGGCCGCCGCCAGGTCCTGAAGATCGTTGATGATGTGCTGAAGCTGCACCGCCTCCTCAAGGAGCGAGGAGACGAACGCCGGGTCGGGTTCAGCCAGTCCGTCCTGTGCCGCCTCCAGCCAGCCGCGGATATTGCTCAGCGGGGTGCGCAGTTCGTGCGCGACATCGCTGACCATCACCTTGCGCTGCTCCTCGAGCCGGGCGCGGTGTACCGCCATGTCGTTGAAGGCCGCCGCCAGCCGCCCGATCTCGTTGTCAGGACCGACCGGCACCGGCGCCGAGTCCAGGCCGTCCCGCATCCGCTGCGCCGCGCCGGTCAGCGCGTGCAACGGGCGTACGAGCCGGGCTCCGGCGAACACCGAGGCGCCGACCGTGAGGGCGAGGACGAGCGCGGTGACCCCGACGATGCGCCCGGTGTTCGCCGGTGAGAGGTCGAACCCGGGCGCGCCGGCGGTGTCACCGGGATCGCCGATGAACAGCAGGGCGGGCCCGGCGACATAGGAGGTGAGCTGTTCGCGGCGGGCGCTGCCGACGCAGGAGGCGATGGCCCGGTCGTATCCGCTGTCGCGGGCCGCGGGCACCTTGTCGGTGGGAAGAGCGCGCATGCCACCTACCGCCATCCTGGGCTCGGAAACCGTCGTTCCGCGCTCGGAAACCGTCGGCCCCGGCTCGGAAACCGTCGTTCCGCGCTCGGAAACCGTCGGCCCCGGCTCGGAATCCACGGGCGTCCGCGACTCGGCCGCCTGCCGCTCGGCTGCCTTCTCCTCGGAGGTCCGCTCCTCGGCCGCCCGCTGCTCCGCCGCCTCCGCCTCGGCCTCCCGTTCCTTGGCCGCCCGCTCCTTGGCCGCCCGCCCCTCGGCCTCCCTCGCGTTCGCGTCTGCCGGGACGGGATAGGGCTCGTAGGGCCGTACGGACGCGTCGTCGCCCGCGCCGCCCCCGGCGTACCCGCGGTCCCAGGACAGATCCAGGTTCAGCTTCAGCTTCACGCCCGTGCGCCCCTGGCGCTTCAGGCAGGCGTCGGCCAGGACGTTGAGTGCGTCGAGTGCCTTCTTCTCGGTCGCGGTGGGACTGTCCGGCGTTTCTGTCAGACACTTGTTTTCCATGGACCGGTCGGTGTCGCTGCTGACGAACTGGAGCCGGGGCCGCCCGCTCGGGCTCTCGACAACATCCGCCGCGATGCCGAGCCCGTTGAGGCACTTCACGCGTCCCGCGGCGGTCCGGCGCAGCATGGCACGTTCCGCCTCGGGCAGCAGGAACGGTCCTACGGCGCGCGGATCGACGCGGTCGGCGCCGGCGGCGGTCGCCGTGGTGGCGTTGGGCACCAGTACGGTGTCGACGGCCAGCGCGTCGACCACCGCCGAGGCCTGCTCCGGCAGCGGGACGGCGGACGGCGTACCGGAGGAGGCGCCCGACGCGGTGCCGGTCGAGTTCACACTCTCCGTCGCATTCGCATTCGCATTCGCGGTCGTGGTCGCGGTGGCGGAGTCGGCGAGCGGCCGGCGGTCCTGGGTGGTCAGCGCGATCCGGCGGTGGGAGTCCCGGGCCAGTTCGCGCACGGTGGAGTCGACGCCCTCCCAGCCCGGGTGGGTCGCCGCGTACCCCAGCAGGGTGTTGTAGATCTTCGCGTCGGCGCTGAGGTTCTGGCCCTGCTGCTGGCGGATCGCGCCGGAGGTCGTCTGCACCGCGAGCCAGGCGGTGGCGGCGACCGAGCAGAAGGCCACCAGCACCGACACGGTCAGCAGCCGGCCGAGCAGACTCTTGCGGAGCGGCAGCCTCAACAGCTTTCGCCTGGGCGGCTGTTGGTCGCGGTCCGGCCGGTCAGCGCGGTGCATGACGTATGTCCTTCGCGGGGTCCGTCAGCTTGTAGCCGACGCCGAAGACGGTGAGCAGCCGGGCGGGCCGCCGGGGAACGGGTTCGATCTTCTTGCGCAGGTTCATGATGTGCACATCGACCGTGCGCCCGCTGACGAACTTGTCGAACCCGTGCAGCTCCTCCAGGAGCCGCTGCCGGGTGAAGACCCGGTCGGGCTCCGCCGCCAGCGCGGCGAGAATACGGAACTCACCGGGTGTGCACGGTACGGGCGTCCCGCCGTCCGTGACCTCGTGCCGGGCCGGATCCACCGTCAGTGTGCCGATCGACAGCACCCCGTCGTCCACGGCGGCAGGTGAACCGGCCTCGACGGTACGGCGGTTGCGGCGCAGCAGCGTACGTACCCGGGCCATCAGCTCCCGCGGGCTGAACGGCTTCGTCATGTAGTCGTCGGCGCCCAGATCCAGGCCGAGCAGCAGATCGTCCTCGGTGCTGCGGGCCGTCAGCATCAGCACCGGCACCTCGCGGCCCTCGGCGCGCAGGATCCGCACCACGTCGAGTCCGTCGGCCCGGGGCATCATCACGTCGAGCACGAGGAGGTCGGGCTCGCCGCCCCGGACCTGTTCCAGAGCGGCGAGCCCGTCCTCGACAACCGTGACCGTATGCCCCTCGTGCTCCAGGTAACGGCGCACCAGTTCGGCCTGCTTGACGTCATCCTCGGCGATCACGATGTTTGCGCGCACGCGGCCGATCGTAGCGAGGACATGTGCGGCGCGGGGTGTCCCTGCGTCTCGTCAGCCACATCGGCCGCATCAGCCGAATCGGCCGCATCAGCCGCATCAGCCGCGTCAGCTGGGTCAGAGGCCGTAGCGGCTCTTCACATGGCGCCAGAAGTCACGCAGCATCCACTTGTCGAACTCCGTGATCTGCGTGGCGCTGCCCGCGTTCATGATGAAGCAGCACTGCCCGGTCGGCGTCCAGTCGTAGAAGTCGTCGAGACCGAAGGTGTGGCCGACCTCGTGCAGATAGATGTGAATGTTCTCCTGGTTGAGCACACCGGTGAAGTACTCCTGTCCGACGCGCTGTCCCCAGTCGCCGCCGGCGCCGCCCTGGAATCCCTTGGTCAGCCAGAGGGACTGGTCGTAGTGGCGGGCCGCGCCGCCGGGACAGCGCGAGTAGTCGCCGTTCTGGTGGAAGAAACGGCCGCAGTCCGGCGCACACTGCGGAGCGCCACCCTCGTCGAGGTTGCCGGCGTAGATGTCGACCGAGTTGTCCGTCCACTGGAGTGTGGAACGGTCCTTCACCGCCCAGCCGACGATGTTGACCGGCACGGTGGTGTACGGCCAGGCGTTGTGACCCGCGCCGCTCTCCACCATCGCCGCCATCCACTTGGCGAACTGCTTCTTCAGCGCGGCGTGGATGTTGTCGCGCAGGGTGGTGCTGACGGGGGCGTCGGACTCCCAGCGGACGCAGTAGTTGATGCTGCCCCTGTTGGCCATGACCTGGTCCCAGCCGTAATTGCGGAAACCGTAGAGGTCGGGGTAGGTCGTGGAGACGTGGTTCCACACCTCGTTCAGCGGCTGGGTGAGGTTCGCGGGCGGGTTCCAGTCCTCGGCGGCCTGCGCGGGGGACGCGGACGTGACGGGCATGGCGACGAGCGCGATGAAGGCGGCGAGGACGGTGAGAAGTCGCGCAAGGTATCTGCGCATGTGGGGGCTCCCTGGGTAGGGGATCAGTGGGGGGTGAGGATGGTGCGGGGGTGGGGATGGTGCGGAGGTGGGGATGGTGCGGGGTGGGGGATGGTGCGGGGTGGGGGATGGTGCGGCTGTCTCAAGTCGCCGCCGACCCCGGCGGGGGTTGCCGGTTGCTAGGATCCGAACGTCTCGCTCAGAGGCAGCAACCAAGGCGCCCCACACCCTGGTTCACCCGTACCGCCGCGGCGGCGGACGTACCGCCGTAGCGGATCGACCACTTGGGGATCCCCTTTGAGACGTCTTGCGCTGTTGAGCCATCGGAAGCCGGCCCGCCGGAGCACGGCTCTGGCCGCCGTGGCCGCTCTGGTCGCGGGATTCACCGCGATGACCGGCGCGGGTACGGCGGGCGCGGCGGGCATGGCGAGCGCGGCCGGCACGGCCGCCGCCGCCGATATACCCACCCCGGTGCCGACCGACGGCGTCTGGGGGATCGACTTCGCGGGCGGCAGCCTGCATACGGTGGAGCGCGGCGCGTACGGTGACCGGTTCATGGCGCTCCGGAAGATCGCGGCGGACGGCTCGACGGCGTCCGCCCGTACCTCCATGGGATACGTCGGTCCGTTCGGCGACGACGAATACGCCAAGCAGGTGCCCTGCGACGTCGGCGGCTGCATGCCCCTGGTGGGGGCCGGCAACGGCCATGTTGGCTATGTCTTCATGAGCTACGGCAAGGAGCGCGTCCATATCCACACCGGCCCCAACAGCTACCACGGCACCGAGCCCGCAGTCACCGGCGCGCGGATCGTCGACATCTCCGGCCGCTACTTCGTCTACGACGCGCAGTCGACCGGCAAGCAGTACATCGACAACGTCCCGCAGTACCGACGGCTGGTGAAGCGGATCGTCCGGACCCCCGTCGCCGCCTCCATCTGGGCAGCTCAGCTCTGGAGCGCGAGCGCGACGGCGGGCACGGTCACCCTCACCGACATCAAGAGCGGGAAGGCCGTCGGGTCGTACGCCACCGGATCCGGCTGCGCCATCAAGGAGCTGCGGGCCGTCGGCCGCTTCGTCTACTGGAACTGCGGCCCGGCCGCGCGCGCCGGGGTCTACGACCGTACGGCGAAGAAGAGCTTCGCCGTGCCGTCAGGACCCGCCCTCGTCGGCGACGGCTACCTCGTACAGCACGACAGGACCGCCGGGAAACTGCTGCTCAGCGACTTCCACACCGGCAAGAGCGCGGCGCCGCGCGCGATCGCCGATCTGCCGGCCGGTGACACCGCCGACCAGCGGCGGATCACCTGGGCCGTGGACAAGTTCGGCGGGGACATCGCCCATGTCGGCCCCGACGACAGTGTGCGTATCGTCCCCAGCGGAGTGCCGTCCCAGTCGCTGACCCGGACCGAGTCCGAGGTGGACCAGTCCTCGGCCGACCTCAAGTACTCCAACTGGAAGAGCAGTTGGGGCTTCAGCAAGCCCGTCGAGTGGACCTTCCTGCTGAAGGACGCAAACGGGCGTACCGTCCGTACGTTCACCGGCGCCGCCACCACGGAGGCCAACGTCGACTGGAACGGTAAGAACGCGGCGGGCGTCTACGCCTACAACGGCTCGTACACCTGGACGCTGAAGGCCACGGCCGTCGAAGGCGCGGGAACGTACAGCACAAGCGGCAAGATCGATCTGTCCAGAGCCCGGCAGGGCCACCACGACCAGGGCGGTCACAGCTACGGCGAGCTGCTCACCCTCAACTCCAAGGGCGCGCTCTCCCTGCACTACACCGAGGGGAAGGGCGCCTTCGACTGGAAGCGGTCCGGCTCGGGCTGGCCCGCCGGCTCGGTCGCCGTGCCGTTCGGCGACATGGGCAGCGACCGCTGCGCCGAGCTGCTCGTACGGATACCGAAGGGCGAGCTGCGCCGGTACGCGGGCCGCTGCGGGAACCCGTACACCCCGTCCCACAGCCACACCTCGCTGGGCACCGGCTGGAACGCGTACGACATGCTGACCGCGCCCGGCGATCTGACCGGCGACGGGCGGACGGATCTGGTCGCCCGCAAGAAGTCGACGGGCGATCTCTACCTCTTCGCCAACAAGGGCAACGGCACACTCGCCGCCCGCAAGAAGCTCGGCTCCGGCTGGGCGGCGTACACGCACATCGTCGGCGCCGGCGATCTGACCGGCGACGGCTTCGGCGACATCCTGGCCAGGGGGAAGAACGGCACGCTGTACCGGTTCGAGGGTACGGGGAAGAGCACACTGCGGGCGCGGGCGGCCGTGTTCACCGGCTGGGGAGCCTCGTACAACGCGGTCGTGGGCGTCGGTGACATCACCGGCGACGGCAGGAACGATCTGGTCGCCCGTGACAAGGCCGGCGTTCTCTACCGCTACCAGGGAAACGGCAAGGGCTCTTTCGGCGCCCGGAAGAAGATCTCCACGGGGTGGCAGGGGTACAAGGGGCTCTTCTGATGTCATCCGCCGTCCCTCCCCCGGCCTTCCGCCGTCCCTCCCCCGGCCTTCCGCCGTCTCTCCCCCGTCCCTCCCCCGTCCCTACGTACCGTGCCGGGCGCGGCTTCCGCGGTGGAGGCGGCGCAGCAGCCACCCGGCCGGCAGCAGGAACACCGGCCAACTGAGCGCCTGCACAAGGGGGTTGGTGACATCGCCCACGAGTACGGTGGGGATGGTGAGCAGGGCGGCAGCCACGCTGAACGCCCCGAGGGGGACCAGGAGCGCGGGCAGCGGCGCCCCACCGGTGGACCGGGAGGGGCGCCGCACGAGCACCACACCGACGTAACAGGCGTAGGCGCCGAACGCCAGCAGGGCCAGTGACAGGGCGGTCATGAACTCCGGCTCGCCCTCCGGAGTGTCCGTGGTGTGCTGGATGTGCCCGTCCTTGGCGACGGTGGTGGCGTAGTCGCGCCACATGGTGACCGTCACACCGTCGCCCGGGTGGAGCCGCTTCAGGAACGGGCCCGCGCCGGGCAGGTCGACCTCGTGGGGTACGTCCGGGCCGGTCAGCCGGAGCCGGTACGTCGTCCCGGCCCGCCCGTTGTCCCTGGTCACCGTACGTTCGACGGACGCCGGCAGCTCGCGCAGACAGTCGGCCCCCGCGCGCGCCGCCGCCGGGCAGGGCTCCGCCGCCCGGAACGCGCGCTCGTCGTCCACCGTCCCCCGTACGCCCACCAGGCCGGCGCCCGCGCCCAGCAGCAGCACACCGCCGAGCAGCAGCCCGCAGAGGCCGGCGGCGTGGCGGAGTGTGATCCTGCGCTTTCGTGGCTCTGCCGTGTGCCCTTCCGTGTGTCCTGCCGTGTGCTCTGCCTTGTGCCCTGCCTTGCGCCCTGCCGTCTGTCCGCTCGCGTCCGTGTGTCCGGTCATGCCGCTCGCTCCCCCTCGTACCACCGCTGCCCGCCCCACTTTAGGGGTGTGTCCGGGCCCGCGTACCCGTCCCGTACGTCGCACTGACTACCCGGCCCCCTCACATGGCACCTGAGGACTACGCCATGACCCACACGGAGGCGGATTCACCAACTCCGCATCTCTCCTAGCGTCTTGGACGGGAACGTGAACAGGAGAACCGCACATGATGACCACCAGCGGGACCACAGCAGTACGGGGAAAGGCGTTCGCGCCCGAATATCAGGGCGCGCTCGGCTCGCTGTCGGTGAACTCGTCCCTCACCGACGTGCTGGCCAAGGGGATCGAGGAGCTGCACGCGGCCGAAGAGGCCGGGCAGTGGGGGGAGATGGCGCGCTGCGGGCTCGCCGTGGCGGAGGCGTACCGGCGGCTCGGCCGGATCGCGGAGGCCGACCGCGCGTGGAAGGCGAGTTACCGCGCGGCCCGCGCGGGCGAGGACACCGGGGCGATGGCCTGGGCGCTGTGGAGCGGCGGCACGCTCGCCCGGCAGCGCGGCGCGCTGCCCCTCGCGTACCGGCTGCTCGGGCTCGCGGCCGAGCTGGGCGAGCGCGGGGGCGATGTGGTCGTACGCGGCTACTCGCTCGCCGGGCTGGCGGAGACCGGCCGTATCCAGGGCGACTACCGCGCCGTCGGCGAACTCCACGAGAAGCTCCTGGCCGAGGCCCGCCGGCGCGGCGAGGCGCGGCACACCGTGTGGGCGCTGGAGGGCATCGCCCAGATGCACCGCAACACCGGCTCGTACGACACCGCCCTCGCCCTCTTCGAGGAGGCCGCCGAGACCGCGGGCGCCGCCGACGACCACCGGGGCCGGGCCTGGGCGCTGCGCGGGATCGCCGATGTGGTGTCCGTACGGGACGGCGATACGGAGCGCGCGCTGGCCCTGCTGGCCAAGGCCGAAATCCCGTGCCGTGCAATGGAGTTGTCCAGCGCGCTCGCCTACAACCACAAGATGCGCGCCAACGTTCTCTACCGGGCCGGGCGGTACGAGGAGGCGCGGGCGGGCTACGCGCTGGCGCTGGCCGAGTTCGACGCGATGAACGAACCCCGGGGCTCCGCCCTCGCCCGCCTCGGCCTCACCAAGGCCCGCGCCCGACTGGGCCGCGACAGCGCGGAGACGACCGCCGAACTGGCCAAGCTGCGCGAGACCCTGGACCGGATCGGGCTGCGGCACGCCCGCGACATGGTCGACAGAGCTACGGCGGAACTGGGCCTGGGCCTGGGCCTGGGTCAGAGCCAGGGCCCGCCTCAGGGTCCGGGCCTGGGCCAGGGGGCGCTGTGACGAGGGCTTCCACCGCAGTCGCGGCTGCGCACCCGGACGCCACCTCCACGGCGGCCGATCATGTCGCCAGTGCGCCCGAAATCCTGGCCCGCTGCCGGGAGTTGGTACGTCCCGCGCTGACCGTCGCCGTCGGCCGGCTGGAGCCGTGGACCGGGGAGATGGCCGCGTACGCCCTCGGCTGGAGCGAGGTGGGCGGCGCCCCGCGCGCCGGCGCGTCCGAAGGCGCGTCCCAGTGCGCGTCCCAGGGCGCGCCCCAGGGCAAAGGCGTACGGCAGGCGCTCGCCGTACTGGGCGCCGAGGCCGCGGGGGCGGCCGGGGAACGGGCGGTGCCGGGCGCCGTCGCCGTCGAACTGGTGCATGCCTTCTCGCTGTTGCACGACGACATCATGGACGGCGACGGTACGCGGCGGCAGCGCCCCGCCGTGTGGAAGGCGTACGGCACCGGGCCGGCCGTCCTCGCCGGGGACGCGCTCTTCGCGCTCGCCGTACAGACGCTCGCCGAGACCACACCGCCCGTCCACACCGCCGCCGCCGTGCGGCGGCTGTCCGCCACACTGACCGGGCTGGTGCACGGCCAGGCCGAGGACCTGCTCTTCGAGAACCGGCCGTGGACCGGGCCCGGCGCCGTACGTCCGGACGAGTACCGGGCCATGGCCGAGCGCAAGACCGGCACCCTCCTCGGCTGCGCCGCCGCCCTCGGCGCGCTGCTCGGCGGGGCACCGCCCGGCACCGTCACCGCGCTGGACCGGGCCGGGCGCCATCTCGGCGTGGCGTTCCAGGCCGTCGACGACCTGCTCGGCATCTGGGGCGATCCGGCCGTGACCGGCAAACCCGTCCACGGTGACCTGCGGCAGCGGAAGAAGACGTACCCCGTCCTCGCCGCGCTCTCCGCACCCTCGACAGGAAACGACCGCGCCGGACGGGAACTCGCGGGCCTGCTCAGCTCCCCCCGCCCCCTCGACGACGCGACGGCCGCCCACGCCGCCACCCTCGTCGACCGGGCCGGCGGGCGCGCCGCCACGCTGGCCGAGGCGCGCCGGCATCTCGACGCCGCCCGTGCGTGCCTCCGGCCGGCCTCCCTGTCGCCGCGAACATCGTGGGCGTCGCAGGCGTCGCAGGCGTCGCAGGCAGTGCGCGAGACGCACGTACTGCTCACGTATCTGCTCCACCGGACCGCGTGAGCGCCACCCAGGGGCAGCAGTCCGTTTCTCTTGTTCTCTTGGTCATTGTCCGGACAGAAAGCGCTCTCTACACTCGCGGACATGGACTCGGAAGACGCGGCATCGGAACACGCGGCATCGGAAGACGCGGCATCGGATGCGTACTTCGACTACTGCCCCTGGGATTTCACGCACCGCGCCTCCGCCACCCAGCGCGCGGCGCAGGCCGCCCACCAGAAGCGGCTGGCCGGCGCCGGAGCGAGTCTGGGGCCGCGCTGCTACGTCTCCCCGGCGGCCGGTGTGTTCCCCGATGTCCTGAGCCTGGGCGCCGACTCCTACATCGCGGGGCACGCCTACGTCACCGGTGAGATCCGGGCCGGGAGCGACTGCACGGTCAATCCGTACGCGACGGTACGGGGGCGGGTGACGCTCGGGAACGGGGTGCGTATCGGCGCGCACAGCTCCCTGCTCGGTTTCAACCACGGTTTCGCGCCGGACGCGCCCGTGCACCGGCAGCCGCTCACCAGCGAGGGCATCGTCCTCGGGGACGATGTGTGGATCGGCTCGAACGTCGTCGTCCTCGACGGGGTGACGATCGGCGATCACTGCGTGGTGGGGGCCGGCGCGGTCGTCACCAAGGACCTGGCGCCCTGGACGATCGCCGCCGGGAACCCGGCCCGCCCGCTCCGTGACCGGCGCGGGAGTGACACCGACACCTCACGCACGGGCACGTCGAAAGGCAGCACGTCGAAACGCAGCACGTCGAACGGGGGCACACCGACGGGCGGCACACCGGACGGTGACCTGGGCGACTCCGTGGCCCGGTTCGCCGAACGCGCCCGGGCGCAGGCCGCCGATGTCCTGACCCGCTCCTGGGACGGCGACACCGGCCGCTACAGCGACCGGCCCGGCGCCCCGGCGACCGTACGCGCACACTGCGACGCGGTCGAGATCGCCGATCTGCTGCTGAGCGCGCCACCGGCACAACTGACCGCCGCCGAACACACCGAACGGCTGCGCGCACTCCAGGACCCGGTGAGCGGCCTGGTGCCCGAACTCGCCCCCGGCGGCGGCCCGGGAGTGCTGCCCGCGCCGGCCCCCGACGGCTGGATCGAGGACGGCGCGGCCGAGTACCACGTGCTGTCGGTGGGGTACGCGCTGGAGCTCCTGGGGTCCCGGTTCGCCCACCCGGTGCACGCGGTACGGCGGATGACCGCCGAGCAACTCGTCGTACGGCTACAGGCGTTGCCGTGGCGGACGCGGGCGTGGTCGGCAGGGGCGTGGGTCGACTGCTGGGCGACCGGCGCGTACCGCAACCTCGATACGGGCGGGACTGCGGGCGCGACTGCGGGAGCCACTGCGAGCGCGCCCGGCGCGCTGGAGGCGCTGTTCGGCTGGCTCGGTACGCGAGTGGATCCCTGGACGGGGATGTGGGGCGGCGCGCCCGCCTCGCCCGCCGAGGGCCGACTCCAGATGGTCAACGGCTACTACCGGCTGACGCGCGGCTCGTTCGCGCAGTTCGGGCTTCCGGTGCCGTACCCGGAGCGGGTGGTGGACACCGTACTGGCCCACTCCGCCGATCCGCGGTGGTTCGCGGACGGCCGCCAGAACGCGTGCAACGTACTGGACGTGGCACATCCGCTGTGGCTCGCGGGCCGCCAGACCCGCCATCGGGCGGCGGAGGTACGGGCGTGGGCCGGGCCGCAGTTGGCGCGGGCGCTGGGGAGTTGGCGCGACGGTGCCGGGTTCGGTTTCGGCCCGGCGGGAGAGGGCGGCTCGGGGCCAGGACGGGAGCCGGGGTTGCAGGGCACCGAGATGTGGCTGGCCATCGTCTGGCTGCTGGCCGATCTGGTGGGAGTGGCGGACCGGCTGGAGTACCGGCCACGGGGCGTGCACCGGCCGGAGCCGGCCGGGGCGTCCGCGTCAGCCTTCGCGGCGTTCGTCCAGTACCAGTAGGGGTTGGGGGCTTGTTACGCGTCCGATCGGGCCCGCGCCCCCGACCACATCCGCAGCCCGTACGCCACGAGCCCCCGGACCGGCGCGAGCGGCGGCCGTACGTCCAGCGCCGCACGCAGCGGCGGGTCGAGCAGCGACGCGGCGACCGCGGGGGCGAGCCGCGCCAGCGCCCGGGGCAGCCTGGCCGCCAGCAGCCCGCCGCTGGTGGCGGTCCAGAGCGCGCGGCCCTGCGGGGTGGGGGCGAAGTGGCGGGCCTCGTAGGCGCGCATCCACCGTTCCACGTCTGCGAGTTGAGCCTCGTCCGGCGACCGGGGCAGCCCGAGCGCGTCGAGCAGGCCGGTGTGGAACGCGTACGCGCCTTCCCGCTCCTCGTCCGTGACAGCGCGGTGGCCGTGGGCGTCGATGAACCGCAGCGGGCACACCGTGAAGCACGCCATCACGTACCGCATCAACTCGGGTGTGATGTCGGGCCGTTCATGGATCCGCCGCAGCCCGGCCACCACCCGCCGCCCCTCGTCGGTGTCCACCCCCGACCCGATCAGCGCGAACATCGCCACGCCCGTCGCCTTCGCCCGCGCCTTGGGCGCGGACTCCATCCGCCCGGTGCCGGCCAGCACACGCGCGATGCCGGGGATCCCGAACGTACGGACAAAGCCCAGGGTGAGCCCGATCCGGGACTCCTCGGGCATGGTCTCCAGCATGAGGCGGGCGTAGGCGCGGTGGGTACGGGAGGGGTCGTACGGGTGCGGAGGACGCGGCACGGTGTGAGCGTCACCAGTGTCGGCGTCACCGGCGTCCGCTTCGGCGTCAGTCATCACGGGATCACCGGGGGATTCGTCGTAGCGTCGGTGGCACTGGCACCGGCACCGGCACCGGCCAACGCCTCGCCGGTCAGGGGCGCGGACAGACAGCGGGCGACGCGCACCAAGTGGTCCCGTTCCTCGGCCGGTTCCGTGTCGAGGCCCGGCAGTTGGGCCTGCTCGTCGCGGGCGCGGGGCGGTACGCCGGCGCGCAGCGCGTCGGCCGCGTGGCGCAGGGACGCGGCGACGACCAGGGCGGCGCGGTCCGCGTCGTCGAGACCGTCCCGGTCGGCGAGCCGGTGCGCGGCGGCGATCACCCCGGGGTCGCCCCAGGGCCGCAGCGTGAGCTGGCCGTCCCGTATCTCAAGTCCGCGCCGGGCGGTCCGCCACTCCAGGTCGCGCACCGCGAGCCGCTCGGTCCAGCGCGACGGGGGCGCTTCGAGCGCCAGCCGGCCGTCCACCCCGTACACCAGGTCCCAGAGCGGGCGAAGGGCCCGGTAGTCGCGGCGGCGGCGCGTCCAGGCGGCGACGGCCGGGCCCGCGAAACCGGTGGTGATGAGGACGGCGCCGAGCGCGGCGAAGACGGGCCCCAGGGCGGTGCTCAGCCACTCGGTACCGGTCACACCACCGGCGGCGGCGCCGATCGCGACGACCTTGCACATCACATACCCGCAGGCGACGAACCCACCGAGGGCGAGCTGCCGGATGCCCCGCCGCAGCGGTCCGGCCGGCAGCCGGGCGGCGTGGCCGAGGAAGACGCGGCTGATGTCGACCAGCGCGAAGCCGAACAGCGCCTGGTAGATGACGAGGAACGCGGCGATCCGGGGCTCGGTGGCGAAGGTGGTGTCGAAGGTGAGAGGGGTCTCCGGGGTGTGCGCTCCCCCGGTGAGGAACAGGACGGTCATCGCGACGACCAGCACACCGAAGACGGCGAGCCGCCGCCGTACCTGCCGCCAGGTGTCGGCGGTGGCCGCGTCCCAGCCCTGCGCCCGCGGCTGCGCCCTCCTCTCCGCATCCGCGTCCGCGTCCGCCTCCACCTGGGGCGGCGCCCACATCCGGGCCAGCACCACGGCGGCGGCGGAGAACCCGGTGATGCCCAGGTAGACGAGCAGCGTCGCCAGATTGCCGCGGTGCGCGAGCCGGTCGATCAGCCGGTACACCACCGGCGCGGCCACCACGAAGGCGGTCGCGGGCGAGGCGATCGTGAGGGCGACGACGAGCAGCCCGGGGGACGGATCACGGCGCCAGGCGCGGAACTTCAGTACGGCGACGGCCCAGGCCAGTGTGCCGATGGTGAGGTAGACGGTGTTGAACGGCGCGTCGGAGAAGGCCGTGGCGGAAAACACCGACTCGGGGAACGTCGTCGGCTCAGACATTCTGCCCCTTGCGGTGCTCCAGCGCGGGCGCGAGTTGTGAGGTCGTCCCCGCTCCTGGGGCCAGAACGAGCGTACGGGTCAGCTCGGCGCCCAGGATCTCCGCCTCCTCCTCGGCCACGGCGTCGTAGTGGGAACGGCCGAGGACGAGCCGGAGCATGTCCGGGTCGATGGTGGACAGCTCCACCTGCCCGGCCCCTTCATCGTCTTCGTCGTCGGCCGGAGCCTCGGCGAGGTGGCCGCAGAGGAGATGGGCCAGTTCGTGGCAGATGATGTGGGCCTGGTGCAGGCCGGAGGTCTCCTGCTCGAAGTGGATGATGTCGGCGTCCGCGCGCCGCTCGACGAACCCGGACGGCTCACCGACCCGCATCCGGCGCGGTACGAGCCGTACGGGACGCCCGACCCGCTCCGCAACCGCCGCGGTCAGCTCCTCCACCGTACGCAGCCGTGGCAGGTCCAGCTCCCTGACCTTGGCCCGCATCCGGCGGCGGGTACGTCCCAGATCTCGCACGTCATCCTCATCAGCCTCGGCGCCGGCGGGTTGCCAGCGCCCCAACGGCGTCAGCTCGTAACCAGCACCGGTACCGGACTCGGTCACGCCGAGGAGCCATCGCCGGACGGATGCCCCGTACCACCACGGGACCCGCCGCCGGACCCCCCTCTGACCTCGCCACCATCGCCACCGTCGCCGTCGGGCAGCCCGACCGCCTTCCGTAGCTGCTCCACCACGGTGAGAGCGGCGTCCTGCATCTCCGGAGGCAACCCGGCCGCTCGCATCGCGATGCGCTCCACCCGAGCGTCCCGCAGGGCCTCGATCTTCCGCAAGTCCCGCTCGACGGCGAGCGCGGTGGCCGAATCGCTGAAGTAATCCAGCGGCACCCCGAAGAACTTGGCAATCTTCACCGCGTTCTCCAGACTCGGCTTCTGGCTCCCCTTACGGAGATTCCCGATGTACGTACCGCTCAGGCCAGTCCCCTCGGCAATCTCCGAATCGCGCCAGGGACGCCCCAGATCCTTCGGGTAGATCACCGAGATCACACGCCGGAAGCGAGCCGCGAAGTCGAGCGAAGAGTCGGTGTTCATGCGCCGGATCATAGAACTCTTCGACGACGGCCGGGGATCACGCGTTGCCCGGCAATTACACGATCGTTAAGAATAAACCGCCCAAAACGGCGCCCGGTCGGGGCACACCCATTGACGCCCGCACCTTCAATCCACGTTAGTTGACTTTCGCCCGCCTCACCTTCAGGATCGACACCCTTGGCGCTATGCGCGCCCCATGGCCGCCCGCCCAGGCGCGCGGCACGCGCAGGCGCCGGGTGTCGCTGCCCCACGGGGGTGGGCAACAGCACCCGGCGCCGGGCATGGAGCATTCCGCACCCGGGGTTGGATGGGGCGGGGTAGGTGCGTGGGTGGCGGGGGCCGTGGGGAAGAGGGCCGCCCCTCCAGCTGTGAGTTTCGCGCCTCCAGGACAGGAGTAAAGGGCGCTCCTACGTCGCGTCGGCTACGCCGATTACGCTTCGCTGCACCCTTGACACCTGCCCCGGAGTCGCAAGTGCGGGTGTGGGAGGGGCGGCCGGGGGGTGAGGGGTTGCCCGGGGGGCCGGATGCCCTGCTACCCGGCTCAGGGTCCGGCGGCCCGGCGGACCCTGCGGGGCTGCGCACACTTTGCATGGGGCAGCGGGGCTCATCTCGGCGGCTGACGGCCGTCTGATTGCTGGCACCCATGCCCCGCTGGTCGCCGTTGCGCTGTGGTGCCCGGAAGGCGGGCGGCGGCTGCTGTCCGGCCGGGGTCCTCGGGCCGGACGGGGGGTCTCCGGGCGGTGCCCGAGAGCAGGGAGTGTGACGCTAGAGCCACTTCCGGCCCGCCAGACGGCCGCAACGTCACCGTCGTCGGGATCAAGCCCCCCGCCACCCGCCGACATGTCCCATATGGGGTAGTTTGGCGGGCGGTTGGGAGTCACTCCAGGCGGCACATGTGTCCTGAGGTGCATTAGACGCCCTTCTGGAGGCAAAGACCGCCTCCGGGAGCCCACTTACCGCCACACGAGTCCCAGCAGCCTCTACTCCCACTCCACGGCGACCAGCGGGGCATGAATCGCAACCAGCAGCAGACCGCCGGCCGCCGAGACGGGGCCGAGTCACCCCACTCCACTACCGCGCAGCCCCGCAGGGTCCGCCGGGCCGCCGGACCCTGAGCCGACCGGCAGAACATCCGGTCCCCCGGGCAACCCCCTCCCACCGGCCGCCCCTCCCGAAAAGCCGCACTTGCGACTCCGGGACAGGAGTCAAGGGTGACCGAAGGTCATCGCGCAGCGACGCGACGCAGGAGCGCCCTTTACACCTGTCACGGAGACGCGACACTCACACCAGGAGGGGCGGCCCCCTTCCCAACAACCCCCGCCACCCCGACGAACCCCCGGCCCGCGCCTCCTCCGCCTCCCCCCCCCCCAATTCCCTTGTGTGCCAAAGCCGTTGACTGAGCATCGGTCTGTTCAACACTTCGCGCAACTCCTTGCGCGACCATCTCCTCTTCGCTTCTATTGCGGTGCCCTTCGAACACCTGTCGCCTCTCCGTCGCGTGAACATTTAGGCAGGGATCATGACCATGCCACGCAGACCGAAAGCAACACCCCTACGCGCCCTTTTAATGGCGTCTGTCCTCACGGCCACCGCGATAGCGGCGACCTTCGCCTTCCATCAGCCCACCCCGGACGCCACGTCGGCCTCGGCGTCAGCGCCGGCCGCGACCGCCGCCGGCTCGGACTTCGAACTCGCCGCCGACACCTACGTCCCCGGTGCGGACCCCAGTGTGATCAAGGTGGGCGACACCTACCACGCGGTGAAGACGGTCGGGGGCGGGATCGCCGTCCGTTCCGCTTCCAGCCTCGCCGGACTGGCCGATGTCGCGTCCAGGACGATCTGGACCGATCCGGGGATCGGTGACATCTGGGCGCCGAAGCTCGTGAAGATCGGCAGCAAGTACTACGTGTACTTCACGGGCGGCCAGAGCGCGGCGCACCGTATGTACGTCATCAGCTCGGACTCGCCCGACACGGGCTACGGGGCCGAGACGAAGCTCGCGCTGCCGGACGACATGTGGGCGATCGACGGCTCGGTCTTCCGGTACAACAACCAGCTCTGGATGGTGTGGTCCGGCTGGTCCAAGGCCACCAACGGCACGGAGCAGAACCTCTACATCGTCAAGATGAGCGGCCCGACCACCCCGACCGGCTCCCGCTACATCATCTCCCAGCCCCGCGAGAGCTGGGAGCGCAAGGTCGGCAACCCGTACATCAACGAAGCGCCGATTCCGCTCAAGGACCCCGAGGGCCTGCTGCACATCGTGTACTCGGCCAACGGCTCCTGGAGCGACCAGTACTGCATCGGCGAACTGCGTCTGCGCCAGGGTGGCGACCCCACATACGTATGGGACTGGTACAAGTCCAACGGCTGCCTGTTCGGCTCCAATCCCGACACCATGATGAACGGCTGGCCCGCCACCTCGAAGGTCGACGGGCCCGGCAGCAACAGCTTCGCCCTCGTCAACGGCGACATCGACAACAGCCCGCCGGCCGGCCCACGGGCCCCCTTCGTGTACCACGCGGTACCCAAGGGGACGCCCTACTCCTGGTCCGCCCGGCAGTGGCGGAACGGCACGTTCGTCTGGTGGGGCAGCACCACGTACACCCGCGCCAACGTCCCCGGCGCCACCAGCAACACCGGCGCCGGCCTGAGGTTCTTCGAGTAGGACCAGCCGCCGACCGCCGACCGCCAACCGTCGACCGCCGCCTGTCGTGAGGGGAGCGCGCTTCTCCCCTCACGACAATCTCTCCGCCGATTCACCCGAGTTGCGGAATGATCGCCCCACGAACGAGCGGTTTAGCGCCATTTCTCTTCTTCTGGTCGGCAATGCTCCGGAAGTCTCTCCCTCGGCCGGGAGGGACCGGCCCGGAGCCTTACGGACAATCGACGAGCGGGAGCGAACATGTCGGGATTCAAGCGGTACATGGCGGCGGCAGCGGCGACGGCAGCAGTGGGAGCGGCGCTCTTCGCGTCCTCGGGACCGGCCGCATCGGCCGCATCACCCGAGACGGCCGGGACGGCCGCAAGCGGTCCCGCCGATACGGCCCGCTCTGTGCAGGTGAGCCGGCTGACTCTGCGCCTCGCGTCCGACCCCGGCCAGGTCGCCAACGTCAAGGGCGGCGGCAGCGCGAACGGTACGCCGATCATCCAGTGGCCGCTGTCCCGGACCGCCAACGAGCGGTGGGACGCCACGTCGATGGGCGGCGGGTACTACCGCTTCGAGTCCCTGGAGAGCGGCAAGTGTCTGAACGTCAAGGGCGGCGGCACCGCGAACGGCGCCGAGGTCATTCAGTGGACCTGCGGCAACGCCAACAACGAGCAGTGGAAGTTCGTGCCCACGGGCAAGGGCTACGAGCTCGTGGTCAAGTCCAGCAACAAGTGCCTGAACGTCGCCGGAGGCGTCGGCAAGGGCAACGCGTTGATCCAGTACACCTGCGCGGGCGCCTCCAATGACATCTGGCTGCCCGTCTGGGAGCCGGTCGCCTGACCCACGCGCCGGCCGCGCCACCTCCAGGGTCAGTCGGTCCGCTCCAGGACCAGATCGAGGAACCGCTCGCTGCCGGCCAGGTCGATGACCAGCTTCCCCAGCAGGTCGGCCTCCCCGCCCGAGGCCGCCGGCTCGGGCCCGGTCCGGGTTCCGTTCCCCTCGGGCGTGGCCTCCGTCTGGGGCAGGCCGGAGCGTACGGGGGAGGCCGGGGAGAGCGGGGAGGGGACGGCCGTGCTGGGGGAAGCCGGGGAGGTACGGTCCAGGGCGCCGGCCACCACCTGGATCGTCCAGCCGTCCTTCGTCAAGTAGGTCGCCCCGACAGCCGTGTGACCAGCGACGGAATCGGCGACGGAATCGGCGACGGATTCGGCGGCGGAACCGGCGGCGAAACCGGCTTCGGATTCGGGGACGGAATCGGCGACGGAATCGGCGACGGAATCGGGTACGGCCTCCGTGCCCGCCGCCGCCGGCTGGTCCGTCACCGTGAAGGACAGCATCTGGTCGCCGTCCTTCCACCGGGTGGCGGTCCCCACACACTGCGCGTGGTCGCTCCAGGGCGTGGTGATCAGCCGGCCGGCGAGGTTCACGCACGTGCCCGCCGCCAGGGCCTCCCTCGCGCTCCGGCTCGTCGTGACCGTCGGGAAGACGGCGGCGTAGAGCAGGAAGCCGTCGGGTGCCGCGGGCCCGGCCAGCCGGAAGTAGCGGCCCGGTACGAGCGGATCGCCCGGTTTCGCCTCCGCGACATCCAGGGCGATGTCCAGGTCGGCCGCGCGCAGCACCGAAGTGGTGGGGTACCGGATCCCGGGCATCGTGGTGGGGCCCGGCACCGTGGCGGGACCCAGCGGGTTCGCGGCGCCGTCGGCGGGGCGGAGGCCGCTGATCATCGAGGGCAGGGTCATGGCGCCGCCCGCCAGCACCAACACCGCTACGGTCGAACCGATCGCGGTGGAGACCCGGCGGCGGTGGCGGATCCGGTAGCCCTGGTTGATCGAGGCCCTGACCAGGTCGGGCATGGGCGGTTCTGAGTCGTCGTCCAGCCGCCCCAGCGCCCGCGCGAGTCCGCCTCCGTCGCCGCCCGGGCCACCCCGGCCGCTCGGGTCGCCCGGGCCGCCCACGCCGCCGTCCTCATCACGGCTTTCGCGATCATTCCGGTTGTTCCCGTTTACCTGCTTCATCCTTACCACTCCGCCGTTGTGTAGCTGGTGACGTGCGACTCCCTGTCCAGGGGGGTGTCGCCGAGGATCCGGCGCAGTGCGGCCAGCCCCCGGGAAGTCTGGCTCTTCACCGTGCCGGTGGTGCAGCCCAGGGCCGCCGCCGTCTCCTCCACACTCTGGTCCTCCCAGAAGCGCAGTACGAGCACCGCCCTGCTGCGTGCGGGCAGTTGGCGCAGCGCGTTGAGCAGTGTCAGCCGCAGCTCCGAGTCCTGGGGCGCGGCCACCACGTCGTACTGGTGCGCCCCGGGCCGCTCCCACCAGCGCTGCCGGCGGGTCTCGTCCACGAACGTCCGGTACAGCACCTTACGGGTGTACGCGTCCGGGGCTTCCGTCCGCTCCACCCTGCGCCACACCGCGAAGACCTTCGCCAGCGCGGCCTGGGTCAGGTCCTCGGCCAGGTGCCAGTCACCGCAGAGCAGATAGGCGGCCCGGCGCAGCTGCCGCTGACGCGAGCGCGCGAACTCCTCGAACGAGGCCTCCAGCTCCGCCGCACTCCGGCTCAACAGCCCTCACCGCCCGGCACGTCGGTGGCGCGCGACGGGAAGCGGCGGGGCACGGGATGCCCGGCGCCGGGCGGTGCGGAGTGCGTCATGCGGAGGTCAACGGAATGGCCGGGCCGGGAGGTTGTCAGGTTCACAGGATTTTCTCGGGAACTTCCTTACGGTGGCGGCCGGATGTCCCGGTTCATCACGCACGACGCTCATCGCCCTGGACTCTCATCGCCCTGAACGGTCGTCGCCCTGGACTCTCATCACGCCGGACCTTCATCATGCCGGACCGCGCAGCGCGTCCACCGGTTCCATCCGGGCCGCCCGGAGTGACGGGTAGAGCCCGGCGAGCAGCCCGACCACCGCGCCCGCGACCGGCGCGCCCACCGCGAGCCGCAGGTCGAGGACCGGGGTCCACTCCTTGGTGATGGACACACCGACCACGATCACAATGCCCGCCACGGCGCCGATGATGCCGCCCAGCAGACCGATCGTCGTCGACTCCAGCAGGAACTGGAAGGCGATCTGCCGCCGCGTGGCGCCCAGCGCCCTGCGCAGGCCGATCTCCCCGACCCGCTCCATCACCGTCACCAGGGTGACGTTGGCGATGCCGATGGCTCCCACGATGAGGGAGACCAGCCCCAGCACCAGGAAGAGGCCGTTGACGTCGCCCTGCACATTCTCCTTCGCCTTGGACAGGTCGGCCGGCGACTGTACGGAGAGCGAGCTCTCGTGCCCGGGGGAGAGCGCGATCGGTGCCTGCCTGGCGACCTGCTGGGCCGCGCCCAGCTCGGTGTTCACCAGGACCCGGCTGACGTTCGCCAGCCCCAGCCGCTCCCCGGCGGTGGTGTACGGGACGATCACCGAGGTGGAGAGCTGCTGCTCGCGCCGGATTCCGCCGAGGATGCCGATGACCGTGTAGGACTGGTCCTCGAAGAACACGGCGGGGGAATCCTCCACCGAGGTGATGCCCAGCAGCTTGGCCGCCTGATCGCCGAGGACGACGACCCGGTCGCGGCCGGCGATGTCACCGGCGTCGAAGAACCGGCCCACGGTCATCTCGCCCCGTACGGCCGCCGGCAGGTTCGCGGTCGAGGCGGTCACGGCGAGGGTGGTGCCGTTGGTGACGCCCGGGGACACCAGCTCGGAGGCCCGGACGCGGATGTTGGCGGTCTTGTCGGAGGTGCCCAGCGCGGCGGCCGACTCGACGCCGCTGAGGCGCTCGACCTCCTCGGGTCCGCTCCAGGGCACCAGCGGTACGGACTCCGCGCCGGGCGGCGGGGGTGGCACCGTAACGGCGACCGAGGTGGCGGTGAGGGCGTCGAACCGGCCGACGATCTGGTTGCCGGCGGTCGCCGCCACACCGATGGTGATGACCAGCGTGGTGATGCCCAGCACCGTGCCCAGGGTGGTCAGCGCCGAACGCATGGGCCGGGCCATGACGCCGGCCAGCGACTCCAGCCACAGATCCCGGGGGTCCATCCACGGGCGCTCGATGCCGAGGCGCGTCCATCTGCGCCTGTCCTTACGGCCGCCGGTGGCCGACGGGCGCTGACCGGAGGCGGGGGACGCGGGGGAGGTGGGAGACGCGATGACGTCTATGACCTCTGTGGCCTCCGTGCCCTCCGTTACTTCTGTTACCTCTGTGACTTCCGTGGTGCGTTCAGCGGCGTTCATCGGCCCTCCACGGTGAGACGGCCGTCCGTGATCCGCACCCGCATCTCGGCGCGCCTGCTCACCGACTCGTCGTGGGTGATCACCACCAGGGTCATCCCCTGCGCGCACAGGTCGTCGAAGAGTTCCAGCACCGAGAGGGTGTTCTCGCTGTCCAGGTTGCCGGTGGGCTCGTCGCACAGCAGCAGCGCCGGATCGCTGATCAGCGCGCGGGCGATGGCGACGCGCTGGCGTTCGCCGCCGGAGAGCCGGTCCGGGCGGAAGCCCGAGCGGTGCCCGAGCCCGACCCGGTCCAGCGCCTCCCTGGCCCGCTCCCGGCGACCGGCGCGCCCGCGTCCGGGGCGGGGGCGGCGGTAGGTCTCGGCCATCATCACGTTCTCGTCCACCGTCCGGTACGGCAGCAGATGGAAGGACTGGAAGACGAAGCCGATCCGGCTGCCGCGCAGCGAGGTGCGCTCCAGGTCGCCGAGCCCGGTGGTCTCCACCCCGTCCAGCAGGTACGAGCCCGAGGTGGGCCTGTCCAGCAGCCCCAGTGTGTTGAGCAGCGTCGACTTGCCGGAGCCGGACGGCCCGACGATCGACACGTGACGGCCCCGGCCGACCGTCAGGTTCACGTCGCGCAGGGCGTACACCGGTGGGTCAGTGGGGAAGGAGCGCTCCACACCGGTCAACCGGATGACGGTGTCGGCCGGAGCGGGGTCGTGGGCTTCCCGTGCGGGGTCGTGGGCGTCCCGTGCGGGCCCGTCGGCCGTCGTGGCGGAACTCGCGTCCACTGGAAAAGTCACTTGCCCACCACCACGCGGTCGCCCTTCTTCAGGGCACCTCCGGCCGCCTTGACCTCGACGAAGCCGCCGGCCGAGATGCCCGTGGTGACGCTCACCTCCACCACCTTGCCGTCACGTTCGACCTTGACGCGCGTCCCGCCGCCCTCCGCGGTGCGGACCGCGGCGACCGGCACCGTCAGCACCGTACCGTCCGAGGATCCGACCTTGATCGTCACCCGTACGGAGGAGCCCGCGGAGTCCTTCAGCAGGTCCGTGTCGGACACCGATATCCGCAGCTGCGCCGGGCCCGAGTCGCCGGACGTACCGCCCGAAGAGCCGGTGCCCGTGCCGCCCGTCGAGCCGCCCGTCGAGTCGGTTCCGGTGCCGGCGCCGGAACCGCCGCCGCTGTCCTCGCCGGTGGTCGGCTTGGCGTCGTCGCCGATCGCCTCCAGCTTGCCCTCCGCCGACTTGCCCTGGGCCTCGATGTCCACCGTCATGCCCTTCTTCAGCAGCAGGGCGTCGGCGCCAGGCACCACGGCCTGGACCATCAGCTCGGAGCCGGTCACCGTGCCCAGTTCGCCGGCGGGGGCGTCACCGGCCTTCACCTTCACCTTGTCGATGCGTACCGGCAGCTTGGGAAGGAAGATCACCTCACCCGCCGGGATCTTGGTGCCGTAGGACGCGTTGAAGCTGGAGAGCGCCGAGTTGGCTGAGTCCAGGCCAAGTTGGGCCTGCTTCATCTCCAGTTCCTTGGTCTTCTTCTCCGCATCGGACGCCTTCGCGGCGATCAGGGCCAACTGGGCGGCGTTGACGGCCTGCTGAAGTGTCGTCAGCTGCTGCTTGTCGGCCTCGGTCGGCGCCTGTGCCTCGAAGCCCCTGGCCTTGTACCACTGCGTGACCGCCTCGGCCGTCACCGACAGATACGTACCGCTCGGCGCCCCTTGGAAGTAGCCGATCCGCTTCAGCGCGCCCTGGAGCTGGGTGACGTCCTCCCCTTTGGTGCCGGGCACGATCGAGCGGTACATCGGGACCGTCCCGGCCAGTACGAGCACCGGCCGGCCGCTCACCGACATCAGTACGTCCCCCTCCTTCAGCACGGTGCCGGTGGAGGGTGCCTTGGTGACCCGCTGCTCGACGGTGTCGTCGCCCGCGCCGCCGCCGGTGCCGACCTGGCCGGCCAGGCTGAGGGTCTGCGGAGAGGCGAATTCGACGGTTCCGTTCGCCACCACGGTCGCGGTGAGGTCGCGCTCCTCGACCGCCACCGACACCGGTCCGGCCTTCGGGGGCGTGTGCCCGGAGGCGGCGTCGGCCGGGGACTTCACCTGCGTACCGGCGAACCAGCCGCCCGCGCCGACCAGCACGATCACGCCGACCACCACTCCCAGCTTCCGGCGGCTGGTGCTGCCCCCGCCGCCGCCCTTCTTACGGCGGGAGCCGCCTTCTCCGTCACTGCTGCGCCTGGCCATCAGTCTTTGTCTCCGCCGGTGTTGTGGGTAGTGGTGGTGGTGAAGAGGGTGGTGAGTGGAGGTGGTGAGTGGAGGTGGGCGGGGTGGCGCCCGACCGGGTGTTGTCAGCCGACGCCGCCGCTGCCGCCGCCGTAGGTGGGGTTCTCCTTGAACTTCGGGAAGTAGGCGGCCCGGAAGGCCTTACCGCACTCCAGATCCTTCAGAGCGGTCTCGATCTCCTTCGTGAGGAGGCTCTTGGCCTCGTCCACGGACTTCTCCTCGCCGACGGCAGCGGGCCCGCCGGCGGCAGCGGCCCCACCGCCACCATTGAGCCGCAGTTCGTCACCGATCGCGGTCGGCTGGGTGTTGGACGGCTCCATCCCCTCCTTGGTGAGGCAGGACGCGTACGTCTGGGCCAGCTCGACCAGCTCGGAATCGCCGTTCAGCTTCAGCTCGTTGGCCTTGTCGGCCTCCTGCTCCGCCTTCTCCTTCGCGTCGACGTCCGCGTCCGACCCGTACACCTCGGCGCGGGCGGATCCCTCACACCCCTTCGGCCGGCCGTTGTCCGTCGCCCAGTCCTTCCCGGACCGGGCGACCATGTAGGCGTCCTTCTGGCTTTCGGTGAGACTCGCCTGGTACGCCGCGTTGGGGCTCTCCTCGGTCGCCCCCGCGGACTTCAGCTCGCCGTCGTTCGGGTACACGAGGGATGCGTAGCTGCCGCCGAAGCCGTACTTCTGCCGGTACTTCTTGGCCAGCTCGTAGTCCGCGCCCGAGATCGCCGCGAACGCGGTGCTGGGGGCGTAGATGTCACCGAGGGTCGGGGTGTACTCGAAGCCGGCCTTCTTCATGCAGTCGGTGAGCAGATTCTCGTAGGCATCGTTGTCCTTCACCCGCTGCTCCTGCTTCTCGTCCACGGAGCCGGAGCCGGCATCCGCGTTCGAGCCCGACTTCGCGCCGGTCTTCGTGTTGGCCGAGGCGCTGTCGGAGTCGCCGCCGCAGGCGGTCAGCAGGGGGAAGAGGACAGCGGCCAGAACGGCGGAAGCGAGAACAGAAGTTTTCTTTGACATGTACAGGACATCTCTCTGATCGTGAGGGGATAGCGCGGAAGGGTTCGCGGTGATCGGTCAGCTACCGGACGGCCGGTGGGCTCCAGGGGCCCCCGGGGGCTGTGAAGTGCTTCATGGGCGTGAGAACGGGATGGCACGCCCGTTGGGTTGTCAGGTCGGCGAAAAAACTTTTCGCCGTGTTTTCCGCCGGGTGCCGGCCGCTGGTTTCCGCGCTCGCCGAGACCGATGAGTTCGCCCGTCGCCTCCGGTCATACAAGCGAAGCGCATCACCACCCCGGGATCGCTCAGCACCAGATGCCAGATGGGACATACCGAGATGACGGAAACCGCCAGGGGCCCTGCCGCGTACTTCCCTTCGATCGAGAAGAAGTACGGCCGCCCGATCGCGGAGTGGAAGGCGAACATCCGCGCTTCGCCACTGACCAAGCACATGGAACTCGTGTCCTGGCTCAAAGCCGAGCACGGGCTGGGGCACGGTCACGCCAACGCCCTTGTCGCGCACACGCTCGCGGAGGACAGCGGGAAGTAGGCCGGGCAGCCACTCGTACGGCCAAAAGCCCCGCCAGGAGCGCGGCTATGCCCGCGTACCGGGAACGGGACGGCCGTCCGGGTGTGTGCGGCGGGCGGCCTCCGCGACGGTGGTGGCCGTTCTTACGAGGGCGGCGATGGCCGGGGAGCGGGAGTCCCGGGGCCAGGCGAGGCCGAGGGTCAGGGGCCGGAGGTCGTGGACGGGTCGGTAGACGATGCCGGGGCGGGGGTGGCGGCGGGCGACCGAGGCGGGCGGGAACCAGATGACGCTTCCCACTTCGACCAGGCTGAAGATCTGCGCCAGATCCAGCTGCCTGGGCCCCGGGCTGGGCCCCGGACTGGGCCCCGGGCTCGGCTGTCGGCCGCTTCCGCTTCCGCGTCCGCGTCCGCCGTCCCGGTCGGCAGGCGTTCCGTCGGGGAGTGTTCTGCCCGCCAGGTCGGCCAGGCGCAGGCCGGTGCGGGCGGCCAGCGGATCGGTTGCCGCCAGGGCGACCAACCGGGGCTCGGTCAACAGCGGTTCGACGTCCAGATCGACGGCCAGGTCGCCGGCCAGGTCAGAGGCCGATTCAGCGGCCGATTCAGCGGCCAAGTCGGCGGCCAAGTCGGCGGCCAAGTCGGCGTCCGGATAACGGCGTTCAACGGGGAGCGGCAGCAGCGCGATGTCCGCGCGGCCGTCGCACAGCGCCGGCCGTTGCTCGCCCCTCCCGACCAGCACCAGCTCCACCGGGAGCGCCGCCGCCTCGCACCGGTACGCGGCGAGGATCTGCGGTAACAGCCCGCCGTCGTAGTCGGCCTTCAGCGCCAGCCGCAGTGCGGGCCGGGCCTGTCCGGCGTGCTGGGCGCGCCGGACTGCGGCGGCGACGGTGTCGAGTACGGTCCTGGCGTCCCGGAGCAGCACCTCCCCGGCGGGCGTCAGCGCGACCTGGCGCGTGGTGCGCTCCAGCAGCGGCACGCCCAACTGACGCTCCAGGTCCCGGATGGCCCGGGACAGCGGTGGCTGCGCCATGTCCAGGCGCTGTGCCGCCCGTCCGAAGTGCAACTCCTCGGCTACGGCCACGAAATAGCGAAGCTGCCTGACCTGGAGATCGCCCATACCTTCACGGTATCAATGGCGCCCGGATCGGTCCTTCTGCTGTGCCGGGGCTCCGTGTTGACTGGGTGGCATTCCCGGCACTGAACGCCAACTGGCCAGAAAACAGAGGGAGTTCGTGTTCCACGGGCACTTCGGGGTTACGCCGACCACCAGGAGACGCAGCCATGGCCGACCGCCTGAACAGACGACAGATGCTCAACACCTCCGTGGGCGCGGCCACCGCCCTCGGCCTCGGCGCCACGACGCTGCTCGCCGGTGCGCAAGGAGCCGCCGCCGCCGACAAGGTCACCGAGGCCACCGACGCTGACGCCGACGAAGCCGCTGAGGCACTGCTGAAGCAGTTCGCCGACGGGGTCAGCCACACCCAGCGGTCGCCGATCCTGCACTCGCCCGCCGAGCACGGTCTCGACTACGAGGACGTCACCTTCCCCGCCCAGGACGGGGTGCCGCTGGAGGGCTGGTTCATCCCGGCGCCCGGATCCGACAAGGTGATCATCGCCAACCACCCCATGGGATTCAGCCGGTCCGGGCTGCCCACCCATCTGGAGCCCTGGCATTCGCTGTGGGCGCCGAGCGGCAACGGGTTCGAGGTCGACTTCACCCCGGACCTCAAGATCCTCCACGACGCGGGCTACAACGTGCTCACCTACGACCTGCGGAATCTGGGCCACAGCGGCGCCGCCAACGGCGGGGTCGCTTCCGGCGGCATCTACGAGGCCCGCGATGTCGTCGGCTCACTCAACTACGTGCGCGCCCGTCGCGACACGCGCCGTATGAAGATCGGTCTGTTCAGCCGGTGCCTGGGGTGCAGTTCGACCTTCGCCGCGATGGCGCAGTCCCCCGAGGTCTTCCACGGGGTGCGCTGCCTTGTCGGACCTCAGCCGGTGACCGCGAAGACCATCCTCCAGCGCCGGCTGGCCATGATCGGCCTCCCCGACGAGATCGACCGGCTCGACGAGCTCATCATCATGCGTACGAGCATCGGCTTCGCGCGGAAAAGCCCGATCGACTGGGCGAAGAGCGTCAACGTACCGACTTTCCTCTACCAGGTACGCGACGATGTGCTCACGCACCCGAGCGATGTGCAGACGATGTTCGACAACATCCCGGGCACCCGGAAGAAGCTCCAGTGGATCGAGGGCACAACGGCCCGTTGGGACGGCTACCTGGAGTTCCAGCGCCGCCCTGAGCCCATGCTCGATTGGTTCGCGACCCACTTCGCATGAGACCTGCCGGTTCCGCAGCAGCACAACGAAGGCGAAACCCATGAACGCACAGCTGAATCCGAACCCGGCCCCCAACCCCAACCCGGCCCCCACCCCGGGCCCGGGCCCCGATCTGGCCGACCGCGTGGTCATCGTCACGGGCGCCTCGTCCGGCATCGGCGAGGCGACCGCCCGCCTCCTGCACCAGGCCGGCGCGCGGCCCGTCCTGGCCGCCCGCCGCACCGACCGCCTGACCGCCCTGAGCGCCGAACTCGACGGGGCCCTGCCCGTCCCCACCGACATGACCGATCCCGGCCAGGTACACACACTGGTGGACCTCGCCGTACAGCGGTACGGCCGGGTCGACGGCCTGGTCAACAACGCGGGGGCCAGTTTCCACGGCCGGCTGGAGGACATCGATCCCGTCGCGTACGTCCGGCTGCTCGAACTCAACGTCGTCGGTGTCGTCACGGCGATCCAGGCGGTACTGCCCGTGATGCGGCGCCGGGGTGCCGGGCGGATCGTCAACATCAGCTCCGGTACGACGGTGCTCGCCCCGCCCGGGGTCGGTGCCTACACGGCGTCCAAGTCGGCGGTGAACATGCTCAGTACCGTCGCACGCAAGGAACTCGCCGCCGACGGCATCGACGTATCGCTCGTTCTGCCGTCCATCACCGCGACCGAATTCGGCGACGGGATGTTCCGGGACGGCAGAACGAGCCCACGGCCCGGCCTGGTCGCGCACAGCCCCGAGTACGTCGGCAGGGTCATCCTGCGGGCGCTGCGCACGGGCGAGGAGCGCATCGACATCCCGCACGGCCCCGAGCAGCCGGACTTTCCGGAGGCTTACTGAGCTGCCTCAAGCGGGAGGGGTGTGCTGGCAACGCCCGTAGGTCATCGGCCGGTCCGTACCGGCCGGGGCCGTCCGCCGGTGTGCTCCGCGCTCCTGTGGGTGCGCTCCGCGAGCCAGCCCGCCATCGCCCGCACGCCGACGCCGATGGCGCGCTCGTCCGGGGAGAAGTCGGGGTAGTGCGGATAGCTCGTGGTGATGGGTGTGCCAGGGGCCTGGACACCGAGGAAGGTGTACGTACCGGGGATCCGGTCCAGGAAGAGGGCGAAGTCCTCGCCGCTGAAGGGCGGGAAGGCGGCACAGAGCTCGGTGACCATGTCCCGGCCGACGGTACGGCGCAGGTGGCGGGCGAGCAGGCGGGCGTCGTGTTCCGGGCAGACCATGGCCGGGAACGGCTCGGCGGGGAAGCGCACCCCGGCCCCCGCGTAGGTCATGGCCACGCGGCGAATGCTCTCGCGCACCTCCGCGTACCGCTCCTGCGGCCAGCAGCGGTAGGACACACTCACCTTGGCCTCCTGGGCTACTGCCCGTACGGCCACGAACCGGGCCAGCGGCCCGTCGGGCGTCCGGGCCTGCGCGATGATCCGCTCCAGGTCGGCCGGGGACTGCGGCAGAGCCACGGTCGCGAGCGCGCCGATGTCGACGGCCAGGCGCCGCGCGTCGTCGAGTGCGTCAGGACCGGTGAGGGTCACTTCCGCCTTGTCCTGGCCCGGCATGCCGTAGCCCGGAGTCACCGCGAACCGGCCTACGGGGAACGGTCCGCAGTGCAACGCGTGGATTTCCTCGACGCACTCGCGCTCCAGCACACCTGAGTCGATCAGCGCGCGGGCTCCGGACAGCGTCTCCTCCGCGGGCTGGAACAGGAAGACCACCGTTCCGCTCCATCGCTGCCGCTGCCGCAGCCGCGCCAGAACCCGCGCGACGCCGATACCCACCGTGGTGTGGACGTCGTGTCCGCAGAGATGGGCCGGCGCGGGACCTCCCCCGACGATGTCCCGGGGCGGAACAGCGTCCATGTCCGCCCGGTACGCAACGGTCCGGCCCGGACGCGAGCCCCGCAGTACGCCGACGACTCCGTGACCGCCCACTCCAGCGGTGACATCCAGCCCCGCCGCCCGCAGCTCCCGGGCCACCACAGCGGCCGTACGCTGTTCCTGCCCGGGGGCCTCGGGGTGCCGGTGGAGGTCCCGCCGGAGCTGGATCAGCTCGCGCTCCAGAAGCGCCACTTCGGCGGCCACACCGGGAGCCACCTCAGCGGCCACGCCGGCGGCCACCGCCGACCGCCTCACCGGCTCTCTCCGCCCGTCCGCGGCGGCCTTCCCCGTGTTTCCCCACACCACTGTTCCCGCACCAACCGCCGCTGTGCCGGCCAATAACGTGCGGCGCGCGAGAGCGTGCTCTCCGGGACGATCCACTGTTACCCCTTTGACTCAAGTCGTCTTCAGGGACACACGATCGTCGCGCAACGATGCCCTTGCCCATCCGGTGAGCCACCCCTCGGCGGTGGGGACAACCACAGCGGAGGAGCGTTCAGGAGTCGGCGCTCAGCTCCTCCGCCAACAGGTCCATCAGCAGTCCGTCGTGCCAGCTGCCGTCCGGACCCCGCTCGTACCGCCGCATGATGCCCACCGTGCGGAAGCCGACCTTGCGGTAGCAGCCGATGGCGGCGGCGTTGTCGGCGGCCGGGTCGATCACCAGGCGGCGGTATCCGTGCTCGTCGATCAGATAGCGCGCCAGGGTACGTACGGCGTCGGCGCCGAGGCCGCGGCCGTGTACCGCCGGGTCGAGATAGACGTCGATGCTGGCGTGCCGGTAGTCGGGATCCTCCTCGGCGCCCCACTGGATGGCGCCGGCCACCTCGCCGCCGTACTCGACCGTGAAGCTCCGGGCCCCCGGATCCTCCAGGTCCTCGGCCACCGCGGCGACCAGATCGTCGCCGCCCCGCCATCGCGCGTACACCTCCGGTGTGGACCGGATCGCGGCCAGCGCCGGGATATCGGCCGACGTCGACGGGCGGAGGATCACCTGGACTCCGTGCAGGACCGTACTCATGACGCCGATCATCCCCGGCCGGGGTGACGTCAGTCCAGCGGAGCGGGCCATTCATGGACGGGAAGCAGCTCTCGGAGCCTCGCCGACCGGTCGCGGGCCGGCACCACTTCGGTGTCGAGGTTCCTTCCGGAACTTGAGCCCCGGGCTCCGGGCCTCGGGGGCCGGGTCCCGGGCTTCGAGCCCTTCCTTTGGTTGGGAGGTGGAGGGAACCTCCCTCCCTCCCCTCACACCACCAGGGGACAGCCATGAGCAGGTGATATGACAAACAGTGGTCGGCTTGCCACGTAACGTGGTGAAGGTCTAGCGTTCGCGGCATCCGCCGCATAAAGCGGCCCCAGCCGGTGTGTCACCACCGAACCAGGGCCTGACCTACGGGTCATGTGTGGCTGTCGAACAGGAAAAGACAGGAGCACATGAACGTGGCTGCCGCCGACTTTAGCCCCGCCCTCCCCACACCCGCACACCCCTTAGCCAATCCGGGGTACGGCAAGCGCTCCGCGCCCGAACAACTTCCGCGCGGTGAAGCCGACTTCGCACACCTGTGCCCGCGAGAAGCGGCCATCGCCACGTACATCGACCGGCTGCCCGAAGGCTCCGCCATCGGATACAAGGCCCTCGCCGCGAACATCGCCGCCTACGGCCAGCAGGCGTGCTCCAGCTCGCTGCGGCGGCTCTCCAACGCCGGGCATCTGCGCCTGATCAAGGAGCACTTGGTGCTGGCGGACAGCAGTTTCCGCTGGGTGACCCGGACTTACTTCTCGCGTACGGCGAGGGACGATGCCTGGTGGAAGACGTTCGTGACGGGGCTGTGCGGGGTTGACGTTACGGAGCGGGAGCGGGAGCAGCAGCGGGAGCGGGAGCGCCTTCGGGAGGTCCCCGATGTGGGCCGGGAGGACGTGGACGCCTCCGAGGAGGCTCTGCCTGCCGCGCCTGCCGCCGCCCCCGCCGCGCCCGCCACGCCCGCCGGCTCGCCTCCCGCCCGCTCCCTCGCGTACCTCACCCTCGCCCAACTGGGCCGCGCCGACGCCCGTATGACCCTGTCCGCCGCCGAGTGCGCCGCACTGGAGGGGCTCGCCGCCGCGTGGCTGGACCGGGGCGCCTCGCCGGACCTGCTGACCGTTGCCCTGACCTCCGGCCTGCCGTCGCCGCTGCACAGCCCCGCCGCGATCGCCCGCAAGCGGCTGGAGACGAAGATGCCGCCCGAGCCCGTCAGCGCGCGGACGCTCGCCGCGCAGGCCACCGCAGCCGCCGCGCGGACCGTACGGGTCGACCGCGTCGTCATGATGTGCGTCGGCTGCGACAACGACGAGACGACCGCGAAGCTGATCAGGGGCGTCTGCGTGGACTGCCGTACGGAGATGGACGCGGAGGACGGCGTGGCGGACGGCACGGCGGACGGCACGGCGGACGGCGTGAGCGACGAGAGCGACCCCACCGGCCCCTGTCCCGTCGGCGCCACGCGCACCCTCGTCGACACCGCCCGCCGCGCCGCCGAGATCCGCGCCGCCGCCGGGCTCAAGACCCGCAAGGGCAAGCGGGACCGTAAGTGACGACCGTACGGCCGGATGACCGGATTCGTCCGCTGCCGGACCCGAGCCCTGCGCTCGTACGGCCCGAGTTCGTCCGGCCTGAGTTCGTCCGGCACCGTTGACGGTCCCTCTCCGAGGATCTACGTTCGGCCGGATCCCCGAACTCTGTTCGATATGACGAACGTTGTCGTCGTACAGCACGCACGCAGCTCACACATGCACGCCGGAACTGGGCCCGCACCGCCAGAAATGAGGCAGCCATGACACCGCCGCTCAACCGACGCGTCTTCCTCCACGCCGCGACCCTGGTCGCGACGGCACCCGGCCTCTCCCTCCTCGCCACCGAACGGTCCTCGGCGGCCACGCCCCGCTCCGCCCCCGCCGCCCTGCGCCCCTTCGCGCTCAAGGACGTCGCCCTCGGTGCCGGTGTGTTCGCCACCAAGCGCGCGCTGATGCTCGACTACGGCCGGGGGTACGACACCGACCGCCTCCTCCAGGTCTTCCGCGCCAACGCCGGGCTCGACACACGCGGCGCGGTCGCGCCCGGCGGCTGGGAGGGGCTCGACGGCGAGGCCAACGGCAATCTGCGCGGGCACTACACCGGCCACTTCCTCAGCATGCTCGCGCAGTCCTACGGGAGTACGGGCGAGGCCGTCTACGCCGAGAAGATCCGCGCGATCGTCGGCGCGCTGACCGAGGTCCGCGAGGCGCTCCGGCGGGAGCCGACCGTACTCTCCGTACCGGGCCGGTCCAGCACAGCGGGTACGAGTGCGGGTGCGAGTGCGGGTGCGGGTGCGGGTACGAGTGCAGGTGGCGGTACGGCCATCGAGAACGCCCGGGGCTCGTACCAGTACGTCGATCTGCCGTCCGCCGTCCTGAGCGCCTCCCCCGCCGTCACCCTCTCCGCCTGGGTGCGGCCCACGCACAACGCCGCCTGGGCCCGGGTGTTCGACTTCGGCGACGGCACCACCCGCTATCTCTACCTCGCCGCCCGCAACGGCTCAGGCGTACCGCGCTTCGCGCTCACGACCGGCGGAGCGGGCGGCGAACAGGCCGTCAACGGGACCGCGCCGCTGCCGCTCGACCGGTGGAGCCACCTCGCGGTCACACTCTCCGGCACCACCGCGATTCTGTACGTGGACGGTGTCGCCGTAGGGCGCAACACCGCGATGACACTCACTCCGCGCTCCCTCGGTGCCCCGGCCAACAACTGGCTCGGGCGGTCGAATTACCCGGCGGACCCGCTCTTCGCGGGCGCGCTGGACGACGTCAACATCTGGTCGCGGGCGCTGTCACCGGCCGAGGTGGCTGAGTTGAACTCCGTTGCTCCGGCCGCCGCGTCCTCGGCCGGGGCGGGCGATCTCGCCTCGTACGGTCTCGACGAGACGTCCGGGAGTACTCTCGCCGACGCCTCGGGCCGGGCCCTGCACGCCACCCTGCGCCGTTCCTGGGGTGCGCCGAGCCATCCCGGCTTTCTCGCGGCGTACCCCGAGACGCAGTTCATCGCGCTGGAGTCGATGACCAGTGGGGACTACACGGCGGTGTGGGCGCCATACTACACCGCGCACAAGATCCTGCGCGGCCTGCTCGACGCGTATCTCAACACCGACGACGCACGCGCGCTGGATCTCGCCGCCGGGCTCTGCGACTGGATGTACTTCCGGCTGTCGCGGCTGCCCGCGAGCACACTGCAACGGATGTGGGGGATCTTCTCCAGCGGTGAGTTCGGCGGGATCGTGGAGGCGATCTGCGATCTGTACGCGCTCACGCACCGGCCCGAACACCTCGCGCTGGCAAGGCTGTTCGACCTCGACCGACTGATCGACGCGTGTGCGGCGGGTGACGACATCCTCGACGGCATGCACGCCAACCAGCACATCCCGATCTTCACGGGGCTGGTCCGGCTGTACGAGGAGACGGGCGAGGACCGGTATCTCGCGTCGGCGCGCAACTTCTGGGACATGGTCGTGCCGTACCGGATGTACGGGATCGGCGGGACCAGCAGCACCGAGTTCTGGCGGGGGCGCGGTGTCATCGCGGGCACACTGAACGACACGACCGCCGAGACGTGCTGTGCGTACAACATGCTGAAGCTGAGCCGGACGCTGTTCTTCCACGACCGCGACCCGAAGTACATGGACTACTACGAACGCGCCCTCTACAACCAGGTCCTGGGCTCGAAGCAGGACCGGCCGGACGCCGAGAAGCCGCTGGTCACGTACTTCATCGGGCTGCTGCCCGGGCATGTACGCGACTACACGCCCAAGGCGGGGACGACCTGCTGCGAGGGCACAGGGATGGAGAGCGCGACCAAGTACCAGGACTCGGTGTACTTCGCGGAGGCGGACGGCTCGGCGCTGTACGTCAACCTCTACAGCCCGTCCACACTGACCTGGGCCGACCGTGGTGTCACGGTCACGCAGACGACGGACTTCCCGGTGGAGCAGGGCACAACGCTCACGATCGGCACCACCGGCGGACGCCGCGCCTCCTTCGACCTGCGGCTGCGCATACCGGCGTGGGCGCGGGACGGCGTGAAAGTGACCGTGAATGGCGCCCCCGCACCCGAAACCCCCCGCCCCGGAAGCTACTTCACCCTCTCCCGCGCCTGGCGCGACGGCGATACGGTCCGTATCGAGGTGCCCTTCCGACTGTGGACCGAGCCGGCCCTGGACGCCCCCGCGACGCAGGCCCTGTTCTACGGCCCGGTCAACCTGGTCGCCCGCGACCCCCGCCGTACCTTCCTGCCGGTCTCCCTCCATCGCGACACCGCGCTCTCCGGCGACCTCCTGGCCGCCCTCACCCCGGTGCCCGGCAGGCCGCTGCACTTCACCACAGCCGACGGCATCACCTTCGCCCCCTTCGCCGAGGGCACCGAGGACCCCACCCACGCCTACGTCCAACGCACCGAGCCCCGCGTGGTGTTCGGCACGCTCGACTCCGGCGTCACCAACCCGTACGCCCCGGACGGTACGACGCTCCTGGACGCGATCTGGTCCGCCGCGCCCTTCGCCACCAAGCGCGCGCTGCTCGATGTGGTCGAGTCGACGGTACGAAGCTGGACGGCGGCGGGCCGCCTGAGCGAGGCGGACGGCCGACAGGTGATGTCGACGGCGCGACGGGCCTCGTACCGCCCCTGACCTGATCAGTCGGACGGACGGAGGAGGGAGGGACGGAGGAGGGAGCGACTGAGGGGGGACAGCCCCCGCAGCGCTTCGGGTGGGAGCCGCATAGCGGCGCCGGACGGATCACGGACATGATGTGGATCAACCGGAACACACGTCTCCGGCCAGTCCCGAGGAGCTATCCGTGCCGTTCAACTCCCCCACACCCAAGGCCACTTCCTCCGCCTCCGCCGCCTCCACCCGTAAGGCGTCACGTCGGCGGGTGACCGCGCTGGCGGTGCTCACACTGGTGGCCGGTCTGGCGCTGCCGACCGCCGGGGCGGCGGCGCTGGCCCGGCACGGCGGGAGCACGGGAGGCGACGGGACCCACGGGCAGCGCGAGACGGCCGCGGTGCAGAAGGTGGTCGATGAGCTCGTGGCCGGCGGCGCGCGGCCCGCCGCCCTGGCCTCGACGCGGGAGCGGGACGGCCGTACCGGCAACTACACCGCCGGATACGGCGACCTCGCCACCAAGTCGCCCGTCCCGGTGGACGGTCAGGTGCGGATCGCGAGCAACACCAAGCCCTTCACGTCCGTCGTGGTGCTGCAACTGGTCGGCGAGGGAAAGATCCGGCTCGACGAGCCCATCGAGACGTATCTGCCTGGCCTCCTGCGCGGCAAGGGCATCGACGGTCACGACATCACCGTCCGCCAGCTCCTCCAGCACACCAGCGGCCTGCCCGAGTACCTGGAACAGGCCGGTCCTGATCTCCTGCCCCTCCTGAAGCGCTACATGGAGCCGCGCGAGCTGCTCGACCTGGCGCTGACCGCCGAGGCCACCTCCGCGCCCGGCACCGAGTGGAAGTACAGCAACACCAACTACATCGTCGCCGGCCTCCTCGTCCAGAAGGTCACAGGCCGCCCGCTCGCCGAGGAGATGACCCACCGCGTCATCGACCGGATCGGCCTGCGGCACACGTACTTCCCCGCCACCGGCGAGATGACCATCCGCGAGGAGCACCCGAAGGGCTACGTCGTCACCGCGCCCGGTGAGACACCGTACGACTTCACCGAGCTGGACCCCTCGTGGGGCTGGGCCGCCGGCGGCCTCGTCTCCACCAACAGCGACGTCAACCGCTTCTACACCGCCCTCCTCGACGGCCGCCTCCTCAGGCCCGCCCAGCTCCGGCAGATGCGCACCACCGTCCCCGCCGACCACATAGGCGAGGGCGCCCGCTACGGCCTCGGCCTGGCCGGCCGGCCCCTCTCCTGCGGCGGGCTCTACTGGGGCCACGGCGGCGACATCCCCGGCTACGAGACCCGCGGCGGCGTGACGGAGAAGGGCCGCTCGGTCAATATCGCGGTCACCGCCCTGCCGACGGACCCCGAGGAGGTCAAGGGCCTGGAGAAGGCTGTCGACACGCTGCTCTGCCGCTGAGCGGGTCAAGAAGCTGTACCGTCCGGTGAACGGACAGCCCGGGAGAGGAGTCCCTCGCCCCGGGCCGTCTCTCACACCGCTAGCTCTGCTCCACAAGATTCCAGCACGCGTGCAGGACGCTCTCGGGTCGGTGCAGGCCTTCCGGGGTGACGTCGAAGACCTGCATGGCGCGCAGCGTGCGGACCACCTCCGGAGCGGTCATCGCCGGATCAAAGATCGCCGCCTCCACCGCGAACTGAAGATCCTCCGCGGGCAGACCGTCCTCCGTCATCAGCTCCAGCACCGCCTGGAACGAAGCCCAGAGGGTCGACTTCGGTACGAGGCCCACCTCTGCCAGGAATTCACCCGCGCCCTGCGGATCCCCGAGCCACGTACGGATGGTTCGCAGGGCGACATTCTCCGAGTGTCCCCCCACCAGCTGTTCCGCCAGCCGGTCGACCAACGACGGCCAGCCGCCCGTGACCTCTCCCAGCCGTTCGAGAGCGGCCTCGGAGGTGAAGGTGTTCTCCTTCTGGTCCTGTGCCCAGGTCCGAAGGCCGTGAGGGGTGAATCGCCTCAGAGGTACGGCGTCCGCGTCGCCCGGGTAGTCCTCGGACATGAAGGCGGTCCAGAGGGCGAGTTGATCCAGCCCGGCCACGATCACCGCGGAGCGAGTGACACCGGGCCGCTCGGGAAGACGGCTCACAGCGTTGTCGAGCGATTCCAGACATGCCTGTTCACCGGGCGACTTCTCGGTCAGGTCCGAGACCACGAGACGGCTCACACCCGGCTCTCCGGCCACGAGTTCCCGCTCGAAGTCAGCTCGTCTGACGACGTACGGCATCTTCCAGCCCGTGCTCTCCGCGACCTCGCGCAGTGCGGAGGCGACCCGATCGATGCCAGTGGCGGTCGTGCCGATGACCACACGGGTCAGATTCCGGCGCCCTTGCTCCGAACCGGAGACCTGTCGGCCCGGCAGGATGTCCGCGATCTGCGCCGCCGTGAGCGGGCAGTGCGAGTGGGTGATAACCGAATGGTGTCGGGTCTCCATGGCGGTGAGCCGCTCCGTCACATGCCTGCTGGCCGTGTTCTGCAACTGGGCGTCCACGTCCTCCAGCGCGCCGATCATGCCCAGCGCGTTGGCGCTGCGCAGATGCCAGCCCCTGCGGTCGGGGTCGGGCGCGAGCACTCCGAGCCCCTCCATCTCGGTGAGATACGCGCGGAACTGGTCGGGGTCCAGGTCCCGGAAGCCCTCGGCCCACCAGTAGGTGCACTCGTCGCGCAGCTCGGCATGAGTCATCCGCGCATCGATGCCGTGATGGTGCGCGTGGTGGGCGACCACATTGGCGATCATGTTGTAGCGGGAGTCGAGACGCAGGGTGTCGTGGAACGCCGCCGTGATGCTCCGCTGGAGCTCCTTGTCCGACTGGACCCGTTCGACATCGGCGCGGGCGATGGAGTACAGAGGACCCGCTCCCTCCTCCAGCCTTCTGGTGTGCATGGTCTGCACCAGCCGATGGGCGAACATCTGCAGGAGGAACGGCTGGTACGAGCAGTGCCCGAGGATCCGGTGTACAAGCGCCGGCTCGGAGAAGCGGTAGCCCAGCACGGCCAGCGGCTTGAGGAGCAGATTGGCCGCGTCCTGCGGCTGGAGCGGCCCGATGACGGTCGGATGCTGCGACAGGTGGCTGAACGGATTGTTGATCGCCAGGGTCGCGTAACGCTGTACGGAGTGCAGCCCGGCGAAGACGACCTTGACCCCGTCGTTCGTCTCGGAGCTGAGGTCCCGCAGCCGTCGGGTCTCGCTGAACCCCGGTGAATCCGACTCGAAGAATCCGTCGGCCTCGTCCAGCGTGATCAGTATCCGCCGGCCGCTGTCGGACTTCAGCCAGGTCTTGATACCGGCGAGCACCTGGTCGTGCGAGAGGGTCGCGTCCGCCCTGGCCCTCTTGGGCAGGAGCAGTGCGTCCTTCTCCATCAGTTTGCGCCCGATGGTGTTCCACACGGTGGACGGCTGAGCGCTGGTACCGTTGAAGGTGGAGTCCAGGCTCAGGTCAAGGCTGACGTGCGCCAGCGGCGCCTGGGCCGTGAACTTCCGGCCCGCTTCCTTGAGCAGCGCGGACTTCCCGAGACCACGGCCCCCGAACACCACCTGATTGCCGGACGGATTCTGCACGGAGCCGAGCTCGTCGAGGCGGCCGAAGAACATCTCCTCGGCCACTCGGCCGCGCTTCTCGCTGACGTACGGATTGACCGCCGAGAACGGCAGAAGAACCCGCATCGCGGAGTCGAGCAACTGATTCCCCCGGGCCGCGAGATGCGCGAGAGCCGCGTCGTCGAGCACCACCATCGGACGCCGGGCGACGCTCCGTGCCGCGAGCGCGGTACGGTCGCGCGCCGAGAGGGTGCCGAAGTAGGCGACCAGCAGACTGTCCTGGCTGGGGTCGTCCTGCACCCGGGCCATCAGCGCCTCGGGGGTCGGCTGCCCCCACACCAGCATCACCCGAAGCCGGCCGCGGAGGGCGGTTCCGAACGAGGGCACCAGGGCATCGCCCGTATACGTGACCTCGCTCAGTTCAAGGAAGCGGTACTCGGCCGTGGTGCTCCGCTGCCGGACACGCTGCGGCTTGCGCAGACTGCGGTATCCAATGAGCCGAAGAGCCGGCATAAGCAGGTTCTCCTCGCTCAGCCCTTCCGTACGGCGGCTCCCCCGCCGGGAAGCCATCTCGCGCCAGCCGTCGAGTCCTTGTGCCGCGCGCTCCGCGAACTCCGGCGACATCGCAGAGTAGTCCAGGGCGTCGAGGCCGAGAAACCGTTCGCGCGCGCGTACGGCCCGTACGAGCTGCTCGGTAATCCCGTGCGGCAGCGCGTCCGGCACGCCGGGGAAGAAGGCATCCAGCGCGTGGTCCGTCTGGTGGGTATCGGGAATGGACTCGCCGTTGGAGAGGTGCGAGATGAGTTCCTCGGCGGTCAGCAGGTCACCGTCGTCGAGCAGCGGTTCGACCCGCGCCAGGTTCTCGGGCCGCAGGTCGGGAATGTCCGCGAGCCGGGCCCGGAGTTTGGCGGTGGCCGTCGCGTGCGCCCGCTCCAGTTCCTCCGACAGCCCGTCGAACCGACTGCGGGCGAAGGCGAGGTCACTCGACGGGGTGAGGGCGGACGCCCGCAGACGGTGTTCGAAGTCGCGCTCCTCCTCCTCCCGGAAGACTCCGTTCACCCGGGTGCGGCGGAGGCTGTCCTCAAGTTCCCCACGCTTCGCCTCCAGTACAGCCACCGCGCGCTTGCCCGCCTCGTCCACCATCGCCCGGACGCGGTCCGGCAGCACCTCGTCGGCGCCGTCCGAGCCCGGCAGGTGATGCCCCTCGGAGAGGTCCAGCAGCCGACGGGCGACATCGAAGCGTTCGGCGCCGACGTGGGCGCGTACCGCGTCCTCCCAGGACCGGCCGGCGGCGACAGCGATCTCCTCGGCGGACAGCAGAGGGGTGTTCACCTGCCCGGTCGCCTCGTTGACACGCACGCCGACCAGCTTCAGCAGTTCCGCGCCGAGCGCGACTTCGGCAGGCGGCTCCATCGGGCTGAGCCGGGCGTCACCGGCGAGCAGTTCGAAGGTGCGCCCCAGAGACTCCGCCGCCGCGCGCAGGGCAGCGGCGGCGAACGGCTCCTGCTGGAGGGCCTGTTCCTCCAAGTCGCCAAGTACCGTGTCGCGCAGGTCCAGGACGTTCACACGCATCTCCTGGACCTGGTCGGCGCTCCAGTCCATGGCGCCCGCGTTCAGCGCGCGGGCCGCGGCGATCCATTTCTCGATCGTTCGGAGCCGGTCGTTCATAAGGCGCAGCAGATCCTGCCGAGCGGGTCCCTCCAGCCGGCTGCGACTGGACTTCATCAGCTTCCGGTCGATCGAGTTCAGCTCGTCCTGGAGTGTGGAGTCGTCACTCAGCCGCCGTACTTGTTCCGCTACGGCGTCCAGCGCCGTCCGGTCGTCGGCGGCGGCGCTGCGGAGAAGCGCGCCGATCAGCCCGTCCTTGTCCAGCCAGAGCCGGGTGATCTCGGTCGCCCGGCTGTAGCGCAGTCGGGGAATCTGGTCGAGCCCGAGCTGGCACTCCTCCCGGGCCTCCTCCAGTGCCTTCTCCAGTTCGGCGGCCCCGCGGGCCAGAGCGAGTGGCGGCGAGTGGAGCAGCATGGACTTCAGGGCTCGCTGAGAGACCTCGGCCGCGATGGTCGTGAGACTGAGCGGCAGTCCCGCGGCCACCCGCTCCAGCGGCGCACTGGCCTCGTAGTCGCCGGTGACGAGTACCGTACGGAGGAGAGCCGCTGTGACGAGGGCCGCGTCCGGCCGACTGCTCACCAGCGCGTCGACGTCCATGTCCGTCAGCTCAAGACGGATGCGGGAGACACATTCACCGCTCGCCGAACGCAGGGCATGGGCGTACGCGGAGATCCGCAGCGCCGAGACGCGGTGCGCCGGCTCGCCGTTCTGCTCGGCCAGGGCCGCAGCCGCCCCGTAGCGGTGCGAAGCCACGATCGGGGCGAGTGCGTCCGAGGCCGAGGTCCGTTCGAGCGTCGACTCGGTCGCCTTGTGTGCTCGCTCGACGCGCGTGCCGGAATCAGTGCCGTTGCCGGTGCTGGTCCTGGTACGGGCTTCGGTGATGGTGGCGGCGTCGGACTCCGCCGGAGGGGCGCCGGCCGCTTCACGCTCCGCGGAGAGCGGAGCATCCGTTCGAGCCGGGACTGGTTCGTGCGACGCAGTGCGCGAAGGCGTCACTCGCCCGGGCCGGTCCTGGTCGCCGACCGGCTGGGCGGGAATGACGGAGATGGGCTCGGGATCGGGGATTGCGCCCGCTACCGCGTCCGGTACGGAGAGAGCCGGCGCAGCGACCTGAGGGCCGGCGGGGGCCGGTTGGCCTGTACCGCCTTCCTCGGCGTCCACCGGTGTTTGTCCGCCCGGGCCCGGTTCGGGCGCCAGGCCGAACTCGGCGTGCTGTGCGGCCAGTGTGAGCAGTTCCGGGGCCTTCGCCGACATCATGCGGAAGAATTCGACGATCTCGCCGGCCCGGTCCTGGCCGTTTTGCGCGAAGCCCACCATGGTCAGCAAGGCGTCGAACGCCTCCGCCGCCGCCCGGTCCCGTTCGTCCCAGACCTCTTGGTCGCGGAGTGTGCGAGCACGCTCCTGCGCCTGAGCGAGCGCGTCGGCGAGCTGCGCCGAGCCGTCGGTCCTGACGAGGCGCGCGACCAGCGACAGGCGCTCCCGTAGCGGACCGAGTTCGAGCCTTTCGAGCACTCCGGCCGTCTGCTCCCGCAGACTCTCCAGATCAAGGAGCATGCTTCCCGCACGGTGCGCGTGGAGTCCTGCCAAGGCGTCGTCGAACGCCGAGGCGATCTCGGTGAGCGCCGCGAGGTCTTCGTCATCGGGCCTGGCCCGCTCCGCCACGGCCCGGCCGACTCGCTGTACGGGCTCGACCGCCGCCGACAGCGTCCGCTCAACCCGGTCGAGAGCCGCCACGAGCCGACGAGCGTCGGGGGCCGCGTCCCCGGCGGTGTCCGAAGGGGCATCCCTGAGGTCGGCATCACCAGGATCCGCCACCACGGTCTCGGCCTCCTCCGCGATGCCGGTCTCCGGCAGAACGGCGACCAGGCGTCCTGCTGCTTCCCGTACAGCGGCCAGCGCACCCGGTGTCATCGAGTCCGTCATCCATGGCTGATCCACGGCCCACAACCAGATCGGCGCGTCCTCGGCGCTGGCACGCAGAAAGGACCACGCGGTGAGCCGCAGCAGTGCCGGACTCCAGCGCCGAGTCAGCGGTTCCTCGGAAAAGGCAGCCGCCACCAAGTCGTTGACGAGGGGCTGACTGAGATGTCCAGCGGCATGCCGGGCGCGCGTCGAGTCCGGGTCGCGCACCATCCTGGCCAGAACGTCCCGGCACAGCGCGGGACTGACCCTGGTCCCCTCAACCGGAATACGCAGGACGCTCAGCAGATTGCGCCGCCACTGAACCGGCATGGAGTGCAGGGCATGCTCAACGTCCGCCTGCTCGATCAGCCGCAGGGCCGCACCGACCGGGGAGGGCACGGCGGCGAGCGCCTGTGACAGCGAGTCGAGCGCGGCAGTGACGTCTCGTGGCACGGTACTTGGTGGTCCTTCGGCCGCCGCGGAAGCCGCGTCGGCCTCCTCGCACAGCCGGGAACGGGGATGGCGGGGTGAGGTCACACGTTCTCCTGCGAATTGTTGGTGGACGACGAGCGGGTCTATCGGGACGCGGGTCTGCGGTGTCAGTCTTCAACGCCACGACGATGCGGTCGGACGTAGGTGTATCCCGCCGGTATCTCCGGTGTGCCGGCCAGGCCGAAAGCGAGGAAGTCCTCCCGGAACAAGCGTCGTTGCTCCGCACTGGCCTCATATCCCAGATGGCCGATATAGCGAAGAAAACCGGGTACGTGATGTCCCTTGATCACACGGCCGGAGTCCACGGCCGGTTCCTGATAATCCGGCGTATACGGCCTGATACTCAATACGAGTGGCGTGTAGCAAACCAGTTCGAGCGCCGGCTCGCCGGAGCGGGCCGGGTGGGAAGGGCGGCCGTCGACACCGCGACTGCCGCGTTCCAGCGTCAGCCGCCCCGCGGCGAGCAGTCTGTCGAGCGCGGCCGCCACTTCCGAAGGTGCGGTGTTCCTCGGCTCGTCCGGCATGACGAGCCGGACAGCCGGGCCGACCCGGTCACGCGGGAGCATCGCTCTTCCATACACATCGAGCAGCCCCAGACGCCGCACCGCGGTCATCACGAGCCACTCGACGCCGTATTCGCCATCGCGTAGGAACGCTGTTGTACTCGGCCCCTCCCCATCGTCCCGGGTCAGCACTCGACGGTCGTACCGATGCTCGATCAGCCTGCCGTCAACAGTCTCCGGCTGAGGCAGTCGCGTGGTCCTGGCGTGCACCACACGGCTGCCGCGCCGCCAGGACAGCGACAGCCAGATACCCGGGAAGAAGTCGGCCGGCCAGCTCAGACCGACGAGGCAGCCCCGCCGCGGCTCGAACCGCGCGTTGTGGCGGAACGGCCCGGCCGCCGACTCGCGCCCGTCATGACTCAGCAGGAGCCGTACGGTGTCCGCCGCGCCCCGGAGCGCGGCATCGGCCGAGACCTCTTCGGGCAGCGGCACGATGCCATCGCGTACCTGCCATGCTCGCAGCGGCTGTGCCCACTCGATCCGCTCGCCCGTGACGGACTGCCACCGGGGCACATCCAACTCCCCGTCGTCGGGCCACCAAAGACCGTCGTCGTCCGCTCCGTCCGCGTCGTCCGCACACGCTCCTCCCGAAGGACCGTCGTCACGAGTTGAGCCGTCAGGGCTGTTGGACGGACGCGGGCTTGGGGCCGGGATCGACGCCGCGTCCGGCAGGAGGCTCTCCCGCCAGCCACGGCCGGACGACTCGTCGCGGTGTCCCACGGCGTCACCCGCGGAGAAATCCCCGTTCCCGTACTCGGCACGCCACAGCCCGCCGCCCTGCCAGCGGTCGTCCACGGCCAGCCACACTCCGTTGGACAGCCGCCCCGTCGTGTCGTCGCGCTCTCCCCGTACGTAGTCCGCCAGCAGCGTGTTCGCATGGCAGATCGCCAGAGGGTACGCCGTGGTACGCAGGCTCCCCGGCTCTCCCGGCAGGGAGCGCAGCGCCGGCCCCAAAGCCGTGTACGCCACCCGCTTCCCGCCGACCGGCCGACGCCGCCCGCTCGGCACGGCCGACCGTACGACCGACTGTGCCAGCGTCTCCAGAGCGGCTCCGCCCAGCGGTCCCGGATCGGCGAGGCGATCAACCATCGAATCCCGGGTGAATGCGTAGTCACCCCACATACGCACGCTCGGCAGCGAACCCAGCGCCGTCCGAACCGCGCGCATCAGGGTGAGCAGCGCCATCCCCATCACCTCGTGGTCGCTTCCGGCCGGCAGAAGTAACGGCAGGGGGATGGGAGCGAGGGAACTCGTCAACTGGCTCCGGCCCCGGGTCATCAGATACCGGGCGTAGTAGGCCGCGTCGTCGAGACCGCTGTCGGACGAAACGTACTGGGACTCGACCAGCAGGTGACCGTACTCGTCGATCCTGCCTCGCCGCCGGAGCCTGTTCAGCCGCTCCCTGGTGGCTGCGAGTCCCTGACCGAACGCCGTATCGTCGAACACGAGCCGCTCGCGCAGGACCGATGTCTCCGCCTCGGCCAGTTCACCGGGACCACGGGCCTCCGCCGGAGCTCCCGAGATCCAGCCCGGGGTGTCGCCTTCTCCGCCGAGAGCAGGGTGAGCGCCCTCCTTGTAGACAACCTCCGCCGGAAGAAGATCCCCGCCCGTCCGGACGTTGATCATGGCACCGACCGGTAGCGCCTCCACCCGATCGCCCAGAGCCACGGAGGGGAACTCGCCGATGTCCAGCGGTCCCCCGGCATAGCCGCCCGTCTCGGTGTCGAAGCCGAAGTACACCGCGTTGAAAGCCACCGCCGTATGGACAGGCGCGGCACGTCCGGCGACGAACTCACCGAGGTAGCGGAGCAGTCGCTTCTGATCGGGGCCGCCGACGGCCGCGGCCGGTTCCTGGACCATCTCCTGGGTGATCAGAGGTGGGTCGATATAGGGCCGCCAGATCCGCGAGGGTGCTCCAATATCCGTGATTGATCTCATATGGCGCCCATTTTCACGCTACGGCTACGGAAAGTGAAGAGCCGGAACGGACTCGGCTTCACAGGCATGTCCGGAACCTACACGCGGGCACCGACAGTTTTCCGGCACTTCGGGTACTGGGCAGACCGCTGAACCGAAGAGGCCGGTGAACCGTACACACATACCGTCGCCTCTCCCTTTCCCGGCGGGGCCGTCGTACGATCACCGGGCTTCGCACGGAAGGGCCTTCGGATGTCACTGACGGATCCGGACACGGACACGCAGATGAACGCGGACACGGAATCGGAACCGCAACCGACTCCGGGCACGGACACGGACACCGGTACGGATCCCGCCTCCGGTACGGACCCCACCGCGGCCCCGGTGACGGCGGAACCGCCGTCCCGCGCGCGGCGGATCGTCGGCGTGACCGTGACCGTACTGGCCGCGGTGCTGGTTACGGGGGCGCTGCTGCTGCCCAACCACAAGGATCTGCTGACGGTCGGCATGTTCGCCCGGATACCCGTCGAGGCGATCTTCGCCGCCGCCCTGCTGCTCGTACTGCCGCCGAAGTCGCGACTGGCCGCGGCGGTGGCGGGCGGGGTGGTGCTCGGGGTGCTGACGATCCTGAACCTGCTGGACATGGGGTTCTACCAGTTCCTCGACCGGCCCTTCGACCCCGTACTCGACTGGATCCTGTTCGCCGACGCCAAGTCGTTCCTCAACGACTCGATCGGCGAGGCCGGGGCGATGGGCGTGGTGATCGGGCTCATCGCGCTCGTCCTGGCGCTGCCCGCCCTGATCACGCTGTCGATCGTCCGGCTGAGCGGGCTGCTGGCGCGGCACAACGCGGTGGCGACGCGCTCGACGCTCGTGCTCGGCACCGTGTGGGTCACCCTCGCGTCGCTCGGCACGCAGATCGGCGGCATACCGGTCACGGCGGGCAACGCCGCCGCCCATGTCGACCGCAGTTACCGGCAGATCGCGGACGGCATCGCGGACAAGCGGATCTTCGCCGAGGAGTCGCGCGTCGACGCGTTCCGCGACACCCCGGCCGACCAGCTGCTGACCGGGCTGCGCGGCAAGAACGTCATCTTCGCGTTCATCGAGAGCTACGGCCGCAGCGCGATCGACGACCCCGCGATGGCGCCGCAGGTCGAGGCCGTACTCGAACGCGGCACGGAGCAGCTCGACCAGGCGGGCTTCGGTTCGCGCAGCGGCTATCTCACCTCGCCGGTGTCGGGCGCCGGCAGCTGGCTGGCGCACACCACCTTCATGTCCGGCATGTGGGTCAAGAACCAGCAGCGGTACCGCAGTGTGACGTCGAGCAAGCGGCTCACCCTCACCGACGCGTTCCGGCGCACCGGTGACTGGCGTACGGTCGGCATCATGCCGGGCGTGACGCGGTCCTGGCCGGAGGGCAAGTTCTTCGGCCTCGACCACATCTACGACTCGCGCCAGATGGGCTACCAGGGACCGAAGTTCAGCTGGTCCCCGGTCCCCGACCAGTTCAGCCTGGCGGCCTTCGAGCGCCTGGAACACGGCAAGGCCGGCCACCAGCCGCTGATGGCGGAGATCGTCCTCGCCTCCAGCCACAACCCGTGGGCGCCGCTGCCCGAGATCGTCGACTGGGACGAGATCGGGGACGGCTCGATCTACCACGAGATCAAGAAGGCGGGCAAGGATCCCAAGGAGGTGTGGACGGACAGCGCCAAGGTCCGTAACGAGTACCGGCGTTCCATCGAGTACTCGATCCACTCCCTGGTCACCTGGGTCGAGAAGTACGGCGACGACGACACCGTCCTCGTCTTCCTCGGCGACCACCAGCCCAACGCCACGGTCACAGGCCCGGACGCCGGCCGCGACGTACCGATCTCGATCGTCGCCCACGACCCGGCGGTGCTGAAGAAGATCGACGGCTGGAACTGGAACGAGGGCCTGCGCCCCGCCAAGGACGCGCCGGTCTGGCCGATGAACGAGTTCCGCGACAAGTTCCTGACGGCATACGGGTCGGACGCCACGAAGCCGTAACCGGCGCGGGCCGGTTCAGGCCGCCGGCATGAGGAGGGTGCACAGGTCGATGATGAGGCCCGCGCGTTCGAGGTGCGCGATGACCGACTGATCCACGTTGCCACCGCTCTCGATGGTGGAGGCTCGTTTGTCGATGGGCACCTTGATGAGTCGGCTGCCGGGGAGAAGGGCGTGGAGATCGTCGCCCGCCGAGCCTGGGAAGGGCTGCCAGTCGTGGAAGCAGTTGGGGCAGGTGGCTTGGCTCATGTTCTCGACGACGGCAACGACGGGCACTCCGGCCTGTTCCAGCATGCGAAGAGATCTGCGTACATCGACAAGGGCAAGCTCGTGGGGAGTGGTGACGATGACGGCGGCTGCGCAGTCCAGTTCTTTCAGTACGGCGAGCTGCGTCTCTCCGGTACCGGGCGGCATGTCGACAACGAGCGCGTCCAGCGGCCCCCACGCGGTGTCGTGGACGAGTTGGTGCAGCGCGCCGCGCAACAGTGGGCCGTGCCAGATGTAGGGGTGGTCCGCGTCTGCCAGAAGCCCGGTCGAGACGACGGGGATGCCGTTGCTACGGGCCGGCTGGATGCGCTGGAGACGGATCCGCAGCCGCCCGTCGACACCGAACAGTGTGGGGGCGCTGGGGCCGGTCAGGTCAGCGTCGAAGTGCCCGACATTGACGCCGCGGGCTTTGAGCCCACGGGTGATGGCGGCGGCGATGGTGCTCTTGCCGACGCCGCCCTTGCCACTCCAGACGGCGACGGCTTTGGCGCTGTCGGCGGAATCTTCGTGTTCAGACACGGGACGCCTTCCTCTCGGTAGTGACAGCTGGACCTTCGATGCGAAGTTCGGTTCCGGTGATGCCGGCAGCGATCCCCAGCGGGTAGGTGGGCAGCGGATCGACGTGTCCGCCCTCCATACCGGTGATCACGGGATAGTCGCCGCTGCGAGTGTGGGCGGCGAGTACCGCTTCGAATCCGTCGGTGTCCTGGGCGCGGCTGATACGGAGCATGACCACCGCTGCGGGGTGGTCGAGGATCCCGGCCTGCCGCAGGTGGGTGAGGTCGGCGTCCGCGTCATCGGGCCCGTACGGGGGGTCGGAGATGTCGATCAGCAGGATGTGACCCGACAGGTCCGGCTGCCACGGGGTACCGGCCAGCAGCCGCAGCGACGGCAGGCAGAACGGCGCCAGCGGGCCCGTCGCGGTCCCGGGGCGCAGCTCCTGGCGTGGCGGCGCCGGGCATACGGAGCGCCGGCGGTGCGCGGCTTGGGCGGTGCGGTGGGGTTCGTGGACCAGGTAGCCGGACACAGGTACGGGGCCGGGCGCTGCGGAGTTCGCCGTAACCGTGCGAAAGTGATCGACGGAGTACGGGAACGGCTGGTCATACTCTCCCCACTGGGGGAGCAGCGCCGGGCCGTAGAAGGTGACCAGGCCGGTGCACCCGTGGATGGCGTGGTGAAGGACGGTGGTGTCGGAGTATCCGCACAGCACCTTGGGGTTGGCGGCAATCGCGTTCCAGTCGAGGTGGGGCAGTAGTTGGGCAGTGTGATTGCCGCCGATCGTGGTGATGACGCCACTGATCGCCGGATCGGCGAAGACCGCGTTGAGATCGTCGGCGCGGTGTTCCGCGGTACCGCTTGTCCATCCTGTACGGGCCCGGGTGGTCGGTGTGGTAATCGTGTTGAAACCGGCCGAGTGGAGATTGGCGATGCCTCTGAGGAATGCGTCGGGGTACTGGGCGGGGCCGGGCGACGACAGCGTGACGACCGCGATGGTGTCGCCTTTCTTCAGCGCCGGCGGGAGGAGCGTCGGCACCTTCATCGCTGGAGACCGCCGAGAAGACTGGTGATGTCGGCAGGCACGGCGGTCGCCCAGTTGGCCAGGTCGCCGGCCATGTGGCGGGGAAAGTCGCCTCGCATCAGCCCCAGACACACCAGACCGACGGCGACCGCGCCGCCGGCCAGTGGCAGACAGGCGGACTCGGCCGGGGCCAGACGGCGGACGCTGGTGTAAGCGTTCAGGATGTCTGCGGCGAGGCCTCGGTTGATGCGGCCGGGGAGGATTGCGGCGAAGTTCGTGGAGTCGTGCTGGTAGTGCACGGAGCAGAACGACAGCAGGGCTTCGGCGAGGTCACGGAGGCTGGGGCCCCGGTGAGCGTTGTCGAAGTCGATGAGGGTGGCCGGGCCGCCGGCTGCGTAGATCAGGTTCCATGGGTTGGTGTCGCCGTGCGTCAACTGGCGGGTGAGGCTGCCCCAGTCGGCCGCGTCGGCCCGGAGAGCCCAGGCATGTACTTCGTACTCCATCATGTCGAGCACGGCGTTGGGCACGTCGGTGACGTCCCGGGCCAGGGCGATGTGGTTGATCGCACCGTCGAAGGCATTCTCGGTGGGGCCATCGGGCACGTCGGCCTTCGCTGCGTGCAGCAGGGCCATGGTGCGCCCGGCCTGGGCGCGGTCGGCGGGCGTGCCGGTGTATCGGCGGCCCGGCACATACTCGGTGAGGGTGAATCGCGATTCCGCGATCTCGAACCAGGCGCCGCCGGTGGTGGTGCGCAGGATGCGCGGAACGGGGAGGCCGGCGCCTGTGAGCTGGGTCTGCCAGGCCGTTGCCAGGGCCAGGGCATCAGTCTCGCAGTACCAGGGGATCTGCTTGAGGGGGCCTTGTCCCAGAAGGGTGGACACCTGTTCGTGTCGTTATGCGGCAAGTGTGATGGTAGCTGACTGCTGCTCGTAGGTGATCGGGGCCTGCTG
>NZ_JBFBEZ010000015.1:0-179197 GCF_040701725.1 Streptomyces sp. NPDC093109
CGCCGGAAGGGGAGGTGTCAAGGGCGTAGCGCAGCGGAGTCGGCGCAGCCGACGCGACGTAGGAGCGCCCTTTACACCTCCCCTGGAGGCGCGACTCTGACAAGAGGAGGGGCGGCCCCACGCCCCACGCTCAGCTTCTCGCCCCCGTACACCCCGCCCCCGTCCGCCTCTTGGTACTGACCCGCAGACAGCAAGCCCACGGTGACCAGCGGGGCTTGAGTCTGAGTAAACGGGCGGCCGTCAGCCGCTGAGGTGAGCCGGGCAGCCCCATTCACGGTGTGCGCAGCCCCGCAGGGTCCACCGGGCCGCCGGACCCCGAACCGGCCGGCAGTGCAGCCGGACCCCCCGGGCGACCCCCTCCCGCCTCGCGCGCTCGCCCCGTCAATGCCGTTGGCGATCGGCCGTCGCGGTTTCGTGGGGGTGTGCCTTGCGGTCAGGCGTCGGGGGAGTCGGGTTCCTCGGCGAAGTGGTCGAACTCGCCTGCTTTGATGCCGAGGATGAAGGCTTTGAGCTTCTCGGGGGTGGTGGTGACGATCACGTCGGGGTTGTCGCTTTCGACAAGCTTGATGTTGCCGTCGTCGGCTGCGGCGATGTGGATGCAGCCGTTCGCGTTGGCGCTGTACGAGGACTTCTGCCACTTGAGGGCGGACACGGTGCTCCCTTTCTCAGAGGTCTTCCGCGATGCTGCGGATCAAATCGCGGGACGCCGCTGGCTTGAGGGTACAAGTCTCCATACGGTCCAGAACGGTTCGGTACTTGATCAACTGCGGCTGGGCATCAAGGAACGCGGCGCCGTGGTCCGAGTCGAGCTGAACCGTGTCCAGCGCCGGCGCCGTTCCTGTCATGTAATAGATGCTCTGGCCGGAACTGGGGAATGTTCCCGCGCCGAACGGGATCACGAGAAGGGTGATGTGTTCCCGCTCGCTCATGTCGAGTAGGTATTTGAGCTGGGCTCGGGCAGTCTCCGGCCCTCCGAAGCCCATGCGCAGGGCGGCTTCGTGGATGATCGCCGTCAGTGGGGTCGGATGCTCCCCGTAGAGCACCGTCTGCCGCTTGATCCGGTAGGACACCCGGTGCTCCACCTCGTGGGGAGGCAGCGCCGGTACGTCATCGCTGATCACGGCGTGAGCATGGGCTCGGGTCTGGAGCAGTCCCGGCAGGTGGATCACTGATGCTGTCCGCATCGCGGTGGCGTGGTGCTCCAGTTCGGCCAGGTCGAGGGTGTCCGGCGGAAGCATGTCGCGGTACTCGTCCCACCACCCACGTGTTCGACCGCCGGTCATCGCGGCGAGTGCTTCGATCAAGGCCTCATCCGCGCAGGTGTAGCTGCGTGCCATGGACCGGACCCGGTCCGCGCTCACCGCGAAACGGCCTGTTTCGACGCTGCTGACCTGCGGTTGGGAAGAGCCGAGGAGCGCGGCTGCCTTGGTTACGGACAGGTCTGCTTGTTCGCGCAGCCTGCGCAATTCGGTACCGAGGCGCCGTTGTCGCATCGTCGGGAGCTGCTTCCTGACCATGGAAATCCTTCACTCATTCTGATGTATGAGACTTTTCCGTGCCGCGAATGTTAGCGCCTCCATTATCGTGTGAAGCAGGCCACATCAACTGGCCCGCGCCACAAGGCGCCCTCAATCCGCCATGCCCATCTGCCCGTTAGGGGATCGTGATGACCGTATCGCCGCAGGACCCTGCCTCGGAGTCGTTCGATTTCGAGCAGGAGTTGTACGAACTTGTCCGCGACACCGCGCCCCGGTTCTTCGCCGTCGTCGTGGAGTACCGCGACGGTGAGGGGGAGTCGGGCCGGGACGCCGCCGTCGTCGCCTGGGGGATGGCGCACGAGGACGGGGCGGCCGATGTGACGCGGGTGGAGGGCGGTGGCCGGTTGCGGCTCGCGGCGCCCGAGAACGTGGCGCGGTACTTCGGGCGCGGGGAGGGGTGTTCGCCCCGGGTGGTGTGGCTTCCGGCCGCCGCCTGATCGGGGCTGCGTCGGCCCGTATCCGTCAGCCCGTACCCGTCGGCCCGTATCCGTCAGCCCGTATTCGTGTCTGTACTCGTTCGGGTAGTAACGCGCCCCGGGCCGGTTTGCTCCGGTCCGGGGCGCCCGTACAAGGCGTAGCCGTCCGCGTCAGTGCGGGGTCGGGGACTCCTCCAGGACGAAGAGCGGGATCTCGCGATCCGTCTTCTCCTGGTACTCCGCGTAGTCCGGGAACGCCTCGACCGCGCGCGCCCACCACGCCGCCTTCTCCTCGCCCGTGACCTCGCGCGCGATCATGTCCCAGCGCTCGGTGCCGTCGCGGAGTTCCACCCGGGGGTCGGCCTTGATGTTGAAGTACCAGACCGGGTGCTTGGGGGCGCCGCCCAGGGAGGCGACCGCCGCGTACTTGCCGTCGTGCTCCACCCGCATCAGCGGGCTCTTGCGGATCTTGCCGCTCTTCGCGCCTAGGGTCGTGAGGAGGATGACGGGGAGGCCGCGCATCGTCGTCCCCTCCGTGCCGCCGGAGCCTTCGTACAGCTCGACCTGGTCGCGGGCCATCGGGAAGGTGCTGGGCTCGTACTCGCCTTTGAGTGGCATCGCTGCTCTCTTCTCCTGTCGGTCGGGAACGTCGGGAACGTGGGGGGTACCCGTTACGTTCCAATGATCTCGGCACCCGCTGTCATTCCCGGCATTCCCGCTCCCGGCCGCGCCTGTCAGTGCGCGGAAGTACGCTGGAGAACCCCCGGCCCTTATGACCCGTATGACATGCCGGGGCTCTCAGCCATGCCCGCCGCCTGCCCCCGCCTGCCCCCGCCTTGTCTCATCGCTTTCCCCCTCGCTCGCCCCCGGACCCGGACGGAACCCCCTTCATGAGCCTGCACGGTCTGCTGGACGCCGTGGTACGCGACCCGGCGCTCGCCGAAGCGGTGAAGGCCGCCTCCGACGGTCACCGCACCCATGTCGACCTGGTCGGACCGGCCGCCGCGCGGCCCTTCGCCGTCGCCGCGCTCGCGCGCGAGGCCGGGCGGCCGGTGCTGGCCGTGACGGCGACCGGGCGGGAGGCCGAGGATCTGGCGGCGGCGCTGCGGTCGCTGCTGGATCCGGACACCGTCGTCGAGTACCCGTCGTGGGAGACGCTGCCGCACGAGCGGCTCTCGCCGCGCTCCGACACCGTCGGCCGACGGATCGCGGTGCTGCGCAGGCTCGCGCACCCGGCCAAGGACGATCCGAGCGCCGGGCCGGTCAGCGTGGTCGTCTCGCCCGTACGGTCCGTGCTCCAGCCGCAGGTCAAGGGGCTGGGCGACCTGGAGCCGGTCGCACTGCGCAGCGGGCAGAGCGCCGATCTGAACGCCGTGACGGAGGCGCTGGCCGCCGCCGCGTACGCGCGCGTGGAGCTGGTCGAGAAGCGCGGCGAGTTTGCCGTGCGCGGCGGGATTCTGGACGTCTTCCCGCCCACCGAGGAGCACCCCCTGCGGGTGGAGTTCTGGGGCGACGACGTCGAGGAGATCCGTTACTTCAAGGTCGCCGACCAGCGCTCCCTGGAGGTCGCCGAGCACGGCCTGTGGGCGCCGCCCTGCCGGGAGCTGCTGCTGACGGCCGAGGTACGGGAGCGGGCGGCGGCCCTCGCCGAGGTCCACCCGGAGCTGGGCGAGCTGCTCGGCAAGATCGCGGAGGGGATCGCGGTCGAGGGCATGGAGGCGCTCGCGCCCGTACTCGTCGACGACATGGAGCTGCTGCTCGATGTGCTGCCGCAGGGCGCGATGACGCTGGTCTGCGACCCCGAGCGGGTACGGAGGCGGGCCGCCGACCTCGTCGCGACCAGCCAGGAGTTCCTCCAGGCGTCGTGGGCGGCGAGCGCGGGCGGCGGAGAGGCCCCGATCGACGTCGGCGCGGCCTCGCTGTGGTCCATCGCGGACGTACGGGACCGGGCGCGCGAGCTGGGTATGGCGTGGTGGTCCGTCTCGCCGTTCGCCGTGGACGAAGAGATCGACGACGACGCGATCACCCTCGGCATGCACGCGCCCGAGTCGTACCGGGGGGACACCGCCCGCGCCCTCGCCGACACGAAACAGTGGCTGGCGGACGGCTGGCGCACGGTCTTCGTCACGGAGGGGCACGGCACGGCGGCCCGTACGGTCGAGGTGCTGAGCGGGGAGGGCATCCCGGCGCGGCTCGACAACCCCACGGGTGAGGGCGGACTCGCGGAGATCACGCCGTCCCTCGTCCACGTGGCGCGCGGCGCGATCGACCATGGCTTCATCGACCCGGGGCTCAAGCTGGCCGTCCTCACCGAGACCGACCTCTCCGGCCAGAAGGCCGCCGGCAAGGACGGCGCGCGCCTGCCCGCCAAGCGCCGCAAGACCATCGACCCGCTGACCCTGGAGCCCGGCGACTACATCGTCCACGAGCAGCACGGCGTCGGCCGGTACGTGGAGATGGTGCAGCGTACGGTCCAGGGCGCGACCCGCGAGTATCTGCTCGTCGAGTACGCGCCCGCCAAGCGCGGCCAGCCGGGCGACCGCCTCTACATCCCCACCGACCAGCTCGAACAGGTCACCAAGTACGTCGGCGGCGAGGCGCCCACCATGCACCGCCTCGGCGGCGCGGACTGGACGAAGACGAAGGCGCGCGCCAAGAAGGCCGTCAAGGAGATCGCCGCCGACCTGATCAAGCTCTACTCGGCGCGGATGGCGGCCCCCGGGCACGCCTTCGGGCCCGACACGCCGTGGCAGCGGGAGCTGGAGGACGCGTTCCCGTACGTGGAGACGCCCGACCAGCTCTCCACCATCGCCGAGGTCAAGGAGGACATGGAGAAGACGGTCCCGATGGACCGGCTGGTCTGCGGCGACGTCGGTTACGGCAAGACGGAGATCGCGGTGCGGGCCGCGTTCAAGGCGGTCCAGGACGGCAAGCAGGTCGCCGTCCTCGTACCGACGACCCTGCTCGTACAGCAGCACTTCGGCACGTTCTCGGAGCGGTACGCGCAGTTCCCGGTGTCGGTGAAGGCACTCTCGCGCTTCCAGTCCGACGCGGAGGCGAAGGCGACGCTGGAGGGGCTGCGGGACGGCGCGGTCGACATCGTCATCGGGACGCACCGGCTGTTCTCGGCGGAGACCAAGTTCAAGGACCTGGGCCTGGTCATCGTGGACGAGGAGCAGCGCTTCGGCGTCGAGCACAAGGAGCAGCTGAAGAAGCTCCGGGCCAATGTCGATGTCCTGACGATGTCCGCGACCCCCATCCCGCGTACGTTGGAGATGGCCGTCACCGGCATCCGCGAGATGTCGACGATCACCACCCCGCCGGAGGAGCGCCACCCGGTGCTGACCTTCGTCGGACCGTACGAGCAGAAGCAGATCGGCGCGGCGATCCGGCGTGAACTGCTGCGCGAGGGCCAGGTCTTCTACATTCACAACCGCGTCGAGTCGATCGACCGGGCCGCCGCCAAGCTGCGCGAGATCGTGCCGGAGGCGCGGATCGCGACGGCGCACGGGCAGATGTCGGAGGGCGCGCTGGAGAAGGTCGTGGTCGACTTCTGGGAGAAGAAGTTCGACGTGCTGGTCTCGACGACGATCGTCGAGTCGGGCATCGACATCTCCAACGCCAACACGCTCATCGTGGAGCGCGGCGACAACTTCGGCCTCTCGCAGCTTCACCAGCTGCGCGGGCGTGTGGGGCGCGGCCGGGACCGGGGGTACTCGTACTTCCTGTACCCGCCGGAGAAGCCGCTGACCGAGACCGCGCACGAACGGCTCGCGACGATCGCGCAGCACACCGAGATGGGCGCGGGCATGTACGTAGCGATGAAGGACCTGGAGATCCGCGGCGCCGGCAACCTGCTGGGCGGCGAGCAGTCCGGGCACATCGCGGGCGTCGGCTTCGACCTGTACGTACGGATGGTGGGCGAGGCGGTCGCGGACTACCGGGCGGCGGTGGACGGCGGCGAGCCCGAGGAGACCCCCCTCGAAGTCAAGATCGAACTGCCGGTCGACGCGCACGTCCCGCACGACTACGCCCCGGGCGAGCGGCTGCGCCTCCAGGCGTACCGCGCGATCGCCGCGGCGAACACGGAGGCCGACATCACGGCCGTACGCGAGGAGCTGACCGACCGCTACGGCAAGCTCCCGGAGCCGGTGGAGAACCTGCTGCTGGTGGCCGGCCTGCGGATGCTGGCGCGGGCGTGCGGCGTCGGAGAGATCGTGCTCCAGGGCCCGAACATCCGCTTCGCGCCGGTGGAGTTGCGCGAGTCGCAGGAACTGCGCCTGAAGCGGCTCCACCCCCGTACGGTCATCAAGCCGGCGGCCCACCAGATCCTGGTGCCGCGCCCGACGGCGGGGAAGATCGGCGGGAAGCCGGTGGTGGGGCGGGAGTTGCTGGCGTGGACGGGTGAGTTCCTGACGACGATCCTGAGCTGAGCTGAGCTGAGCTGAGCTGAGCTGAGCTGAGCTGAGCGGGGCTCCGCTACCGGCGCCGGGCCTCGGGGCCGAGGCGCCCGGTGCCCGTACAGGGAGAGCTCGCTGCCGGGCCGTCGGATGCTGCCTCAGCCATCAGTGAGGCACGGGGGTGCGGCTGGGAACCGGCCCGCGCGGGCTCCCCGTTCCAGCTGGACCTGAGCGCGGGCTTCGCGCCGCCGTCCTGATCCGGTCACGCGTCCACGGGATCGTGAGTCTCGAACTCACGGGGATGTTCGACCATCAGCCCCTGGAGGCGCGACGGCTGATCGACCTGGAGATCGAAGGCGCCCTCCAGTCCCTGCGTCCGGCCGACTCCAACGCCTGACCGGCCGGATCGCCTTCAGCGGCACTCCCACAACGGAGTCGCGGGAGGGAGAGGGCTGGCGCCTACGGGAGACAGGGCGTCCAGGACGAGTGTGATGTAGCGCTGCCAGCCTTCGCTCTGTGGGTCCATGTTCCACAGGACGCTTATGAGCATCCCCATGACTCTTTGCATGTCGTCGGGGACGAGATCGCCGCGGATGACACCCGCCTGCTGTCCCCGGAGGGTGAGCAGCATCAGCGAGTCGAGGAACGGAGCCACGACCTCGGCGGTGAGGGCGCCGGAGTGGTCGGCGGCGGCCAGGGTGTTGCGCTCGCGGGCCGCCATGGACAGCGTGGCCTCCAGCAGGGTGGTCAGGCCGCGTTTGGGGTCGTCGTCGGCCAGGGCCTGCTCGATGGCCGGAGTGAGCTGCTCGGCGACGCTCTGTTCGATGGCTGCCCGGACGAGCGTCTCTTTGTTGGGGAAGCGGCGGTAGAGCGTCGCGATGCCCACATCGGCGCGCCGGGCGATGTCCTCGAGCATGGCGTCGGGACCGTTTTCGGCGTACACCGCCCGCGCGGCCCGCAGGATCCTCTCGGAATTCCGCGCGGCGTCGGCGCGTAGTCGCCGTGAGGTGTCGGGTGGCATGTACAAGAGAGTAGCAGTTGATAGTTGACTATCGGTATGCCGTAGGGTTGGCTACCCCGAGGTAAGTGAAAGCCGAGTATCGGTTACGTCGGGTTCATTTTCCCAACTTTCAGCTGTATCAACTCACTTGGAGATGTGGCACCGTGACGAAGACGCTTGGATTCATTGGCACCGGCATGATCGGCAGCGCGCTGGCCCGCCTCGCGGTGGCCGCCGGCCTGGACGTCGTCCTCAGTAATTCCCGTGGCCCCGAGACCCTCGCCGGTCTCGTCACCGAACTCGGCACCCGCGCCCGCGCGGCCACGCCGGCCGAGGTGGCCGAGGTCGGTGACCTGGTCGTGGCCACCATTCCGCTGAAGGCCTACGGCCGGCTGCCCGCCGCCGCCCTGGCCGGCCGGACGGTGATCGACACGATGAACTACTACCCGCAGCGCGACGGCCGCATCGACGAGCTGGACGCGCAGGAACTGACCTCCAGCGAACTGGTGCAGCGGCACCTGGCCGACTCCCGCGTGGTCAAGGCGTTCAACAACATCGACTTCCACCGCCTCTTCACCAGCGCCCGGCCCTCCGCCGCCGCCGACCGCAGCGCCCTGCCCGTCGCGGGCGACGACACCGCGGCCAAGGCCGAAGTGGCCCGCCTGCTGGACATCCTCGGCTACGACGCCGTGGACATCGGCACCCTGGCCGACAGCTGGCGGAGCGAGCCCGAGACCCCGGTCTACGTCCAGCCGTACTTCCCGGGGCAGCCGCCCGAGGGGGCCGGTCAGGAAGAGGGGTACCGCTGGTTCCTGGAGACCCCGGGGGTGGTGGTACCCGCCGCCAGGGTCAGGGAACTGGCCGCCGGTGCCGTCCGGGGTCCCGCGGGCGGGAAGTTCCCCAGCCTGTAGTCACGCGATCGGGGTGACGGCGCGATCGGGGTGACGGCGGCCACCGTCGACCATTTTTTGATAGTTGACTATCACTAAGGGGCGTGGTTTGATGACCCATAAGCGATAGTCACTTATCGCTTATGGGGTCGCGAGGAGGTAAGCGAATGAAAGTGGAAGTCGACGTTCCGAAGTGTGTCGCTTCTGGGCAGTGTGTTCTGGTCGCGCCCGACATCTTCGACCAGCGCGACGAAGACGGCATGGTGGTGCTCCTGGCAGAGGAACCCGGGCCGGAGCAGTACGACGCCGTCCGTGAGTCCGCCATGGTCTGTCCGGCCGCCGCGATCCACCTGGTGGAGTCGTGAACAGGATCGTGATAGTCGGCGCGTCGGCCGGTGGGCTGGCCACCGCGGAGGCACTGCGCCGCTTCGGGTACGAGGGCGCCATCACCGTCCTCGGCGACGAGCCCCTTCTGCCGTACGACCGTCCGCCGCTGTCGAAGCAGATCCTGACCGGTGAGTGGCAGCCCGACAGGCTGCCGCTGCGGGGAAAGGACGACATCGACGCGCTGAAGCTGGACCTGCGCCCGGGCACAAGAGCGACCGGGCTGGATGTGGCCGCACGCACGGTGACACTGGCCGACGGCTCCCGGTCGGCATACGACGGCCTGGTCGTGGCGACCGGTGTGCGTCCTCGCCGCCTGCCTGGCCCCGAGGGCGTGGCGGGAGTGCACACGCTCCGCACGCTGGACGACGCGCTGACGCTGAAGGCGCGACTCCTTGCGGGGCGGCGGCTGGTGATTGTCGGCGCGGGGTTCATCGGCGCGGAGGTGGCCGCTGTCGCACGTGGGCTCGGAGTGGACGTGACCGTGCTGGAGACGGCCCCGGTTCCGATGGCGCTCGCCGTCGGCGAGCACACCGGAAAGTGGCTGGCCCGGTCCCACGACGACCACGGAGTCCAACTGCGCACAGAGGTCTCGGTGGCCGGGGTTCTCGCCGTCGGCGGTGAGGTCACCGGAGTCGCACTGGCCGACGGGAGTGTGATCCCGGCCGACGACGTACTGATCGCCATCGGTTCGGTACCCAACACCGAATGGCTGGAGAGCAGTGGACTGACCGTGGACAACGGGCTGGTGTGCGACGAGTTCAGCGCCGCCGCGCCCGGTGTCTACGCGGTCGGGGACGTGGCCCGCTGGCACAACCCGCTGTTCGGAACGGCGATGCGTATCGAGCACCGTACCAACGCCGCCGAGCAGGGCATGGCCGTCGCCAGGAACCTGCTCGCCCAAGAACCGGGCCTGCGGCGGCCGTTCGCCCCGGTGCCGTACTTCTGGTCCGACCAGTACGAGATGAAGATCCAGGCGTACGGGTATCTGCGCGGCCACGACGAGGCGGCGGTCGTCGAGGACGACGCACCCAACGGACGTCTTCTCGTCGCGTACCGCACGGGAGACCGGCTTGCCGGAGTGCTGGGCGTCGGCATACCGCCGAGGACCCTGCGCTCATGGCGGGCGCTCATCGCGGCCGGCAGCCCCTGGGCGAAGGCCCTCGACACCGTCGCCGCCGCGTAATCCCCCCCACCACCATTGGAGTGACCCATGAGCACGACCGACAGGACGATTCCCGCGAACGATCACGCCGGCCTTCCCACCTTCCCGGGTGAGCGTGACGCGCGCTGTCCCTTCGATCCGCCCGCGGAGCAGGCCGGCTGGCGTGAGAACGAGGGGCTGCAGCGGGCGATGCTGCACGGGGAGCCGGTATGGATGGTGAGTCGGTTCGCCGACATTCGCGAGGCCCTCGGTGACCCGCGGATCAGTGCGGACGTCACCCGTCCCGGTTTCCCGAAGTCGCAGGTGGGCGAAGAGGGGATGCCTCAGGCCTTCCCGCGGATGGACGACCCCGAGCACGCCCGGCTGCGCCGCATGCTCACCGGGGACTTCACGGTCAAACGGATGGAGCGGCTGCGACCCAAGATCCAGGAGGTCGTCGACGGCATCCTGGACGAGATGATCGGCCAGGGGCAGCCGGTGGATCTGGTGCACTGGTACGCGTACCCGGTTCCGTCCGTGATGATCTCCATGCTGCTCGGCGTTCCCTACGCCGACCACCAGTTCTTCCAGAAACACAGTGAGACCCTCATCTCCCACCGGGCCGCGGCCGAGGAGTCGGCGGCGGCGAGCATGGCGCTCTTCGCCTATCTGATGGAACTGGTGGACCGCAAGGAGAAGGAGCCGGCCGACGACATGATCAGCCGGCTGGTCCACGAGCGGGTGGCCACCGGTGACATCACCCGGGAGACCGTGGTGATGAACGCGCTGACGGTGCTGTTCGCCGGGCACGAGACCACGGCCAACATGATCGGCCTGAGCACACTGACCCTGCTGCGGAACCCCGGCAAGCTCGCCCGGATCCGCGACACCGACGATCCGGCCCTGATTGCCAACACGGTCGAGGAACTCCTCCGTTACCTGACCATCGTCCAGGACGTGGTCCTGCGCGTGGCGATCGAGGACGTCACCATCGGCGGGCAGCTCATCCGGGCAGGCGAAGGCATCGTCATGAATATGCCGGCCGGGAACCGTGACGCGTCCGTCTTCGACCGGCCCGACGAATTCGACATCGACCGCAACCCCCGCGGGCACCTCGCCTTCGGCTACGGCATCCACCAGTGCCTGGGACAGGCACTGGCCCGCGTGGAACTGCAGATCGCACTGCCCACGCTGCTGCGCAGGCTGCCGGGGCTGCGGCTGGCGGTGCCGATGGAAGAAGTGATGTTCCGGACGGACCAGAGCACCTATGGCGTGCGCGAACTCCCGGTCGCCTGGTAGAGCCGCGGCCGACACGGGCGGAGAAGTCCTCCCGCCACAATCCAACCCTCACGAGCAACCAGGATTGATCTCTCATGAACAAGCCCTCCATCCTGATCGTCGGAGCCGGCGCGACGGGACTGCCCATCGGCTATCACCTCAGCCTGGCCGGTGCCGACATCACCTACCTCGACAGGTCCGCCATCGATGCCACACAACAGCTCTACTGCTACGACGACAACTCGCTGAAGACCTTCACCGGTTACCACGCCGTCGATGACGTCGCCGCACTGACGGGCAGGCGTTTCGAGTTCGTCATGATCACACTGGACGGGCACACCGCCCGCACCGAGGGAGGCGCGGCCACACTGCGCGCCCTCGGCGACCTCATCCGCCCGTCCGACGCGACCGTCATCATGAGCGCCTTCGGCATCGGTGTGCGTGAGCACTTCCTGGAGGTCCTGGGCATACCCGACGACCGGTTGCTGCACGGGTTCCTCGGCATGCTCGCCCATCAGTCCGCGGCAAATCTTCCCATCCACGCGCCGACAGACCCGGCGAAGGTGGCGCAGGCCGGCATCTGCTACCGGCATCCGAAGAACCGGATCGGCTTCCGCCTCGACACAGGCAACCCGGCCGCCGCCAAGCGGTTCGCCGCCCTCTACGACAGCTCCGGTGTCTCCCGCTGCGCCCGGATGAGCAGGGAGATGGACTCCATCTTCAACACCATCGGCTTTCCGCTCTACACGGCGTGGGAGATCGCGGGCTGGCCCGACTTCGCCACGGTCGCGAAGAACAAGGAGCTCTGGAAACTCACCTGCGCGGCCCAGCGCGAGATCATGACCCTGCCGCGGAACGGCTGGCGGGGCAGGCTGCTGGCCCTGGCCATGGGGCCCCGTATGAACGCGAAGGTGCAGATCAACATGGAACGGGGAACGCGGCCGATGGACCTCGCGGCGTTCAACCGTTTCCACCACGGCGGAAAGGTCCGCGCGCAGGACATCGGAGCGATGTACGACAGCCTCGAAGAGGGCCGGCGGCAGGGCCGGCCGATGAAGTCGCTGCAGGAACTGCTGGAGCGGCTCAAGGCACACGAGGCGGCCAACCGCGTCGCATCCCCCGCGTAGCGGCCATCCCCCGCGTAGCGGCAGGACGCCCCCTCAGCGGGAGGCGCCGGCGGTTCGTCGTCTTCCCGCTCCCACCTCTCTCTCCGCTCTCTCCATGTCCGTCCGCGGCCGGGGTCTGTCCGTCCGCGTGCATCTGTCTGCCCGGGAGGCACAGTGAACGATCAACTGATGTACAGGAACGGCTTCTACATCGGGGGCCAGTGGGTCGAGCCGGCGTCCGCCGAGCGGTTCGGCGTCGTCTCGCCGTCGACGGAGGAAGTCGTCGGCGAGGTGCCCGTGGCGACGATCGCGGACATGGACCGGGCCGTTGCGGCGGCCAGGACCGCGTTCGACGAGGGGCCCTGGCCCCGTTTGACGCCGGGTGAGCGGGCCGATGTGCTGGAGCGTGCCGCGGCGAAGCTGCGTGAGCGCGTCCCCGACTTCGCCGCGGTCTCCGTCGACGAGATGGGCATCGCCGTCAGCCATGTCGCCATGCACCACGCCATGGTGGCCCCGGTGTTCGACTACTACGCGCAGCTGATCCGGACCTTCGCGTTCGAACGCTCGGTCGTGGCAGGGGAGTCGGCGGGTCTGGTGATCTCCGAACCGGTCGGGGTGGTCGCCGCGATCATTCCGTGGAACGCTCCGGTCAACCTGGCCGCGTGGAAGGTGGGCCCGGCGCTGGCGGCCGGCTGCACCGTGGTGCTCAAGCCGCCGCCGGAGGCACCGCTGAGCAACTACATCCTTGCCGAGGCGCTGCACGAGGCCGGTGTCCCGGCCGGCGTGATCAACGTCGTGCCCGGCGGCCGGGAGGTGGGTGAGCACCTGGTGACCCACCCCGGGACCGACAAGGTCGCCTTCACCGGGTCGACGGAGGCCGGCAAGCGGATCATGAGCCTCTGCGGCGAGCAGGTCAAACGCGTCTCCCTCGAACTCGGCGGCAAGTCGGCGGCGATCGTCCTCGACGACGCGGACCTGCCGGCGGTGATTCCCGCACTGGTGGGCGGAGCCATGTACAACTCCGGGCAGGTCTGCGCCGCCCAGACCCGGATCCTGGTGCCCCGGCGGCGGTACGCGGAGGCGCTCGCCCTCGCCGAAGCCGCGGCGTCCGGCACACCTGTCGGAGATCCGCACGATGCCGCCACCATGGTCGGTCCCCTTGTCGCCGAGCGCCAACGCGCCCGCGTGGAGGGCTACATCGAACTGGCCGGCAAGGAGGGCGCCCGGGTGGTCAGCGGCGGCGGCCGGCCGGGCCACCTCTCCAGGGGCTGGTACGTCGAGCCCACCGTCCTCGGTGACGTGCACAACGCCATGCGCGTCGCGCAGGAGGAGATCTTCGGACCGGTCGTGTGCGCCATCCCGTACGACAGCGACGAGGACGCGGTCCGTATCGCCAACGACTCCCGCTACGGGCTGTCGGGCAGTGTCTGGACGAGCGATCCGGCCCGAGGGCTCGCCACCGCACGGGGCGTACGTACCGGGGTGCTGACCATCAACCACCACAACGCACCGATGCCGATGGTTCCCTTCGGCGGCTTCAAGGAGTCGGGCCTCGGCCGTGAACTCGGCCCCGAGGGACTGGCGGGCTACCTCGAGAGCCGCACCATCGGTATCCCCGCCGGCCTCGCCCGATAGCCGGCCGAACACACGGCCCGTCACCCCACGCATCCGAAAGGAGACGCGCCATGAAGGTCGCCGTCTCGTACAAGGCCGATGAGCCACTTGTCATCGAGGACCTGCCTACGCCCGTCATCGGGCCGCGCGACGTTCTGGTGAACATCACGGCCAGCGGCATCCGTCACACCGACGTCACCATGATGCGGGACACCAGCAGGCCCATGCCCGTCGTGCCCGGCCACGAAGCCTGCGGAACCGTCGAGGCCGGTCGGCCCCGAGGTGCGCCGGGTGAAGGCGGGAGACCGGGTCCTGGCCTCGGTGGCACCCGCCTGCGGTGCGTGCTGGTGGTGTACGAACGCCATGTCCCAGCACTGCGAGCGTGTGGCGGGGATCTACGTGCCGCGCTTCGATCTTGCCGACGGGCGGAAGGCGATCGCGGCGTGTGGCTGCGGCTCGTTCGCCGAGGCCATGGTCGTCGACGAAGCGTCGGTCGTGACCGTACGGACCGACCTGCCCGACGAGCAACTCGCTCTCCTGGGCTGCGGGGTGACGACGGGCCTCGGCGCCGCCCTGCACACCGCCGGCGTGGAACCCGGGTCGACGGTGGCGGTCATCGGCTGCGGAGGCGTCGGACAGTCGGTGATCCAGGGGGGCAGGATCCGCGGTTGGGCGGCGGTGCGCAGGTCCACCAACGGGTCACGGGTGCGCAGCTCCCAGTAGCCCCAGGAGAGCAGCAGCACCGCCGAGGCGGTGAACAGGCCGAGTGTGGTCCCGGAGCCCCAGCCCCAGTCCGCGCCCTTGGAGACCGCGACCAGCAGACACACCAGTCCGCCGCCGAGGCCGACGGCGCCGACGAAGTCGAAGCGCTGCCCTTCGGCGCCCGCCGGGGTCTCGGGTACGAGGAACCAGATCATGGCGGTGACCACCAGCGCGAGGGCGGCAGCGCCCCAGAACAGCGCGCGCCAGCTGGCGTACTGCGCGACCCCGGCCGCGATCGGCAGTCCGAGGCCGCCGCCAATGCCCAGGGACGCGCTGATCAACGCGATGGCGGAGCCGAGCTTCGCCACCGGCATCACGTCACGCAGCAGGCTGATGCCGAGCGGCACGACGCCCATCCCGATGCCCTGCAGGCCGCGGCCCGCGATCATCGGAACGACCGACGAGGACAGCGCGCACACCACCGAGCCGATGATCAGCGGGGCACAGCACGCGAGCAGCATGCGCCGCTTGCCGTACATATCGCCGAGGCGCCCGCCGACCGGGCCGAACACCGCGCCCGTCAGCAGCGTCGCGGTCACCACCCAGGAGGCGTTGGACGAGCTGGTGCCAAGAATCCTGGGCAGCTCGGTGAGCAGCGGCACCACCAGGGTCTGCATGACCGAGGCCACGATGCCGGCGAGCGCCAGAGTGACGATGATGCCCCTGGCTCGGGTGGTGGGCGGAGGGCTGGTCATGAGGGGGCTCCTGCGAGCGGGGATCGGGAACAGAGGCCCGCGCCGGCCTACCGTTGGCACCTTGCCGAGAGGCCGGTGCGGTCGGCACGTGAAGGCGTCTCAGAGGGCGAGGACGCGACGGAGCCACGCGCGGTAGGCGGCGAAGGTGTCCTGCGAGACCCGTGCCTGTGGGGCGAATCCGAGGGACCCGTGGAACACTCCGGGCCAGACATGCAGCTCCGCCTGACCGCCCGCCTGCCAGATTCGGCCGGCGTAGGTGACGGCCTCGTCGCGGAACGTCTCGGCCGCGCCGACATCGATGAACGTCGGCGGCAGGCCGGACAGGTCGGTCGCCCGGGCGGGTGCCCCGTAAGGAGAGACGTCCGGGCCGCCGACGGCGTCGCCGAGCAGTGCGGTCCAGCCGACCTGGTTCTCGGCGCGGTCCCAGATGCCCAGGCCGGCCATCTGGATCGCGGAGTACGAGTCGTTGCGGTCGTCCAGCATCGGGCTCATCAGCATCTGTGCCGTCAGCTCCGGGCCGCCGCGGTCCCGTGCCAGCAATGCCACCGCGGCGGTCAGCCCGCCGCCCGCGCTGCCGCCGGCGATCACGACTCTCGCAGGGTCGATCCCCAGCTCGTCGGCGTGCTCCACGGTCCAGACGAGCCCCGCGTAGCAGTCCTCGACCGGACCGGGGTGGGGGGTTTCCGGGGCGAGACGGTACTCCACCGATACGACCGCGATCCCCATGCCCCGCACCGTTGAAAGGAGTTCGGGCAGAAAGGTCCGACTGTCGCCCATGATCATGCCGCCGCCGTGGACGTGGTAGACGGCAGCCGTCGGCGTCCGGGCTTCCGCGGGCCGGCAGATCAGCAGCTTGATGTCCGGCGCACCCTGCGGGCCGGGCACCTGGCGCTCCTCGACGCGATAGGCGCCGTCCAGGGAGAGTTCCTCGTGCGAAGGCGTGGGCGCCTGGCCGGCGAGCAGCCGCCGGTCCGGGATGCTCCCCAGCGTCAGGCCCCCGGCGGGCATGAACTCCTGCACGGCTGCGAGCGCGGTCGCGAGCTCGGGGTCGAACGGCACCGGCCGGACTGGTTCTGCCTGCGCCCCCGCATCGATGTTACTCATCGTAACTTTCCTCGCATTTCCTTGTGTGGCCGCGACATCGACATCGACATCGACATCGCTAAGCGATACCTGGCTATCGATTATGGGCAGTCAACCCTACTTCGTATCGGTAGTCAACTATCATTAGCTGTCTCCACCTCTTCCCACGCGTTACGACGGCGCGCGGAGGGCGTCGACCGGTTCCATGCGGGCCGCACGCAGGGACGGGTAGAGGCCGGCGATCAGGCCGACCGGGGCGCCGGCCGGCGGGGCGCCGAAGGCGAGGGTCAGGTCGAGGACCGGTGTCCACTCTTTGGTGACGGCCACGCCCGCCACCACCACCGCGATCCCCGGGGCGGCAGAATTCAGGAGACGGTGGAGGCCGCCGCCGCACGGTCCGCGGCTGGCATTGAGAGGAGAAGGCCGGAACCTGACGCCGGAGTGCGGCCCCACAGGCCGGCACCACCGAGGACAGTCCCTTGCCGCCTGGACCACGCGCCGCCCCGTGAACCTCCCCCGCGTCACCGGGGTTTCCCGCGCCTGCCACCGTCCCTTGCTGGGGACCGCGTGATGCCACCAGTGAAACGTCTTCGGATTGGCAAGCTTGATATGCACGGTCGCGATCTCGCGAAATAGTTCATCGGGGTCGCCCGCGTCGTTCTGGAGTCTCTGGCCGGGCTTGAGTTTGTAGGCCTGGGTCCAGGCGTTGCGGGTGGCGAACTTGCCGGCCGCCGCGCCGAAGATGCCGCCCGTCGCCGCGCCTAACGCGGTGACCTTGGCCGCGCCGCTGACGCTGCACGCCTCCTCGGACGAGGCGCACGAGATGCCGTAGCCGACCGCGCTTTCCGCCGCGCCCGACGGCGGGGAAGAGCGGCGGGAAGCCGGTGGTGGGGCGGGAGTTGCTGGCGTGGACGGGTGAGTTCCTGACGACGATCCTGAGCTGAGCGGGGCTCCGCTACCGGCGTCGGGCCTCGGGGCCGAGGGGCCCGGGGCCCGGGGCCCGTACAGGGTCGGTGTCGGGCCGTCGGATGTTGACTCAGCCATCAGGGAGGCACGGGGGCACGGCTGGGAACCGGCCCGCGCGGGCTCCCCGTTCCAGCTGGACCGGAGCGCGGGTTTCGTAGCGGCGCCCTGAGCGGGGAGCGGACCGCATGACGTACACGTGACGCGCCCGTCCGGACCCGCGGCCGGGACGTTCATCGCGCGTGCGTCACGGGCGGCCACGGGACCCAGGGAAGAGCCTCACGCCACCCCGGCCGCCCGAAAGCCCAGTCCTGAAGCACGTCGGCAACAGGCTCCAGAGAGAACAACTCGTGCTCGCGCGGTACGTGGGCCTGGAAGTGTCTGTCCGGGCCGCCTTCGCGGTATTCGACCTGGTAGCTCAGATCGTCGTTGAGGTAGACCTGCATGTAGTGCTGGCCGGCAGGTTCGAGGTCGAGCCGCTCGACGATGACGAATCGCCACCTCAGATTCATGTCGGCCAACAGGTCGTGCAGTTGAACCTCGGACGGGTCGTCCCAAGACGTCCCGTCCCACTCGGTCGCCCGCAGCACCGGCTTTGTCATGAGGCCGACGGTACTGGCCGATCACGCTGCGGGTACCAGGCGGTGGCTGCTGATGAAACAGGTCCTGGCCTGAGCCGGCCGGCTTTCCGCGGTGTGACCGGGGGCGAGGACACGTTCGAGGCCGGTTGCGACTCGGCTGAGCAGTCGCGTGGGCGCCGCTCTGGTTGTGGCAAGCGTTATTGACCGGCTCAGACGTGTGTCAGGGCCGCGTGAGAGTCTCCGGTGATGAGCTATGACCTTGCTGTCTGGGAAGGCAAGCGGCCGGCGGATGACAAGACGGCCGGCCAGGTCTTCAGTGAGCTGTACGACCGCTATATCGATGGCGAGGCCGAGGAGCCTGTGTCCGAACGTATCGCGGCGTACGTCACGGTGCTTCTTGAGCGGTGGCGCGACATCACCGGGGACGAGGAGGACACCTCACCCTGGTCGACCGGCCCGTTGATCGACGAGGCCAGTGGTCCTCTCATTTACTTTGCGATGCGGTGGAGCATGGCTGAGGAGGCGTCGGCCTACGCGGCTGCCCTGGCGGACTCCATGGGGTTGGTCTGTTTCGACGTTCAGCAGGACCGGCTCAGGCCCTGAGGGGGTGGCCAATTGGCGGTTACCGCGACGAGTGATGCGGCGGTCAACGGCTTCGGCTACCGATGCGACAGGCTCTGGCCCGTGGCGGTCGGTTCTCCGCAATGATGGAGCGTGACGACATGGATGCGCTGCTACTGGGACGACGAGGACATCTGGTTCTACTTCGAGGTCGACGCCGAGGGCGGGGTGACTCGCCAGATCGAACTCCAGGGCCCAGAACTCGTTCCCATCGCGGCGGCGTCGCTCGCCGAATGGGACCACTCGTACGCCGCCGGTACTCGCTCGGAGTACGAGCGGAGGTACGGGTTCACCTCGGAGCTTCCGGTGCCGGAGTGGGAGGGCCACGACCCTGAGTGGTTGACGGCCGACGCGTTCGAGACCGTATGGCGGGCCGCCCGACGAGATCTCGCGGCGCGAAGCCGCTGAGGTCCCGGCGCGGCCGGACGAACCAGGGAGGACTGGAAGCGTGCGCCCTTTACGGCTGCGGAATCCCGCGATGCGATCCATTGGATCGCGCAAACCATTTGAGAGGTCCCGGATATGTCCAACTACCACTGGCAGAAGTCTTCTTACAGCGGAACCGCCGGCAACTGCATCAACATAGCCGCAGCCGACGACGGTACCGTCAAGATCGTTGAGAGCGACAGCCCTGATGTCATCGTGACCACCACCCCTGAGAAGCTTCGGGCCTTCATCCTCGGCATCAAAGCAGGCGAGTTCGACCACTTCGCTGAGGAACCCGATGCTGCCGACTCCGTTTCCATCGTGGAGGGCTTGGCCGCTTCAGAAGCCGCAGACAGTGCGGCAATCTGACGGTGGTTGGCCTGCCTTCTTACGCCGGACGGTGACCGCTCGGACAATGCCACGGTCATGGCCCGGCTCCGAGACTGAGTTTCCTTCGCAGGTCGCAGAATGCTCTGAGATCGGGCCCTAACAGCGTTGCGGGCAGCGATTGAAATTCTCATCACATCCGAAAATTTTTGGACATGAAGATCTCCTTTCGCTCCCCGTTTATCACCCACGCTCCACTCCGGTGAACGCTAATCGCTCATCGAATTCTGATAGCGCAGCCATAGCCTGGAGATCCAGACATTCGAACCGTCCGGTGGCTGGGAGGTCACCGGTGGCAACGGGGCTGATTCCACGATATGCAACAGTGTCCAGGTCAATCCGAAGCATTCGTCATCCCCGAAGCATTCCATGAGGAGTGTGGCCTCTTCGTTGGTGACAGGTTTTTCGATGGCATGCAGGGCTTGAGTCATTTCTTCAAATGCTTCGTCGCCCTCCTCGGAGTCGTCATCCTCTGACGGGAGTGGATGGCCCAAACGGAAAAACTCCCGCACCTGATCACTGATCAAGGAAATCCTCACTCCAGTAGGTCTGGATGGTTGCTTCTGTAGTACTTCATCATGTCTGATATTGCGCCACCGAAACAGGTGGGGTCTCCATGGTTCGCCTGGCCGATATTTTGACGGAATCATGAGAACTTCCCCGTGGAGACCCGGCGGAGACAGGACCCATCGGCCTTCGGCGGGCTGTCGGCGTTCGGCGAAGCGATGTGTGGCGTGTTAAGGGGTATTACTCTAAGGTCCAGTCGGGCGACAGAGCAGATACACCGTACTGCTGCATCAGGCCTCGGAAGTGGTTGTCGCCCTGGGTCAGGCGCTCCGCTCCATCCTGAGTGGTCGCTCGCCCACCCGGCAAGGTGGTGTCAGAATTCAGCACATCCGAGGGTGTTGAGTACAGTGCTCTCGGAAGGTGGCTCACTCTGCGCAATACCATTGACGTACCAGGATTCGTTCCAGCTGACGTGCCATACTTTGCCGCGGAAATTCTCCCACTCTACGAAACTCCCCGCAGCCCCCTCCAGAAGAGCCAGCTCTCTGAGCAGAACGTCCGTCGTCGTAAAGCCCCGTGCTGCTCCGAGGCTGCCGCCGCGGGTCCTGGTGTTCTCATAGCGCATCCGTAGGTACGGCGACACCGTTCGCTTGACCACCGTCGGATGGAGCATCCGCTTGAAGCGGTGGACCGCCTCTTCGAGATTCTCGTGCCCGGAGAACTCACAACTGTACGCCGGGAAGACCCCGGTGACCCGCGTTCCGAGTGCGTTGTCTCGCCCGAAATGATATCCGTGTACCGCGGCCGGAACCGCCACCACGGCATCGAATCCGTAGGGCTTCGCCGCGAATCCGCGCGCAATGACGAAAGGCTTGATACTCGATTCCTCTGCCAGATATCGTTCTCTCGCGAACTCGAGAACAGCGGTCACGAGCCCCTGGTCGAAGTAATCGATGGTGTTCATCTGGTAAGCAACTCTGCGCTCTGGGTCCACCGCCAGCGAGAAGACGAATCTAGCCCTTCAGTTGGAGATCGACTGCGCCGCTGTAGTTCGGTGTGGGTGGGGCGGTGGTCGTGCATCGGTGCTGGTGAGGTGGTTGGTGTGATTGCGGCGGCGGTGGCAGGTTCGCGCGAGGGCCTGGTGACAGCGGCGCCAGTTCGACCAGTGCAGTGCGTGTCGGATGCGCTGGGCTGATGCGAGCTGCGGGGTCATGATCGCCAGCAGGCGCCGGATCTCATAGGCCGTCAGGGCAACCCGGGCGAGACCGGTGCTGCTGGTGGGGCTTGGGTGGGCCCCCTCTCTGGGCCGCACCCTCGGCGAGCCGGGTGACCGGGTCGAATGGGTCGTCAACCTGGCCAGAGAGGGCGTCGTCCGCGCCGGCCGCGGCGGTCTGGGCGGCCAGGAACGCGGCGGCGAGCTGGGCCAGGGTGATGTGCCGGTACCAGCCGTGCCAGGAACGCACCTCGTAATCGGCCATCCCCGCCGCCGACTTTGCCAGCTTGATCCCCTCCTCCACGCGCCACCTGGCCCCGGGCACCTGGACCAGTTCCTCCACGGTGGTCCGCTCCGGTCCCCAGGCCAGGTAGTAGTCACGCTTGGAAGGGTCCGCCTCGTCCGGGCGGCGGCGGGCGATCACCCACCGGGCCCAGTCCTGCCCGCCGGTGCCGATCAGCGCCTCGGGTTCAGGGATACGGCGCACCCACCACTGCCACCAGCGGGAATCCAGCTGACTGGGGCCGGCCGACAACTGGACCCAGTCCTCGTCCGCGGCCACCCGCTGGATCAGACGGGCCAGGTGCCGCCAGCCCGGACGCGGCAGCACCGTCTGATCGGACGGCACGTTCACCACGTACGGCAGCTCCGCTCCTCCAGGAATGCGCGGAAGGCGCCGTCACGGCCGTAGACCTCGTCGGCGGCGACCCACACCCGCCCGACGGGCAGGTCGGGCACGATCCGGGCGATCATTTTCTCGGCCAGGCGAGGCTTGGTGACGAAGCCGACCTCGTCGGGAATGTGGGCGGTCCGGCAGCGCGCCCGGTCCGAAGTCCATTCCCTGGGCAGGTACAACTCCCGGTCGATCAGGGCCTGTCCGCGTGCGGTCGCCCAGGCCGCCATCACCCCGATCTGGCAGGGGAAGACCCCGCCCAGCGTTCCTGTGAACTGCCGCGCGACCCCGGCCGAGGCCCGGCCCTTCTTCGCGAACCCGGTCTCATCCACCACCAGCACCCCGGCCCCGCCCGGCCCGGGCCCACTCCCGCCGTCGTCCAGGCCGGCCACCACGTAGCGGCGTACGAACTCCCGCAGCTCATCTGCTTCCCAGCGGGCCCGGTCCAGCAGATGCTGCTGCCCCCATGGCTCAACGTCACCCCCGTACTCGGCCAGCTGCCAGCCGTTTTTACGCGAAAGCGGCGCCAGCAACCCCCGCACGCACGCCGCCGCCCGCCGCCGCAGATCCGCCCGCGGAAACAACCCGCCGACCTCCAGCAACAAAAGCTCCAACTGGTCACCGACCTCCTCGGCCCGCTCCAGGTCCGAGACGTCCAGCGGCACATCCAGCAACTTCGCCTGCATACAGGACAGTTACCCGCACCGACAGATCACCGAACTACAGCGGCGCAGTCGATCTCCAACTGAAGGGTTAGCCTGCGGGGCTCTCGTACGGGTCAATAGGTTTTCTTCTCGAGGGAATTGCATAGCTACCAGGAACCACCGATGCATGCCTCCTCGTAATCCCACCAACCAACGTCGGATCCTCGACCAAGTAGCCCCTTCACAGCAGCCAGGTCTGCAGTCGGCGGAACCGCAAGAGCAACCATTCCAAATTGATCGATACCTTCACCCGCAACCCCCAGCGGTGAAAATAGATCAAGGACATCCTGAAGGCTGGAAAACTTCCCGCTCTCAGGATATGGAATGATTCGGATCGTACAATTCCCAGCCCATGAAACCTTTTCGACAGGGCGCAAGATTCCAGGTGAATCCGACACCACTTGAACGAGGTCATTAAGCGCAAGATCTCCGATGAACCATGGAATATTGTCAATCCGCACTAGGCTATCGGACAGAGCAATAGCCCAGACGCGCTCTTCGGCAACCGGTGGCCATCCTTGGTCTTGCTGAAGCCTGTACGTAACGCGAACTCGACCACCTGGATCGCTCTCATGACTTTTCACTGCACCAGTATGCACCCTCATGCAGGCGCTCTGCCACCTGCATGAGCCCCTCGCGTCGACAGCTGCCCCGCTCCAGCCTGGAGCGGGGCAGCCATTCGCCCTGCGGAGCACTACCCCAATCATTCAAATCAGATGGAATTCCAAATGAGACGCCTTGGAAGGCAGGGCTCCGGGATGGCATTCGAAGTTCTGTCACCCCTATTGCAATGGCCCCTTTGGGGTATCGTTCCAGAACTCATTGCAACTGAAGCAGGTGACGCGCCCATTCCAAGGTGCCCCTGGGCCACCAAGCGCCTGCGGCCAAATATGATCCACGCGTGTCTCCAAACGATCGACCGGAACTCCACTCATCGACCGAGTTGCTGGAATTGTTGGCGTGAGGCAGTCGTCACAAGTCGCAATTCCACCATTGGCATCTTTATTGGCTTGAATAACGAGCCGCTTACCCTTCGGCGTAAACACCTTACCCGCGCGCGACATATCAGCCTGCAGATCAGTGGCAACGCCATTGGAATTAACTGAAAACCTCGGCGTGGGGCAGGCAGCATTCGTATTGTGCACCAATACCGGCGTGCTACCGGCCAGGACATAGTACGTGTGGAGGTCTTCGACGCTCAGGTCGTACGTCGTGCGTTCTGCCTTGTACGACGTGATGTTGATGATGACTGTCGGGTTGCCCGCGTCGTTCTGGAGTTTCTGGCCGGGCTTGAGTTTGTAGGCCTGGGTCCAGGCGTTGCGGGTGGCTTCGTAGAACTGGTGGTGCTTGGTGGTCTGGATGGTCTTCGGGCCGGACTTGGTGGCGATGGTGACGTCGACGTAGTTCTTGTCGTCCTTGGTGACGATGACGGCCTTGACGCGGTGCTTCTCGGTGGTCTTCTTGCCGGGTTCGGCGGTGAGGACCGTGTCGCCGGCCTTGACCTCGCGGATCGGCTTGCTGGTGCCGTCGGCCAGGAGGACCTCTGTTTTGCCGGTGAAGCTGTGGGGGACCGGTCTGCGGGATATCGGGCAGGTGGACGGGGGCGACGGCTGGGAGTTTGCTTCGGGGCTGGTCTTGGACTTCGGGCCCGACTTGCTGCCCTTCGCGCCGAAGATGCCGCCGGTGGCTGCGCCCATGGCGGTGGCCTTCGCGGCGCCGCTGACGCTGCAGCCCTCCTCGCTGGCGGCGCAGGAGATGCCGTAGCCGACCGCTTCCTCCGCGGCGTTGCCCGCGGCCTCGCGGCCGGCGCTCTGGAGCGCCTTGCCGCCGACGTTGGCCAGCAGCCGCCCCGCCGCCCCCGCCGCCAAACCGCCCGCCGCGCCGCCCAGTGCGCCCGTCGCCGCGCCTACCGCTACCGAGCCGAGGAAGCCGCCGACCGACTTGGGGCCGTCGCTCATCATGTAGCCGACGCCGTTGGCCGCCGCGCCCGCCAGGGCCGCGCAGCCGATCACGCCCACGCCGCCGGTGGCGGCGGTGCAGCCGGCGAAGACCACCACGCCCACCGCGACCGAGGCGATCGTCGCCGCGTGCTGCTTGACGAAGTTGGCCGACGCCTTCGCGGCCTTCTTTACCGCCTTGCCGACCTTCTTTGCCGCCTTGACGGTCTTCTTCGCTACGTGTTTGACCGCCTTGGCCACCGTGCGGACCGTCTTCTTGACCTGCTTGACGACCTTGTGGACCTTCTGTTTCACCCGCTTGTACGTGCGTTTGACGTATCTCTTGACCTTGTGGACGCTGTCGGCCACCCGGTGGACCGTCGCGCGCACCACCCGCTTGGCTTTCCTGACGACCTTCTTGACGGTCTTCTTGATCTTCTTGGCGGCCTTCTTGACGACCTTGGCCGCCTTCTTGACCGTCGACTTGGTCTTCTTCCAGGCCGACTTGGTGACCTTCTTGACCTTCTTCGTGACCTTCTTGATCGCCTTGTTGATGAAGCTCGGCCAGTGGCCCGTCGGGTCCGTGGCCGTCATCGGGTTGTCGTCGCCGTACGCGTAGCGGTTCGCCGAGACCGACGCGGGCAGCGGGTCCATGCCGACCGTGTCGCGGCTGTTGAACTGGCCCGTCTGCGGGGAGTACCAGCGCGCCGCCATATTGACCTTGGCGGTCGCCGGGTCCGTCCAGCCCGACTGGTAGCCGAGCTGGCCCAGCATGCCGGCCGAGTCGACCACCGTGCCGAAGGGGGAGTACGTCGTCGAGCCGCTGAGCGCCTCGCCCGTCCCCGTGAACTGCGCCACCACGTCGTCGTGCAGGTCCGTGAGGGCGAGGGCGGAGGCCCAGGACGTCTTCACGCCTATCAGGGCGCCGTCCGTGTCCCTGCTGTACGAGGCGACTCCGTCCGTCGCCACGTCATTGCCCGCTCCCGCGTACTGGAAGGAGTAGGCCGGGGTGGCGAACCCGTCGTCCGTCTTGTTCGTTGCCGTCAGCAGCCGGTCGACGCCGTCGTACGCGTACGTCCGGCCGCCCTCGCTGATCACCCGGTTGAACGCGTCCGCCTTCGTCAGCGTCCGCTTCCCCGCCTCGTCCACCAGCGCGCTCATCGTGCCGCGCGCCGTGTACTCGTACGCGTTGTGGCCGTCCGAGGTGAGGCGGTTGCGGGCGTCGTAGGTGTACGTGTCGCCGCCCACCCTCGTGCGGTTGCCGGAGGCGTCGTACCCGTACTGCTCCGTCTTCGTCCCGTCGTTCCAGGAGGTCAGACGGTTGGCCCAGTCGTAGGTGTAGGAGGACGTCCTGGTCGCCGCGCCCGACAGGCCCGTTGTTGTTTTCTTGGTCTCGTTGTCGTTCTCGTCGTAGTCGTAGGTTATTTCCGACAGGGATTTGCCTGATTTTGAGGCTAGTTTGTCCGTTGTCAGGCGTTCCAGGGCGTCGTAGGTGAAGGTGCGCTTCGACGCCGCCGCCGCGTCCGTGCCGTAGTCGATCGTCTTGACGTTGCTGTTCTCGTCGTACGCGTACGTCAGCGACGAACCCGTCGCCCCGTCGTTCAGCGTCTTCAGCCGGCCCGCCGCGTCGTACCCGAAGGTCGACGTCCCCGACGCGTCCGTCCGCGACGTCATCGAACCGTCGCCGTTGTACGCGAACGACGACGCGCCCGAAGGACCGCTCGTCGACAGCAGCAGCCCCCGGTCGTCGTACGTGAAGGCGTTCGCGTCGTCACCCGCGCCCGCGCTGGAGCCCGTCACCGCCACGATCCGGTCGTCCGCGTCGTAGCGGTACGTGTGGTCGACCGTGTCCGCCTCAGCGCCCCGGCCCGTCTGCCTCGTCAGCCGGCCCTTGACGTCGTACTCGTTGGTGATCGTGACCCCGCCGGGCGAACGCGCCTCCTTCGCCTGGCCGTTCGCGTCGTACACCATCGTGAACGTACGGTCGGCCGCGGCCGGGTGCGCCGGGGTCGCCGGTTCGATCTCCGTCTCCGGCATCCCCCAGCTGTTGTACATGGTGAGGAAGGGGTTGCCGCGGCCGTCCGTGAAGCGCGTGCGGTTGCCCGCCGCGTCGTAGCCGAACGTCGTGGTGATCGACTCCGTCGCCGAGACCGGCTGGACGGCCTTGGTGACCAGGCCCGTCACATCCACCGTCAGCGACACCGTGTGGCCGCGGTAGTCCGTCACCGTCAGCGGGTTGCCCGCCCGGTCGTACGTGGCGGAGCTGGTGCGCAGCGTCTTGCCCGCCGCGTCCAGGTCGCTGGTGGCGATGAGCTGCCCGAAGCCGTCGTACGTGTTCTTCGTGCTGGTGCCGTCCGGGTCCGTGGAGGTGAGGACCTGGCCGTCCATGTCGTACGTGAACTTCGAGACGCCGCCCGCCGAGTCGGTGACCTCGGTCGTCTCACCGAGCGCGTTGTACTTGTACGACTCGGCCGCGCCCGTCGGGGAGACGGTCCGCGTCAGCTCGCCGCCCGTGCCGTACTCGTTGATCGCCGTGTACGCGCGCTGCGTCGGCTGGCGCACGATGTCCGTGCTGGTGACCGCGCGCCCCAGGAAGTCCCAGGTGGTCTCCTCGCGGGCGCCGTTCGGCCGGACCGCCACGAGCTGGTCGCCGTTGGTGCTGTAGACGTACGACGTGGTGCCGCCGCCCGGGTCGGTGACCGAGGCCAGATCGCCGAGCTGGGTGTACGTGTACGTCCTGCGGTTGCCGAGCGCGTCGTTCTCGGCGGTGACCTGGCCGAGCTTGTTGTACTCGTTGCGGTAGACCGCCCTGATCGGCGCGCTCGCGCCCGGCGGGGTGTAGTCCGGCAGCGTGGTGGAGGTCTCCTGGCCCTCGGCGTCGTACGTCGTGACCGAGACGTTGCCCAGCGGGTCGGAGGTCTCGGTGTCCTCGCCGAAGGTGTTGTAGCCGGTCATCGTGACGGGCCGGACGGTGACCGGGGTCCCGCCGTTCTGCTCCGCCTGCACGGCCGGCTCGGTGACGGTGGTCTGCTGGGCCGCCTCGTCGTACCCGTACTCGGTGGTGGTGCCGTTCGGGTCGGTGAAGGCGGTGGGCAGTCCGCGCTGGTCCAGCTTCCAGGTGGCCGTACGGACGGAGCTGCCGGCCGCCGGGAGGGTGCCGCCGCGGACGGCCGTGACCTGCGCCGGGGTCAGCGCCTCGCTGTAGACCTGGATGTCGTCGAGTGAGCCGTTGGTCTGCTCGCTGTACGCGCCGTTGTTGAGGAGGCGGCCGATCTGGAGCGGCCCGGTGGCCTCCCACGGGGTGGTGAACGTACCGGTGGTGGCCACCGCGGCGCCGTTGACGTACAGCCTGACCTGGTTCGCCTCCTTGTCGTACACGCCGGTCAGATGGGTCCAGGTACCGGTGGTGACCGCGGACGTGCCGGAGTAGGAGCGGATGATGCTGTGGCCGGTGGAGTCCGACGAGTGCCGGTTGAACGTCCAGCCGTACGCCGTGGAGAAGTAGAGCTGGAAGCCGCTCGCGGAGGTGCCGCTCTGCGCGACGAAGGTGTTGTTGGCGGTCGTGGACTTCAGCTTGACCCAGGCCGAGACGGTGAAGCTGCCGCTGGTGTTGACGACAGGACCGGCCGTCTGCGCGTACGCGTTCGCCGTGCCGTCGAAGTCCGCGCTGCCGCCGCGGTCGGTGTTCCACTTCACACCGCTGCCGGTGGTGCCGGTGTGGTTGGCGCCCGAGGAGTCGGCGGTGCTGGTGCCGGACGTCTCGTCCAGCTTGAAGCGGGCCACCGGGGCCGTCGTACCGTCGTGCGTCGTGTTGCCCGTGACGTTGCCGAGGTTGTCGTACCGGGTGTCCGACGTTGAGACATCGCCCGTCGCCGGGTCGGTCTCCGTCTCCGAGACGACGTTGTCGTCCGGGTCGTAGGACACCTTGGTCGAGCGCCGCGCGCCGTTCGGGTCGAGGACGGAGGAGGTGGTGCGGTCCGCCGCGTCCACCGCGAAGGTGGTCGTGGTCTGGCCGTCGTCCGTGACCTGCTGGATCAGGTTGCCGACCGGGTCGTAGGTGTTGGCCTGCTCGGTGAAGGACTTGCCGGTGGCCGGATCGCTCCGTACGACCTTCGCGGACAGTCCGTCGTCGGTGTACGTGTACGAGGTGGTCCAGCCCATCGCGTCGGTGACGGAGGCGAGCCGGCCCGCCGGGTCGTACGCGCGGGACTCCTGCACCAGCGTGGTGGGCGACGACGGATTCGCCGGATCGCCCGTGTAGTTCAGCAGATTGGTGGTGAGCGGCCGGCCCTCGGCGTCGAAGGTGTACGTGTTGACGTTCCCCGCCGGGTCGGTCTCCTTGACCTTGTTGCCGTAGACGTCGTACTCGAACGACGTGGTGTCGCCGCCCGGGTCCGTCCTGGTCGCCAGGCGGTTGTACGCGTCGTACGTCATCGTGGTGGTGCGCGGCGCGTCACCGCCGGTCAGGTCGGCGACGGTCTGCGCGAGGACATTGCCGTCGACGTCGTACTCGGTGGTCGAGCGGGCGGTGTGGACCGCGCCGGTCACCCGGTTGGTGACGGCAGGGGCGGTCTCGCTGCGGACCTGGTCGTCCTTGTCGTACGTGAGGACGGTGGTCAGCCCGGCCGGCTGCGCGTCGGATATCTCGGTCTCGGTGAGCTGCCGGCCCAGATTGTCGTACGTGTACGTCACCTTGGCGCCGTTGGCGTCGGTGATCTGCGCCGGGTCGCCGTTCGCGTAGTAGGTGTACGTCGTGCGCCTGCCGCCCGGGGTGACGATCTCCGAGACCAGCCCGGCGGGCGCCTTCGCGGTGCCGCCCTCGGCCGCCGGGGTGTCGGCGGCGGTGTAGGCGGTCGTGGCGGTCCGGCCGGCCGGGTGGCCGGGCACCGGCGGGGTGGTGACGGAGGTGATGTTGCCGGCCGTGTTGTACGTGTAGCTGGTGAGGTACGTGTTGTCCGTGGGCCCGGAGGAACGGCCGTCGCGCTCGGTGAGCATCAGGTCGTTGCGCGGATCCATCGGCGGGAACGGCGTCGTGGCGTCCGGATAGTACGTGTAGTAGTCGGTGGCGCACTTGTTGGCGGCGGTGTCCTGGCAGGTGGTCGAGGAGACCGTGTTGCCGCGGATGTCGTGGCCGGTGACGCTGCGGTTGCCGTTCGCGTCGGTCACGGTGTGCAGGAAGCCGGCCGTGTCGTAGCCGTACGTGGTGCGCTTGCCGTTGGTGTCGACCGCCGCGAGCAGCCGGTTGCCCATGTCCGCTTCGTAGACGTACGTGAGCGTCTTGTCGGCCGGGTCGGTGAGCTTGACCGTACGGATCGGGGCGATGCCCGAGGATGCCTTGTACGCGCTCCAGTGCTGCTCGACCTGGTCGGCCCCGAGCGCGCCGCCGTAGACCGAGACCTCGGCGATCGAGCCGGTGAAGTAGCTGATGTCGCCCGGCGAGCTGACCCACGAGCGGGCGAAGCCCGCGCCGATGAACGTCCGCGTGTTGGTCTGGTCTCTGGCCCCGCCCGTGTAGTCGGCCTGCTTGACGCCGTCCACGTACAACGTCTGCTTCGAGCCGGAGGCGGAGAGCACCGCGTGGTGCCAGGCGTTGTCGGTGACGGCGGCCTTGGAGCCGAACGCCGTGGCGGCGCTGCCGGAGGTGCTCCACCAGTGGCCGTGCAGCTTGCCGTCGGCGCCTACATAGAGGACGGGTGAGTAGTCGCCGCCGATGCCTTCGGCCGCGTCCGGGGTCCGGCTCTGGTCGGCGATCAGCACCCCGGCCTTGGACGTCTTGAACCACAGCTCGACGGCCCGGTTCTCACTCCCGTGCCACGGTGCGTACGGCACCTCCGCGTACGAGGTGGTGCCGTTGAACGACGCGGCGGTCACGTCCCCGGTGCCGAACGGGCCCGCCACGCCCTGGGTGACGTTGTTGTACGTACCGAACCCGGTGTGGATCTCGTTCGCGGCCTGGGGCGCGCCCTTGGTGTCGTCGAGCCGCCAGTAGCCGGCCGGCGCCGAGCCCATCACGGCCGAGCGGTAGACCTGCGAGGAGCCGGTGACGGTCGCGGGGTTGAGCTTCCACGTGCCGCCGTCGCCGTCGGTGGCCTGGAGGACCTGGTCGTCGGCGGTGGTGTAGACGACGGACGACTGGATCTTGCCGCGCGGCGTGGTGATCTTGTTGAGCAGCCCGGCGGAGCGCTTGGCCGCCTGGTACTGGGCGGTGATGACGTCCTGGCTCAGCGGCTCCGAGTAGAGGGAGACCTCGGCGAGCTGGCCGTTGTAGTGGCCGAGCTTGTCGTTGGCGTTCATCGCGGGCCAGCCGTCGATGTTCACCCCGGCGCCGAGCGTGAGGTAGGGCTGCTCCCAGTCGTTGATGGTGCCGGCGAGCGAGCCGACGGAGACGCCGTCCAGATAGAGCGTCTGGCTGTTGGCGACACCGGTCAGGACGGCGTTGTGCCACTGGCCGTTGTTGACGGAGGCGGTGGAGGTGATCGTGGTCATGCACCCGGGGGACATGGCCAGGCAGCCGCGCAGCTTGCCGTCGGTGCCGACGTAGACGGCGGGCGTGTTCTTCGTCGTCGTACCGGCCGGGTCGGCGACGCTCAGCGGCTTGTCGCCGTAGTAGAAGAGGACGCCGCCCGCCTGCGTCGTCCTGAACCAGAGCGAGACCGACATGTACGAGGGGGTCGCGCCGGGCGCGCTCGGTATCTCCACGTACGAGGTGGTGCCGTTGAAGGTGGCGGTCTTCTGGGTGGAGCCGGCCAGGACGGACGTGCCGCCCAGGGTCACATTGCGGTACAGGCCGTTGTACTTGCCCTGGTTGTTGTCGACGGAGTCCTTGGCGACGGTGGCGCCGGCCTCCTCACCGAGCCGCCAGTAGGCGAACGGGTCGGCGTCGAGGACGGTCGTCCGGTAGTGGTTGCCGGTGGCGTAGCCGTAGACCGTGCACTTGTCGGGGTCGGCGGGCGGGCAGACCTGGGTGAGCTGGTCGGCGCTGTAGCCGTACGTCCAGGTCTGGACGGTGGAGGCGTCACCGGCCTTGGCCGGGTCGGTGGCGACGGTGGCGACATGCGCGGCGCTCGCGCCGGAGGGGGTGCTCCAGGTGAGGGCCAGGGAGCGGTTCGAGGTGGTGTTGGTGATCCTGGTGAGCTGCTTGGACGTGTTGTACGTGAAGGTCTCGGTGCGGCCCGCGTAGTCCTTGATGCTGGTCAGGGCGCGTACCGCGGTCTTCGCCGTGGCCTGGGTGAACGTGTAGACCGTGAAGTCCTTGTCGGTGAGCGTGTAGCCACCGGTGACGGTCTGGAGCCTGGCGTAGCGGCCCGGCGGGGGCACGAACGTACCGTCGCCGTTGCGGCCGAAGGCGACCTGCTCACCACCCGGATAGGTGATCACTACGCTGGCGACCTTGCCGGCGCCGTCCAGGGTCTCGGCGGCCTGCATGTCGACGACCGTGGACCAGCCGGCCCCGAAGGCGCTGTCGACGCGCGGGTCGAGGCTGTTGTACGAGCGCTCGACGGAGAGGGACGGGCCGACGACCTCGACCTCCGCGTCGGTGTCCTCGGTGGTGTAGTTGCCGTCGCTGGGGTCGAACTCGTGGCCGTCGGTGTTCTGCGCGAGGCCGGAGGTGACGGGCGGCTGCGGTACGGCGGTGGAGAAGCGGCCGGAGTGGGTCACCTCGGCGTAGCCGTCGCTGACGCCGACGTACCACTCGTAGTTCTTGCTCCAGGTGAGCTTGTTCGCCGGGATCTTCCACGAGCCCTTGGCGACCGTGCCGGAGGTGGCGACCGGGGTGGTCGAATCGCTGTCGGCGTCGTACACCTCGAACTCGTAACTGAGCGCCGTGTTGGGCCACTTGTCGGCGTCGCTGGCGTAGACGAGCAGCTCGGGCTGGAGCGTGTTGGCCTGGAAGTTGTCCGGCGGGTACTGGGCGTTGACCTGCGGGGCGGTGTTGGCCGCGTAGGTCAGGTCCAGGGACGGGCGCCATGCGGCGGTGGCGGAGTTGGCGGAGTGGAACCGCTTCCAGGAGGTGACGCCGGTGAGCGCCGCCTCCACCGCGAGCCCGTAGCTGGTGGTGGCGCCGGTGGCGACCTTGGTGAACCAGTCGGTGGAGAGCGTCACCGGCATCGCGGTGCCGACGCTGGTGGAGCCGGAGCTGTTGGAGCACGAGGCGCCGGCCGCCGGGGTCGTCGAGCCGATCGCGGCGCCGGAGGTCGGCCCGGGGTAGGCGGTGACGGCGCTGGGGGTCCACGACTGGGTGATCGGGCTGACGGTGAACTCGGTGGCCGTGCAGGTCGCGGAGTAGAGCGCCCACAGGTTGAGCTTGGCGGCGGAGACGCGCTGGCCCTTGACCGTGGTGCCCAGCGAGCTGAACTGGAGCAGCGAACGCGTCTTGTCCGTACCGGAGTTGTACGTGCCGACCTTGAGCTGTTCCTCGGTGGAGTGGTTCCCGCTGATCGTGTTCTGGGTGTACGTCGAGTTGCTCGCGGCGATCGTCGGGTCCACCGTGACGGGGTAGACGCGCGCCGGGTCGTCCAGCCAGGTGCGGTCGGCGGTCATCCGCAGGGCGGGCGCGCCGTCAGGGGTGCCGTCCACGGTGGTCAGCTCGTAGCGGATGTCACGGGACTGCGCGGTCTCGCCGGAGGCGGGGTCGACCTTCGAGTCCGCCATGTAGGCGGGCGGCATGGTCGCGGTGATCCGGCCGTCGGCGTCGGTGAACTCGACACCGCCGGCGTCGGTCAGGCGCGGGGTGAGGCCCTGGAGCTTCAGCGGGAAGAGCCAGGAGTTGCCGGCGTCCGCCGAGCGCAGGACGAGGTTCTCCTTGAGGCCCTCGGCGAGCGAGATGAGTTCGAGGTCGGTGTCGGGCAGGACACCGGAGTAGGTGAGGGTGCCGTTCTCGTCGGTGGCGGGCTCGACCTTCGCGGCGCCGCGCAGGGCGTACGAGAGGGAGCGTCCTGAGCCGAAGTCGACGGAGGTGAGCTGCTGGTCGGCGGCGTCGGCGGCGAACTCGACCGCGAGGGAGTTGGCGCGCTGCTCGAACCGGCCGTCGTCGTTGGTGACCAGCTCGGTGTCGATCGGCTTCCAGGTGCCGTCGGCGGCCTTGAAGTTCGTCCGGTCGGTGAAGTGGCGGACGGTGGTGGAGCCGTCGGCGTTGACGTAGAAGTCCGAGGTGGCGGTGGACTTCTTGGCGTCGCGCTCGCTGGTCTTCGTACTGAAGCTGTGGGCGTTCGCGTCGGCGCGCGGGCCGGTCTTTGTCCGCTCGGTGGTACTCACCGGCCGTTCGTACGGGGCGAGTTCGCCCTTGCCCTTGCCGGGCTTCGAGCCGGCGCCGCCCTCGGCGGTGGTGGCCTCGGTGGTGGCGGAGTGGCTCCGGCCGCGTGCGGAGCCGCCCTGCTGGGTGGGGGTGTGGAGCGGGGATTCGTTCGCCCAACTCCACAGTCCGGAAAGTGACATCTCGGGCATGGAGAGCGCCGGCAGGGTGGCACCGGTGGCGGCGGCCGTCTCGGTGGTGAGCATGAGCCCGAGGGAGACGAGGACGGAGAGAGCCGTGACCCTCGCTCTTCGGCGGCCGGCCGGGCCGGGCGGGAACAGGCGAGTAGCACGGACCCGGCGAGCACGCATGAGACGAAACCTCAACTGACGGAATGGGCACGAGATCTTCGCAAACATTTCCGCAGCACATGCGTGCTATCCCTCGGCGGGATTGGCTTTGATCGTTCTTTACCTAGAGGTCCCGGGTTTCATGCCCGCTCAGGGGGGTATGTCGCACTATTCGGCGTCTATTCGGCATCCTTGACGGCGCGTTGGATGACCGAGGTGACGGTCTTCTCCAGCTCTTCACCCGTGGTGGCGGCGGTGAGGTTGTCCGGGCCGTCCGCCGCGCTGGAACCGCCGCCGCCGACCACGACGAAGCGGACCTTCGGGTGGTGCGCGGCCCCCGACTCGACGACGGCGACCTGGGGCGCGCCCACGGCGAGGACGACCGAACACCGGCGCTGGATCAGGGTGTTGAGGAACGGCTCGGCGTTCGCGGCGGTCTGCTCACCCGTCACCGGTACGTAGTTGACGCGGGCGCGCGTGCTGAGCGACGCCTTGCGCAGCGCCTCCCAGACGGGAGCGCCGGGCGTTCCCGCGGTGACCCCCTGCTCACCCGTCAGCAGACAGGCGTCCACCTCCCGGTAGGCGCGCGCCCGGGTGTCGAGCGGCGCGGGCTCGTCGTCGTCTCCGGTGAACTGCCATACGGCGAAGGCCCCGAGGGCGATCACGAGCGCGCCGGCGGCGCCGCCCGTGATCCAGGACTTCCTGCTCACGCGGACTCCAGCGGCGTGGCGTCGGCGGGCTGCTCGCTTGTCGCGGCCGGCCGGTGGCTCGGGTAGGCGAGCAGGCCGTGGACCGAGGCGCCGAGCGTGGACACCAGCAGCAGCAGGAAGTCCGCCAGGAGCGACAGCCCCTCGGTGTCCACCGGAGTGAGCGCGATCCGCAGTATCCAGCCGATCGTCGCCGCGCCGAACAGCGCGCCGATGATCCAGTCGGCGCGCTCGCGCCGGCGCGCGGCGATGACCAGTGAGGGCACGAACCCCAGCGTGCCCAGGCTCAGTACGGGCACGGTGGCCAGCGCGGTCCTGGGGGCGATCGTCCTCACGGACAGGGCCACCCGCGCGGTGGCGGTGGCGGTGGCGACGGGCTTCACGACCGGTCTCCTCTCGAACACGGACAGACATACTTTCCCTGAGCGTACGTCCGGGCGAAAGGTCTGACGGTCACTCCGCGTGGGCAGGTATCCCACGCCGGATCCGAACGGTCCGGCACCGGCTGTCCGGTGTGACACGTAGGGTGCGGGTGTGCGCAGACTTGAAGATCGAATATCGCGAACGTTGCTGGCGGGAGGGGCGTTTGCCCTCTCGGTGGCGCTGCTGACGAGCTGTGACGTGCAGGTCGACGTCGACACGGAGGCATCGCCGTCCAGCAGCGCGAGCGGCGGTGGCAGTGACGGCAGCGGTGGCAGCGGCAGTGGCAGCAGCGGGAGCAGCGTCTACGGCGTCCTGCCGCTCACCAACCCCGACGGTACGAAGCGCGGCCTCGCGCCCGTCACCGCGGAGGCCGACAAGAAGGCCTCCCTGGAGCTGATCGAGACGGTGCCGACGGCCCGTGCCGGCTCCGGATCCGGGTACGACCGGAAGAAGTTCGGCTACGCCTGGCAGGACACGGCCGAGGGCATACCCTTCGCCGGCAACGGCTGCGACACCCGGAACGACATACTGGCCAGGGACGGCAAGGACCTGGAGTACCGCTCGGGCTCCGACTGCATCCTCATCTCGATGACCCTGAACGACCCGTACACGGGCAAGGAGATGGAGTGGCGGAAGGAGGCGGCGGCCAAGGTCCAGATCGACCACGTCATGCCGCTCTCCTACGACTGGCGGATGGGCGCCTCCCGCTGGTCCCTCGCCAAGCGCAAGCAGATCGCCAACGACCCGATCAACCTCGTGGCGGTGGACGGCCCGACCAACGGCTCCAAGGGTGACTCGGGCCCGGCGGACTGGCTCCCGCCGCGGGAGGAGATCCACTGCGCGTACTCGACGCGCTGGGCGCAGGTGGCGCTGAAGTACGAACTGCCGGTCACCACCGAGGACAAGGCGACCATGCTGGAGACGTGCGGCGGCTGAGCCGGGCCCGGTCCCACGGTTCTAGCCGATGAAGCGGACCTCGGGGTAGCGCGGCGAGGGGGCTTCGAGCAGCGGGGCGCGGCGGTCGCGCAGGTGCAGATCGAAGAAGGCGCGCAGGTAGCGGCGCTGGATATCGATCGACCGCGTCCCGTCCAGCGGCCCGATGACCTCCGCCAGCTGCTCGGGGGTGGCCCCGAGCCGCTCGGCGACCTGGGGCAGGAACGTCTCGTAGTCCGTGTACGAGAAGTGCCGGGACCCGGTCAGCCGGAGGTTGCGGCGCCAGCCGCGCAGCCGGGGCCAGAACGCGCTCCAGGTCGGGTTGGAGTCGGCGTCCTCGCTCATCAGCAGGAACGGCTTGCGCAGCCCGCTCGTCAGTACCGGCCCGAAGATACTGCCGTCGAGATCGGCGCCCGCCGCGATCGGCACCCCCGACGCCATCGCCTGGGCGGCGGTTGCCCCGCCCAGGGAGTGGCCGAACATGCCGGTCCTGGAGAGGTCCAGGATCCGGCCGAGGCCGTACGGGAGCGAGCTGTCGCGGCTGTTCCGGCCGCTCCGTACCCGGCGGGACAGCTCCTCCAGGACGAAACGGGTGTCGGCCACCCGTACCGCCACCGCCTTCAGGATGACCGGGTCGTCGTCCTCGCCGGTGAAGTCCGGCATCCCGTACGCCGCCACCCGGCCGCCGGGGAACTCGACCTGGCCGGCGTCGTAGGGGTGGTCGATGGTGACCACCACGTACCCGTGGCTGACGAGATCCTCGACCAGCGCCGTACTGGACGCGCGGTGCTGGCCGTGCCCGTGGGAGTAGAGGAGTACGGGCTGTCGGCCGGCGCGGGTGTCGGCGGGCGCGCCGGTGCGGGCGTGGGTGAGCGGCAGCGTGGCGAACTCGGGGAGCAGATACCCCGTGCGCTGGAAGACCTCGGCGGCGCGCGCCGTCATCCACGGCGCGAGGGGCGGCCGTGCGCCGCCCGCCCCGCCGGTCGCGCGGGCCGGGTACCAGACCTGCGCCATCAGCTCCCGCGCCGGCCGGGACGGCAGCCACGGGTCCCGGCGGCTCCGGTCTGTGAGATGGAGGGCGACGGTCCCGAGGGGGTAAGGACCGCTCGGCCGCGGCAGCGTCAGCCGTACGGGCGGTACGGGCGCGGCTGCCCCGGGGGCGGTCGTGGCCGTGGCCGCGCGGGCGGTGCCGCCGAGCGCGACGCCCGCCGCCGCGCCCGCCGCGAGGGCGGTGCCGGTGGCCACCACGCGCCTGCGGCTGAGCGCGGTACGTGACGTACGGTCCGGAACGGAACGCTGCATGGCGGTTCTCCTTCGAGCGGGGCGGAGCGAGGTGGAGCCAGGTGGAGCCAGGTGGAGCAGGCGCGGTGCACCTGCCCCCGCTCCGAAGCTACGGTCCGCACGGCCGGTCACCCGCTGTCGTTTCACACGCTTTCCGCTGACATTTGTCATGCGGAGGGGAGGCCGTCCCCCTCCGACGGCCTCCCGGTCCTGCGGTCCTGCGAGCTTGCGGTCCTGCGGTCTCGCGGTCCTGCGGTCTCCCGCAAGGTGCGTCAGAGCTTCAGCTCCCACTGCGACGCGTCGTAGGTGAAGCCGGGACTGACCTCGACCATGAGCGACGTGGCCTCGGCGGGCGCGTCGAAGGCGAAGACGACGGTGGACTTCTTGCCGGGCAGCACACTGCCGGTGAAGCCGGCGCCGATCGTGTCGTCGAAGATCGCCTCGGCCTCGACACCGTCGTCGCCGGCCCGCGCCCCGGCGGTGGCCAGGGTGGCGTCGAACTTGTCCTTGCCGGTGTTCTCGATGACGACCGTCACCTGGTACGCCTTGTTGCCTTCGGTGTGCCCGATCGCGAACTCGCCGGGCGTGTAGGGCTTGGGGGCGGACACGGTGACGGAGATCTTGCCGTCGTAGGAGGCCGCGTCACCGGCGCCGAGCGCCCCGGCCGGGGTGTCGCCGTCCTTGTCCTTACCGCTGTCGCCGGAGCCCTTGTCGCCGCCCTTGGCGCTGTCCTTGTCGTCGGAACCGCTGCCTGGAGCCTTCGTCGCCGACTGCGAAGAGGTGGCCTTGTCGATGTCGTTGACCAGGTCGTCCACGGCGCTGAACGTGACCACCATGCCCCAGACCGAGAGGCCGAGGGAGACCAGCGCGAGCACGGCCCCCGCCGTGGCGGCCTTCTTGTTGGTGGCCTGACCGCGCTTGGCCCGGCCCCGCCCGCTGAGGCCCAGGATCAGGCCGATCACCCCGAGGACGCCGGCGAGCCAGAAGAAGAGCGGGATCAGCCCGGAGAGGGCGCCGATGATCCCGAGGATCAGCGCGGCGGTCCCGAGGCCGTTGCGGGCCGGCTGGGTCGGCTGGGGCGTGTGAGTGACGTGAGACATGGGTGTGCCCTTCGGAGGACAAGCGGATGAATGGCAAATGGCACGGGCAAATGGCGCGGCGGATTGGGCGGAACAGCACGCGGTGCGACGTGAGTGGGGCCGTTCCGTCGATCCCTGTAGCGATGGGTCAATCACAGCAGATGCTGTGAACCGAGTCAACAGTGTTCACGGTGTTCGGGTCGGTCCACGACGCGATCCGCGCCGGTATGCTCAGCGGCAGCAGGGGTTCAGGGGCGGATACGGCGAAGGAGACAGCCAGGTGCCGGAGAACGCAGCAGAGGTGACGGCTGCCGGAATCGCCCGGCTCGCCGGTGTCGGACGGGCCGCCGTCAGCAACTGGCGCCGCCGCCACACCGACTTCCCCCAGCCCGTCGGCGGCACGGAGACCAGCCCGTCCTTCGCCCTGGACGAGGTCGAGCAGTGGCTCAGGGGCCAGGGGAAACTCGCCGAAGTGCCCCTGCGGGAACGGGTCTGGCGCGATCTCTCGGGCGACCCGGCCGGAGTCCCCACCGCCCTGGTCCGCACCGGCTGCGTCCTCCTGCTCGTACGGGACCGGCCGATGGAGTGGCTGGAGATGGGCGCCTCGGCGGACGCGCGCTTCGCGCAGCTGCTGTCCGCCGCGCTGGCCAAGGTCCTCGCGGCCCGCTTTGACGACGAACACGCCGAAAGCGTCGTTCACAGCCCCACCGCGCTTGAACTGCTGCCGTCCATGCCGCTGCTGCGCTCCACCGGCCTGCTGGCGGCGGAGCTGGGCGCCCGGCAGACCTTCGAGTTCCTCCTCGGCCGCTATCTCGACGTCAACCCGCGCCAGTACACGTCCACCCCGCCCGAGGCCGCCGCGCTCATGGCGGCGATCGGCGTCCCCGCCGCCGGCCTGACCGTCCTCGACCCCGCCGCCGGCACCGGCACCCTGCTGCGCGCCGCCCCGCACCCGGCCGCCGCGTACGCCCAGGAAGCCGCGCCGGAACTGGCCGCGCTGACCGCGCTGCGCCTCGCGCTGCACACGGACGCCCGGGTCGCGGCGTACGCCGGGGACAGCCTGCGCGCCGACGCCTTTCCCGGGCTCGCCGCCGACGCCGTCCTCTGCCACCCGCCGTTCAACGAACGCAACTGGGGGCACGACGAACTCGCCTACGACCCCCGCTGGGAGTACGGCTTCCCCGCCCGTACGGAATCGGAGCTGGCCTGGGTCCAGCACGCCCTGGCCCGGCTGCGCCCCGGCGGCACGGCCGTGCTCCTGATGCCGCCGGCCGCCGCGTCACGCCGCTCCGGCCGCCGCATCCGCGCGGACCTGCTCCGCAGGGGCGCGCTGCGCGCCGTCGTCGCACTGCCCGCCGGGGCCGCGCCACCGTACGGCATCCCCCTGCACCTCTGGATCCTGCGCAAACCGAGCCCCGACGTACGGGCCTCGTCCGACCTGCTGTTCGTCGACACCGCCGAACTGTCGGCGGGCGCCGCGGGCAGCGGCCCCGGAGCCGGTCACGGCGGCGGTGGCGGTCGCGACAAGCCGGACTGGCCGGCCGTCCACGCGGCCGTCCTCGACGCCTGGGAACCCTTCGACCGGCACGGCACGGTCGAGGAGCGCCCCGGCGCCAGCCGCGCGGTGCCCGCCATCGAACTCCTCGACGACGACGTCGATCTGACCCCCGCCCGCCATCTGCCGCCCCCGGCCGCCGGGGGCGGGGCCGCCGAACTGGCGCGGGTACGGGAGCGGCTGGCCGACACGCTGCGACGCACCGCCGAACTCACCCCGGTGGTCGCCGCCCCCGCGACCGCGCCCGCCACGACCACGAGCACCACCGTCGCCGAACTCGCCCGCGCGGGCGCGCTGACGCTGCACACGGGCGGCGGCGGCACCGGTGCGAGTACGGGCGCGGGAGCGGCGGCCACCGGGGTGCCGGCCCTGCCCCCCGCCGTCCTCACCGAACAGGACGTCATGACCGGCCGCGCCCCCTCGGGCACGCTCCCCGACCCGCCGCCCGGCGCCCCGGCCGAGGAGTCCGTACGGATCGAGGAGGGCGACGTCGTCGTCCCCGTCCTCGGCGGCGGAGCGGTCGCCCGGGTCGCCGACGCGGCCACGGCCGGCGCGGTCCTCGGCCGCAACCTCCAGCTCCTGCGGCCCGATCCGGCGCTCCTGGACGCCTGGTTCCTGGCCGGCTTCCTGCGCGGCACCGCCAACAACCGGCGGGCCAGCAGCTACGCCTCCACCGCGACCCGGCTCGACGCGCGCCGGCTCAGGCTGCCCCGGCTGCCCCTCGCCGACCAGCGGCGCTACGGCGAACACTTCCGCGCGCTGGCCGCGTTCGAGGACGCGCTGCGGCTCGCCGGGCGGCTGGGCGAGCAGCTGGTGCAGGGGCTGTACGACGGGTTGACGGACGGCAGCGTCCCGCCGCAGTGATCAACTGAACACCGGTTGCGCACAACCCGGGGCGAGTTGTCGCAGTCGATGTATACGCTCACCTCTGTAACTCCCGCTCAGCACACCCGTCAGCCTTGTCCCCAGGCCTCCAGGAGCAGCAATGTACGGCCCCGGCTACGCGCCGCCGCCGCCCCCGCAGCGCCGTCACGCGTGGGTTGTCCCCCTGCGCGTGCTCTTCGCCGCGCTCGCCCTGCTCAGCTGCGGCCTTCTCGCGTGGGCGACCATGCTGCGGCTCGCGCTGGTCACGCGGAGCAGGCTGCACTGGACGCTGTTCGGTGTGACGATCGTGATCTTCACGGGCTCTCTCATCACGCTGGGTCTGCAACCGACGCAGCCCCCCGACGCCCCCGCGACCCGGGCCACGGACATCACCATGATCGTGTCGCTGCTGACGGCCGTGGCGGTCTTCTGTTACTACCTGTACGCCGAGATCGACCACTTCGGCGCCCAGCACGCGCCCCCGCCCCCGCACCCTGCCCCGCCGCCCGGTTACTACGTGCCGCCGCAGCCGCCTCAACCGCCCCAGCAGCCCCAGCAGTTCGGCTACGGCTACCCGGCGCAGCAGCCCCCGCCCCGCCCGTCCCAGCCCCGGATCGACCAGGTCCGCGCCGAACTCGACGACCTCAGCGACATCCTGAGAAACCGACGGGACGACACGTGAACGGACGTGTCGTCGGCGACCGTTACGAGCTGTCCACCCTCATCGGCCAGGGCGGCATGGGCCAGGTCTGGACGGCGTACGACCAGCGCCTCGACCGCCGCGTCGCCGTCAAACTGCTGCGCCCCGACCGGATGGCCGCCGCCACGGCCGCCGACGAGATGCGCCGCCGCTTCGTGCGCGAGTGCCGCGTCACCGCCCAGGTCGACCACCCCGGTCTGGTCACCGTCCACGACGCGGGCAGCGACGGCGAAGACCTCTACCTCGTCATGCAGTACATCGAGGGCGCCGACCTCGCCGACCATCTCGCCGAGCACGACCCGTACCCCTGGCCCTGGGCCGTCGCGGTCGCCGCCCAGCTCTGCGCGGCGCTGGCCGCCGTCCACGCCGTACCGATCGTCCACCGCGACCTCAAGCCGCGGAACGTGATGGTCAAGCCCGACGGCACGGTCACGGTCCTGGACCTCGGCGTCGCCTCCGTCATCGACCGGGACACCACCCGGCTCACCCACACCGGATCCCCCATCGGCAGCCCCGCCTACATGGCGCCCGAGCAGGCGATGGGCGGCGCCGTCGGCCCGTACACCGACCTCTACGCCCTCGGCGCGCTGCTCCACGAACTCCTCAGCGGCAGCGTCCCGTTCGAGGGCTCCACCGCGCTCGGCGTGCTCCACCGCCATCTGTACGAGCCCCCGCTGCCGGTGCGCCGGATCAGACCCGAGGTGCCGGAGCCGCTCGAAGCGCTCGTGCTGCGGCTGCTCGCCAAGGACCCCCGGCACCGCCCGTCAGGACCGCAGGAGGTGTACGAGCTGCTCACGCCGCTGCTGCCGCGCCGGGGCGGCCCGCCGACGGGCCCGCTCGACCCGACCCGGCCCTTCTCCCGCCCGCACGCGCCCTGGCCGGACCGGGCCGCCACGCCACCGCCGCCGGCGACCGGGCCCGTACCGCTCCGGCAGGGCATACCCGCGCCCGCACACGTCCCCGCGCCCGCACACGTCCCCGCGCCCGTCCCCGCACCCGCACCCGCGCCCGAGCGGCGGCCGGATGTCGCGGCGGCCGTCGACGAGGTGAAGCGGCTGCTCGGCGAGGGCAGCATCACCCGCGCCGTGGACGTCCTCGGCTCGATCCTCCCGGCCGCGGCCGTCGAGCACGGCGAGCACTCCCCGGTGGTGCGCATCCTGCGCAAGCAGTACGCCTCGACCCTGATGGACGACGGCCAGTACCGCCGCGCGCTCCCCGAGCTGCGCCGGCTCGCCGACGACCGGACGGCGGAGGCGGGCCCGGGTGACCCGCAGGCGCTCGGCTTCCGCTACGACGCCGCGCTCTGCCTGGAGCAGCTCGGCGAGGCGATCGCGGCCCTGGCCGAGTACCGGGCGGTCCTGCCGTACTACGAGTACGAGGGCGGCCGGCAGCCGGGCGGCGACCCGGGGCGCGCCTTCGAGATCCGCCGGCGCATCGGCAATCTGCTGCTGTCGGTGGGGGATCACGCGGGCGCGGAGCAGCAGTTGCAGAGCCTGCTCTGGGACACCGAGCGGGTCTACGGCCCGTACCACCCGCTGCCGTCCGACATCCGGCGCGCGCTGGACCGGCAGCGCCAGTTCCGCGGCTGAGCGCCCCTGCCGGCCCCACACCCCTGCCCGCGCGCGCCCGCGTACCCCGGCGCGCGTGGGGACAAGTAAGGACAACCAGGGCTGTGCCACACTCCTCGTGTGAACGTCCGCAACCAACTGGTCAGGTTCACCCTGGTCGGGGTGGTCAATACGGGCACGTACTACGGCTGCTACCTGTTCTTCCTGCACCGGCTGCTGCCGTACGTCGTGTCGCACGTCCTGGCGTTCGGGCTCAGCATGACGGGCTCGTTCTTCCTCAACAGCTGGTTCACCTACCGGACCCGGCCCACCTGGCGGAAGTTCCTGCTCTTCCCGCTCACCAACGCGGCGAACTTCGTCATCACCACGGCCGGTGTCTATCTGATGGTGGACGTGTGGCGGCTGAGCGACCGCTACGCGCCGCTGATCACCGCGGCGGCGGCCGTGCCGATCACCTTCGTGGTCTCCCGCACGATCATGCTCCGCCCCGATCGGGCACCGGGACCGGGACCGGCACCGGGACGGGGAGCGGCGCAGGCGTCGGCAGAGACGGAGGGGGCGGGGGCGGGACCGGCTCCGGCTCCGTCTGACGGAGACGCTCGGCCTGCCGCTTCATCGTCCGCTTGATCCGAGGGCCGAGCGGCTTCTCCACCAGCCGGTGGATCAGCCAGGCCAGCACGAGCATCGAGCCGACCGACACGACGAGGGTGACGCCCGCCGGCAGCCCGAAGTAGCGGTGCAGGACGCGGATCGCGAACCAGCCCAGATGCTCGTGGATCAGATAGAACGGGTACGTGAGCGCTCCCGCGAAGGTCAGCCAGCGCCAGTTCACCCGGCGCAGCCACCCCAGGGCCACGGCCGCGACCGACACATAGGCGAACGTCACGATCAGCAGGATCACGTACGGCGAGCGCGGCTGGAAGACGTTGGTGGCCGCCGGGTTCCAGAGCGCGACGGTCGCGTAGTGCTGGCCGAGCAGCCAGCTGGTGGCGACGATGCCCCAGAGCAGCAGATCGCTTCCGTACCGGTGGATCAGATAGAGCGCGAGCCCGCCGACGAAGAACGGCGCGTACTCCGGCATGACGATCGCTTCCAGGAGCGGGACGTCGGTGACGCCCGAGAGCACCGCCGCCACCGTCCACAGGCAGCAGAAGATCACGACCCGGCGGTAGGTGACGCCCTTCCACACGACGAAGAGCGCGAAGAGCAGATAGAAGCGCGCCTCCACCCAGAGGGTCCAGCACACCCCGAGCACCCGGCGCACCCCGACCGGCTGCTGAAGCATCGTCAGATTGACCAGGGTCTCACTGAGGGGCAGCGGCTCGCTGACGACGGGGAGGACCAGGCACGCGGCGGTGACCAGCACGATCGCCGCCCAGTACGCGGGGTAGAGCCGCGAGACGCGCGAGCGGAAGAAGTCCCCGAGGGAGCGTCCCCAACTGCTCATGCAGATGACGAAACCGCTGATGACGAAGAAGACCTGCACGCCGAGGCAGCCGTAGACGGCGAGCGTGGAGAGATCGGGGAACAGCGCCTTCGGCGAGCGGCCCCACGCATCGGTGATCTGACCGCCGCGGCCCGCGTAGTGGTACAGACAGACCATGAGCGCCGCCAGGATGCGCAGGCCGTCCAGGGCGCGCATCCGGTCCTGGACACGGGCCGGTGTCGCTTTTTCCATAAGGAGCGACGCTAGGCGGCGCGCGGTGAACGGTGCTCCGTACGCCGGGTGAACAGCGCGTCAGGACAGATGGACCGGGGGTGAACGGGGCGCGTACCCGAATCCGGCGGTGAATCGTTGGTCCAACCAGTGGCCCAGGCCACTCCAACTGCCTACCATCGATCATCGCAAGGTCTTGTGCATCGCCGCACAATCACGCCGGGAGGCCCCTTTGCACCGCCGCCGTCGCACCTCGCTCGCCGTATCCGCCGCGCTGCTCGCCGCCGCGCCCCTCCTCACCGCGTGCGGTGGTGAGACCCACCCCGGAGCAGCGGCGGTCGTCGGGGGACAGCGGATCGAGACCTCCGCGCTCCAGGCGGAGGTACGGGACGTACGGGACGCGCAGCGGGCGGCGCCCGACGCCGACCAGCTCATCAAGAACACCGGGCAGCTCAGCCAGGCCAAGCTGAACGGCATGATCTTCGACCGGGTGCTCCAGCGGTCCGCCGACGACGCCGGGGTGACGGTCAGCCGCAAGGAGATCCAGAGCACCAGGAAGCAGGCAGCCGCGCAGTCGGGCGGCGAGAAGCAGTTCGCCGAGATGCTGCTCCAGCAGGGCGCGCTCGCCGAGGGCCAGATCGACTCCGCGATCCGCCGCGAGGTGCTGCTGAACAAGCTGGCGCAGGCGCTCGGCGCGAACACGTCGACGCCGGAGGGCCAGCAGATCGTCCTCGCCGACCTGACCAGGACGTCGAAGAAGCTGGGCATCGACGTCAATCCGCGCTACGGCAGATGGGACAGCAAGCAGGTCCGGCTGGGCGAGGCGAAGACGCCGTGGATCAAGCAGATCACCCAGCAGGCACCGGAGGAGCAGCCGACGGGAGCCTGACGGGCTGGTCTGGTCCCGTCCGGTCCGATCCGGTCAGGTCCATTCCCGTCCGGTACGGGCCGAGCTGGGTTCGGGCCGGGCGTCGGTGCGGCGGCCGGCTGGCGTAGGTTCGGGTGGTGACTCACGAAGCCCCCGCCGCGCCCGGCCGTATCGTCCTGCTGACCGCCAGCCACCGGGTCGCGCCCGGCCTGCTGTCCTGGCCCGCCTGGCAGACGCTGCACGCCGCGGACCGGGTGCTCTGCGCCGACGCCGCCCATCCGCAGCTGCCGTATCTGCGCGAGGCCGGGATCACCGTCGAGCACGCCGCGCCCGCCGCGAGCGAGCTGGTCGAAGCCTGCGCCGGCGGCCGTACGGTCGTGGTCCTGCCGACGGCCGGGGAGAGCGCCGGGACCGGCGACATCCCTTCCGGGGCGCTCACCGACGGGCTGGCCGCGCTGGCGGGCTCCGGCCGGGTCCGGATGCCGGAGCTGGAGCTGCTGCCCGGTTCGTACGATCTGCCGGGCGCGCGGCTGCTCGATCTCGTCCAGGTCATGGACCGGATCAGGGTGGAGTGCCCGTGGTCGTCGGTCCGTACCCACCGGGAACTCGCCAAGTACGCGATCGAGGAGTCGTACGAGCTGGTCGAGGCGATCGAGGACGGCAGCCGCGACGAGCTGCGCGAGGAGCTGGGGGACGTACTGCTCCAGGTCGTCTTCCACGCGCGGATCGCCGAAGAGGAGCCGGAGGCGCCGTTCTCCATCGACGATGTCGCGGGCACCATCGTGGAGAAGCTTATCCACCGTCATCCCCATGTCTTCGGCGACGAGACGGCCGAGACCCCCGAGGACGTCAAGGCGCACTGGCTCCGTAAGAAAGCGGACGAGAAGCAGCGCGCGTCGGTCACCGACGGCGTGCCGCTCGGCCAGCCGGGGCTGGCGCTCGCCGCCAAGCTCGCGAGCCGGGTCCGTACCGCGGGCCTGGAGGTCGCGCCGCCCGGCGGCGAGGGCATCGGGTACGAACTGCTCGCGCTGGCGGTACGGGCGGAGGCCGCCGGTGCCGACCCGGAGACCGCCCTGCGCGCCGCCGCCCGTACGTACCGGGACGCGATCCATGCCGCGGAGCGTGCGGCGGCCGGCACCTCGTAGGCGCGTCGTCGCATCACCCAGTACGGACGGGGCCGGGGTCCCGTTCATCCCGTCGTCCCGCCGTCGTCCTTCCGTCGCCTCCGGCCGTAGACCCGTCACCGGTCCGTCTCACCCCGGCGGCTACGGTCGGTGGGTGCCCGACATGTCTGAGAACCACCCCGTCCCCGAACTCTTCAGCTGGGAGTTCGCCACCGATCCGTACCCCGCGTACGCCTGGCTGCGCGAGCACGCCCCCGTACACCGGACCGCGCTGCCCAGCGGGGTCGAGGCGTGGCTCGTGACGCGGTACGCGGACGCCAGGCAGGCCCTCGCGGACGCGCGGCTCTCCAAGGACTCCGCGCACCACGCGGGTTCCGCGCACGCCAAGGGGAAGACGGGGATCCCGGGCGAGCGCAAGGCCGAGCTGATGACGCATCTGCTGAACATCGACCCGCCCGACCACACCCGGCTGCGGCGGCTGGTGTCGAAGGCGTTCACGCCCCGCAGGGTCGCCGTGTTCGCTCCGCGCGTACAGGAGCTGACGGACCGGCTGATCGACGGATTCGCCGCGAAGGGCACCGCGGACCTGATCCACGACTTCGCGTTCCCGCTCCCCATCTACGCGATCTGTGATCTGCTCGGGGTCCCGCCGGAGGACCAGGACGACTTCCGCGACTGGGCCGGCATGATGATTCGACACGGCGGCGGGCCGCGTGGCGGAGTCGCGCGTTCGGTGAAGAAGATGCGCGGATATCTGGCCGAGCTGATTCACCGTAAAAGGGCGAATCCCGGCGACGACCTGATCTCCGATCTGATCCGGGCGAGCGACCACGGCGAACATCTCACGGAGAACGAGGCCGCCGCGATGGCTTTCATCATCCTGTTCGCCGGTTTTGAGACGACCGTCAATCTCATCGGTAATGGCATGTACACGCTTATGCGGAATCCGGTGCAGCGGGAACGGCTCCAGCGTTCGCTCGCGGCCGGGGAGACCGGGCTGCTGGCGACCGGCGTCGAGGAGCTGCTCCGCTACGACGGCCCGGTGGAGCTCGCCACCTGGCGGTACGCCACCGAGCCGCTGACCCTCGGCGGGCAGCGCATCGCGGCCGGGGATCCCGTGCTGGTCGTCCTCGCCGCCGCCGACCGGGATCCGGCGCGGTTCCCCGACGCCGACGTGCTGGATCTCGCGCGGCGTGACAATCAGCACCTCGGATACGGCCACGGAATCCACTACTGCCTCGGCGCGCCGCTCGCCCGGGTGGAGGGGCAGACCGCGCTGGCGACGCTGCTGACGCGGCTGCCCGATGTGCGTCTTGCGGAGGATCCTGCCGATTTGCGCTGGCGCGGCGGGCTCATCATGCGTGGATTGCGCACACTTCCGGTGCAGTTCACGCCATTGTCCGAAAGGGCGAGTGCGGGGCATTCCGGGGGGATTCCGGGAACGAATTCCTGACGGCCCGCCAATACCGTGACTTTTGCGTGATCTCCGCTGCATCGACTTGTGACAACAGTTCGAGTACCGCTACGTTCACGACGACTCAGCAGCAACACGCTGATGTCGAACCGACAGTCACACGGAAGGCAACCGCATGCGCTCCGGGAAACACCGCCGGCCCCGACAGGCCCCCGCCCTTCTCGTCGCGGCAGGAGTGACGGGATCGGCCATCGCCATCCCGCTCCTGGCCGCCAGTGGCGCAAGCGCGGCGGAAGCCTCCACCTGGGACCGGGTCGCCGAGTGCGAGAGCGGCGGCCGGTGGAGCGCCAACCTCGGCAACGGCGCCTACGGCGGACTCCAGATGACCCAGGAGACCTGGGACGCCTTCGGTGGCGCGGAGTTCGCGGCCAGCCCCGACCTGGCGAGCCGCTCCCAGCAGATCCAGATAGCCGAGAAGGTCTTCACGGCGCAGGGCACGAAGGCGTGGTCCAGCTGCGCCGTCGTCTCCGGGCTCGTGAAGAGCGTCGGGAGCACCGTCGACGGCGCGACCGGGACCGGCTCGGGCTCCACCACCGACCCGTCGGGCGATGCCTCGGACGCCACGTCCGGCACCGAGACCCCCGGGTACGGCGACAGCGGTACGCAGACGGGCGGGGCGGCCTCCACGGACCCCGCCACCCCGTCGCCGAGCGCGAGCGACACCAAGGACACCGAGCCCACCGCCGACGCCTCGACCGCGCCCGCCACGGGCAAGCACCGGGGCGCCCCCGCCAAGGAGGATGACGGCGCATCGGGCAATAAGGATAAAGAGCGCGAACCGAGCGACCGTGCCTCGCGCGGCAGTGCGACCGCCCGCGACGGAAGCCTCGGGGACGCGTACGGCGGCGAGGAGACCGGCCGCGGTGAGTCCGTCGTCGTCGGCGGCGAGCCCCTCTCCGTCGTGATCGGCAGTCAGAAGGTCGTCGGCGGCTGGGTCTGAGCCGCCCCTGTGCTGAACGGGGCACCGTTGACGTCCACGGCGCCCCGTCCGGCCCTGGTCGGCGCCCCGGCCGCGATCCGAAACATGGCGCGATCGGGGGGTGGTTAGGGATCGTATGTCCACTTCTGCGCAAGTGAGACAAGGGTCTCTTTGCCGCAACTGGGGTCATTTGCTCTGACGGTTGGCTCATCCCGGTCCCCACCTGCGGAAACATGAAGGCCGTTGAGGGCGGGAAGGGCGTTTTCTCCCGGATGTGCCTCTTTGAACAACCACCCGGGCTGTGATTACGGTCTGAACCGCTCGCACCGCGGGCCCCGTCGACCGAAACGCCGAATCCTGCCGTCGGTCGGGGGGAGTGGTCGTCGCGTAAAGCGCCGAAGGCAGGAGCGGGGGACCCAATGGTTCGCGCCGGTCCCGGCCGTCGAGAGACGGTCCGGGCACGGCTAGGGGTGAAGCCGCGTGTGAGAGCACGCGGCCGGGCAACTCACTTGGCCCGAACCCGACAGCTGACCTCGTAGGCGTCGGTGAGGAGATGCTTCATGCTGCTGCGTTCCAGCAAGGCCAAGCACCGTCGTCCGTCCAAGGCGGTCCGCTACGCCACACTCGCCGGAATCACCGGTGCCGCCGTCGCGGCCCCGCTGATCGGCGCCACCTCCGCCTCGGCCGCGACCGCGGCCGAGTGGGACCAGGTCGCCCAGTGCGAGTCCGGCGGCAACTGGTCCATCAACACCGGCAACAGCTTCTACGGCGGGCTGCAGTTCACCAGCTCCACCTGGGCCGCGTACGGCGGCACCGCCTACGCCTCCCGCGCCGACCTGGCGTCCAAGTCCCAGCAGATAGCGGTCGCCGAGAAGGTCCTGGCCGGCCAGGGCAAGGGCGCGTGGCCGAGCTGCGGCGTCAACCTGTCGGGCGCGGCGTACAGCGGCGGCTCCAGCGGCTCCGGTACGCAGTCCCAGTCCCAGTCGCAGCCGAAGCAGCAGGCCGCCCCGAAGCAGCAGGCCGCTCCCAAGCAGCAGGCCGCCCCGGCGCAGCAGGCCGCGCCCCAGCAGCGCACCGCGGAGCAGCCCACCGCCTCGCGCAGCCAGAACCGCGCCACCGTCACGATCAAGAAGGGTGACGGCGAGTACAAGGTCAAGTCCGGCGACACCCTCTCCAAGATCGCCGACGCCCACAAGGTCAAGGGCGGCTGGAAGAAGGTCTTCGACCTGAACAAGGACATCGTCCGTGACGCCGATGTGATCTACCCGGGCCAGCAGCTCCACCTGAGCTGACCCGCCCGCCCGCCCCAGAGCACCCCGGCCCGGCGCGTCACCCCCGTACGCGCCGGGCCGGGGTTTCGGCCGTCAGCCCCGAAAATCCCCATTACCGGTCGGTACGGGTCAATAGGGGCGGCCCGGCCCAAACGAGAGGCCCTCGGGGCCGACCGATCACTCCGGGCCGGTTAGGCTCATGGCGCAAGGCCAATGAGACCTTGCGCCCACGCGTCACATCCCAGAAGGAGATGCTCGTGCCGTCCATCGACGTCGTCGTAGCCCGGGAAATCCTCGACTCGCGAGGCAACCCCACGGTCGAGGTCGAGGTCGGCCTCGACGACGGCAGCACCGGCCGTGCTGCTGTTCCCTCCGGTGCCTCCACCGGTGCGTTCGAGGCCGTCGAACTCCGCGACGGAGACGCCAGCCGCTACCTGGGCAAGGGTGTCGAGAAGGCCGTCCTCGCCGTCATCGAGCAGCTCGGCCCCGAGCTGGTCGGGTACGACGCCACCGAGCAGCGCCTGATCGACCAGGCGATGATCGACCTGGACGCCACCGAGAACAAGGGCTCGCTCGGCGCGAACGCCATCCTCGGTGTCTCCCTGGCCGTCGCGCACGCCGCCTCCGAAGCCTCGGACCTTCCGCTCTTCCGCTACCTCGGCGGCCCGAACGCGCACCTGCTGCCCGTTCCGATGATGAACATCCTGAACGGCGGCTCGCACGCCGACTCCAACGTGGACATCCAGGAGTTCATGATCGCCCCGATCGGCGCGGAGTCCTTCTCCGAGGCGCTGCGCTGGGGTGCCGAGGTCTACCACACGCTCAAGAAGGTCCTGAAGCAGAAGGGCCTGTCCACCGGCCTCGGCGACGAGGGCGGCTTCGCGCCGAACCTGGAGTCGAACCGCGCCGCGCTCGACCTCATCCTCGAAGCCATCAAGGAGGCCGGTTACGTCCCCGGCCGCGACATCGCGCTCGCGCTCGACGTCGCCGCGTCCGAGTTCTACAAGGACGGCAGCTACGAGTTCGAGGGCAAGTCGCGCTCGGCCGCCGAGATGACCGAGTACTACGCCGAGCTGGTCGAGGCGTACCCGCTCGTCTCCATCGAGGACCCGCTGTACGAGGACGACTGGGCCGGCTGGAAGGTCATCACCGACCAGCTGGGCTCCAAGGTCCAGATCGTCGGCGACGACCTCTTCGTCACCAACCCGGAGCGCCTCGCGCGCGGCATCGAGGAGGGCTCGGCCAACGCCCTGCTCGTCAAGGTCAACCAGATCGGTTCGCTGACCGAGACCCTGGACGCCGTGGAGCTGGCGCAGCGCAACGGCTTCAAGTGCATGATGTCGCACCGTTCCGGCGAGACCGAGGACGTCACCATCGCGGACCTCGCCGTCGCGGTGAACTGCGGCCAGATCAAGACCGGCGCCCCGGCCCGCTCGGACCGCGTCGCCAAGTACAACCAGCTGCTGCGCATCGAGGAGATCCTCGACGACGCGGCGGTGTACGCGGGCCGCAGCGCGTTCCCGCGCTTCCGCTCCGCCTGAGGCTACGCCTGAGGTACGAGGGCGCTCCCGCCCGTCGTCCGTACGTCCCCGGCCCCGGTCCCGTACCGTGTCCGGGGACGTACGTACGTAGGAGGGGAGGGCGGCCATGACCGGGAACCGGGACCGGTTCTCCACCGCGACCAGGCTGCGGATCATCGGCGAGCAGACGGCCGCCCGGGTCTACCGCTCGCAGAACCGCCGGCAGGACCGCCGCTCCCGGCTCACCGGGCGCGCGGCCTTCCTCGCCCTGGTGGTGTGCACCATGGTGGTGGCGCTCGCGTATCCGATGCGGCAGTACGTGTCGCAGCGGAACGAGATCGCCGACCAGGAACGGGTCGCCCGCGAGGCGAAGCAGCGCGTCGAGGAGTTGCGCGACGAGAAGGCGCGGCTCCGCGACGACGCCTATATCCAGCGGCTGGCGCGCGAGCACCTCCACTATCTGATGCCGGGGGAGACGGGTTACACCGTGATCGACCCGGAGACGGCGCGGGAGCGGCGCGACGAGAACCGCGGGGCGGCGGACCGGCCCTGGTACTCGAACGTCCTGGACGGTGTGGACACCGCGGACCGCCCGAAGAATTAGCGAAGAACCAGTGACGAGCACGACCGACTCGCAAGAACATTGAGACCAAGGCAGGCATGGACACGCCCCCTCCGCAGACCGAACGCACCGAGCCGACCGAGGCGGATGTCGCGGCCTTCAAGGAACAGCTCGGCCGCCCGCCGCGCGGACTGCGCGCCATCGCGCACCGCTGCCCGTGCGGACAGCCGGATGTCGTCGAGACCGCGCCCCGGCTCCCGGACGGCACGCCCTTCCCGACCACGTACTACCTGACCTGCCCGCGCGCGGCCTCGGCCATCGGCACGCTGGAGGCGAACGGGGTCATGCGGGAGATGACGGAACGGCTCGCGGCCGATCCCGAGCTGGCCGCCGCGTACCGCGCGGCGCACGAGGACTATCTCGCCCGGCGCGACGCCATCGAGGTACTGGAGGGCTTCCCCAGCGCCGGCGGCATGCCGGACCGGGTCAAGTGCCTGCACGTACTCGTCGGCCACTCGCTGGCGGCGGGCCCCGGGGTGAACCCGCTGGGGGACGAGGCGCTCGCGATGCTGCCCGAGTGGTGGGCGAAGGGCCCCTGCGTGAGCCCGTGCGCGGCCGTGGCCGCGCCGGACACCGAGGAGGGAACGGCATGACGAGGGTCGCCGCCATCGACTGCGGTACGAACTCGATCCGTCTCCTGGTCGCCGACGCGGACCCTGTCACGGGCGAACTGACCGACCTGGACCGGCGGATGACGATCGTCCGGCTCGGCCAGGACGTGGACCGTACGGGCCGGCTCGCCCCGGAGGCGCTGGAGCGCACCTTCGCCGCGTGCCGGGAGTACGCCGCCGCGATCAAGGAGTACGGCGCCGAGCACGTCCGCTTCGTCGCCACGTCCGCCTCGCGCGACGCCGAGAACCGCGACGAGTTCGTGAGCGGGGTCCTGGACATCCTGGGCGTGGAGCCCGAGGTGATCACCGGCGACCAGGAGGCGGCCTTCTCCTTCACCGGCGCCACCAAGGAGCTGCCGGGCGCGGACAGCTGCCTGGTCGTGGACATCGGCGGCGGCTCGACCGAGTTCGTCGTCGGCGACGACGAGGTGCGCGCCGCCCGGTCGGTGGACATCGGCTGCGTACGGCTGACGGAGCGCCACCTCGTACGGGACGGGGTGGTGGCCGACCCGCCGTCCCTGGAGCAGATCGCCGCGATCCGGGCGGACGTCGAGACGGCCCTCGACCTCGCCGAGGAGACCGTCCCGCTGCGTGAGGCACGCACGCTGGTGGGCCTGGCCGGCTCGGTGACCACGGTCGCCGCGATCGTGCTGGGCCTCGACGCGTACGACTCGGCCGCGATCCACCGCTCGCGCATCTCCTACGACCAGGTCGCGGCGGTCACCACCCGCCTCCTGGCCGCCACCCACGCCGAACGCGCCGCCATCCCGGTCATGCACCCGGGCCGCGTGGACGTCATCGGCGCGGGCTCCCTCATCCTGCTCGCGATCATGGAGCGGACGGGGGCGCGCGAGGTGGTCGTCAGCGAGCACGACATCCTGGACGGCATCGCGTGGAGCTGCGTGCCCGAGGTGACTTGGAACTCGCGCACATAAGCGGTGTGGGCTCCAGGCGGTGATACGGGCACGGGTTTTCCCAGTGATCACGGAGTCGCGACGCGCCGTGGTGTGTGGGCTAGCGGCCGATCTTGTCCAGGTCGGCGAGATCCTCATCGGAGAGACGGCCGTGAGCGCTGAGGACTGCAACGGGCTGAAGCCACTGAGGGGAAAGAAGGGCACGTACGCGATGCCCTGCTCGGCAAGCTGGTCGATCAGCTCGTCGCCCTACGGTGGGCGAGGTTGTACATGTTCTGCACGGACACGATCGGCGCGATCGCGCGGGCCTCGGCGACCTGTTCCGCCGTCGCGTTGCTCACGCCGAGGTGCCGGATCAGGCCCTGCCGTTGGAGTTCGACAAGCGTCTCGAACGCCTCCGCGAGCGAACCGGGCACGGGTCCCTGGGCGTCGCCGAGCCGGAGGTTGACCACATCCAGCGTGCCGAGGCCGAGGTTCTCCAGGTTCTCCTTGACGGCCCGGCGCAGCTCTTCGGGCTTGCGCGCCGGGGGCCAGCCTCCCTGCTGGTCCCGGGTCGCGCCGACCTTGGTCACGATGTGCAGCGAGTCGCGGTACGGGTGCAGGGCTTCACGGATCAGCTGGTTGGTGATGTGCGGCCCGTAGGCGTCGGCGGTGTCGATGTGGGTGATGCCGAGAGACCGACGGCCTGGCGGAGGACGGCGAGTGCACCGTCGCGGTCGGTAGGCGGGCCCATGACCCAGGGGCCGGCGAGCTGCATGGCACCGTAGCCGAACCTGGTGACGGTCAGGTCGCCCAGGGTCCAGGTACCGCCCGGAAGCCTGGCGGTGTTCGCCAACCTCGAGACCTACGACACCCGCGTCGCCTGACGGGGGGATCAGTTGTCCGTGTCTTTGGGATGCCGGGTGGCGGCGTGGACAAGGTGTACGGTCCGGCGTGGCTGGTCGACCAGGTAGCGGACGCGTCCTCCGGCGGTCACTTCGTACTCCCACTGGGGGTACTCGGTGCCGCCGAGGACCGCAGTGGACAGGCGACCCCGCAGCCGGTGCTGGCGCCCCGGGTCGCTTGTCGAGAGCGGGTCGTCGCGCAGAGATTCGTAGCAGCGACGAGCGTTTCCCGCGGCTTCCGCGCACAGGTCGAGCCATCCTTTGGCAGCCTCGTTCGTGGCGAACCGGAGACGCCATTCCATGCCGATCGGGGGCGGTGGAACGTCGTCTCCTCTCTTCGGGCTCACGGCGCGGGTACCTCACCGTGGTCCTCGTCGGGGAGAGGCGCGGTCAGCTGGGAGGTCAGCCCGGGATCCGCGAGAATCCTGGCGGTGGCCAGCCACTCGATGACGACCTGGTTCAGGTTGGAGTGAACGTCGAGTTCGGCGGCATCGCGTGTTGCCTCGACCAGGTCGATGACGAACTCCCGTACTTCTTCGGCGGAGAGATGCCGGACCCAGGGGAAAACGTCCGGCAACGCGAGCAGCACGGCCCGAGCGCCTTCGTCGCTGCTGATCAGGGCAGCGAAGAGCCGCGCGGTGATGTCTGCGGTCCGCTCACGCTGCTGGTCATGACGTTCGGTCGTGAGGTAGAGGTCTTCGCCGTCACGTCGTGTGACGTGGACTCGTTGAGCGTGCTCGACAGTGTCGGCGACCTGTCGCGAGTTCTTCGACAGTTCGGAGAACGTGATGGTCGGAGTGGACATGTCTGGAATGTACTTCGGAATATGTTCCGAAGTCAAGGTCTCCGGGTGGTGCGCCTGGATGGCCGCTCGTGGCAGCCGCGAGAAAGTTCGTGAAGTTCTTCACAAGGAATTCGGCCCTGATGGACCCACTTACCGCCGTCCGGGGGCATCTGTCAGGACCGCAGCCCCCCGGCGCCCTTATACCGGGCGGTTTCGGGTGCGTGACGCGGGCGTGAATCGGAGAGTTGGCCCGGTATCGGGTGAGGTGCGGAGGGGCAGCTCACAAGGGGTCTACAACGTTCAAACCCATGATCCGGTTCCCCCTGTGGAGTGCGACCTGGGTCACGCGAGCCGCGCAGTGTAGCACCAGGGGGGTGCGTCCTTGTGAAGGGGCTCACGAGCACCCCCTCCGAGGGGGGTGGATACTCGATGGCATGAGCACCACGGAGCGTCCCAGGATCCTCGTTGTAGGCGGTGGGTACGTAGGCCTGTACGCAGCTCGTCGCATTCTGAAGAAGATGCGCTACGGGGAGGCGACCGTCACGGTCGTCGACCCCCGCTCGTACATGACGTACCAGCCCTTCCTCCCCGAAGCCGCCGCCGGCAGCATTTCGCCTCGGCATGTCGTCGTACCGCTGCGACGCGTGCTGCCCAAGGCCGAGGTGCTCACCGGGCGGGTCACCACCATCGACCAGGACCGCAAGGTCGCCACGGTCGCGCCGCTCGTGGGCGAGGCCTACGAGTTGCCGTTCGACTATCTGGTCGTCGCGCTCGGCGCGGTCTCCCGTACCTTCCCGATCCCCGGCCTCGCCGAGCAGGGCATCGGCATGAAGGGAATCGAGGAGGCCATAGGGCTGCGCAACCACGTGCTGGAGCAGCTCGACAAGGCCGACTCCACCACCGACGAGGAGGTCCGCCGCAAGGCGCTGACCTTCGTCTTCGTGGGCGGCGGCTTCGCCGGCGCGGAGACCATCGGTGAGGTCGAGGACCTGGCGCGCGACGCGGCCAAGTACTACACGAACGTGAAGCGCGAGGACATGCGCTTCGTGCTCGTCGACGTCGCCGACAAGATCCTTCCTGAGGTCGGCCCCAAGCTGGGCGCCTGGGGCAAGGAGCACCTTGAGGGCCGCGGCATCGAGATCTACCTCCAGACGAGCATGGAGTCCTGCGTGGACGGCCATGTGAAGCTCAACAACGGCCTTGAGGTCGACTCCGAGACGATCGTCTGGACCGCCGGCGTCAAGCCGAACCCGGCGCTCGCCCGCTTCGGTCTCCCGCTCGGCCCCCGCGGCCACGTGGACACCAGCGAGAAGCTCCAGGTGCAGGGCACCGACTACATCTGGGCCGCCGGCGACAACGCCCAGGTCCCGGACGTCATCGGCCGCAAGGCCGGCAACCCGAACGCCTGGTGCCCGCCCAACGCCCAGCACGCGCTGCGCCAGGCGAAGGTCCTCGGCGACAACGTGATCTCCGGCATGCGGGGCTTCCCGCAGGGCGAGTACAGCCACGCCAACAAGGGCGCGGTCGCCGGTCTCGGGGTCCACAAGGGCGTCGCGATGATCGTCATGGGCAAGATGAAGTTCAAGGTCAAGGGCCGGCTCGCCTGGTACATGCACCGCGGCTACCATGGTCTGGCCATGCCGACCTGGAACCGCAAGATCCGGATCTTCGCCGACTGGACGCTCGCCATGTTCCTCAAGCGCGAGGTCGTCTCGCTCGGCGCCATGGAGACGCCGCGCGAGGAGTTCTACGAGGCCGCCAAGCCCTCCCCGCCGCCGGCCGCCGCGTCGTCCGCGCCGGAGACCGCCAAGGCCTCCTGAGGTCCGTCGGGAACACCGTTCGACCCTGCCGGAAGGGCCGTCCGCCATCCGTGGTGCGGACGGCCCTTCTGCCGTGGCCGGAAGAGCGCGGAACGCGCGCCGGAACGTGCCGGATCGCGGCGGAACGCGCCGATACGCGTGGTGAGTACAGGTAATTTGCCTTCACATTGCGCGCTGTCGGGACTGCGCCGACCCCCTCGCGGTGTTTACGTGGTGTGGACACGTCCGGTATCCACCACCACGGAGGTAAGACGCCATGGCCGACGCCGCACTGCGGCTCACCACTCTCGCCGAAGAGTTGCTGGGGGCCCCGCTCCCGGTCCGTATCCGTGCCTGGGACGGCAGCGAGTCCGGCCCCCGGGACGCGCCGACCCTGATCATCCGCAATCGCCGTGCCCTGCGCCGGCTGCTCTGGAAGCCCGGGGAGCTGGGCCTCGCCCGCGCCTGGGTCGCCGGGGAGATCGACGTCGAGGGCGACCTCTACGCGGCCCTCGAAAGGCTCGCCGGGCTCATCTGGGAGCGCGGCGCCGACACCAAGGACACCGTCCACCCCGTACGGAACCCCCGTATGCGGGCCGCCGCCCGCGGTCTCGTCCGGATCGCCGGACCCTGGCCGCCGCCCGCCCCGCCCGCCGAGGAGATCCGCCGGCGGACCGGGTCCCTGCACACCAAGCGCCGCGACAAGGCGGCCATCAGCCACCACTACGACGTGGGCAACGACTTCTACGAGCTGATGCTCGGCCCGTCCATGGTGTACTCCTGCGCCTACTGGGACGCCGGATCCGGCCTTGAGGACGCACAGCGCGACAAGCTCGATCTGATCTGCCGCAAGCTCGGTATCAAGGAGGGCGACCGGCTGCTCGACGTCGGCTGCGGCTGGGGCTCGATGGCCATGCACGCCGCACGCGAGTACGGCGCCCGGGTCACCGGCATCACCCTCTCCCGCGAGCAGGCCGCCTTCGCCCGCAAGCGCATCGCCGAGGAAGGTCTCACCGACCGGATCGAGATCCGCGTCCAGGACTACCGCGACGTCCGGGACGGCCCGTACGACGCGATCTCCTCCATCGGCATGGCCGAGCACGTCGGCTCCGTCCAGTACCGCGCCTACGCGGACGACCTGTACCGCCTGCTGAAGCCCGGCGGGCGGCTGCTCAACCACCAGATCGCCCGGCGCCCCGAGAAGGACGAGAGCGGCTACCACGTCGACCCGTTCATCGACTCCTACGTCTTCCCCGACGGGGAGCTGGCGCCGCTCGGCCGCACCCTCGCCACGCTGGAGGAGGCGGGGTTCGAGGCCCGCGACGTCGAGTCGATCAGGGAGCACTACGCCCTGACGCTGCGCCGCTGGGTGACGAACCTGGAGGAGCACTGGGCCGACGCCGTACGGTCCACCTCCGCCGGGCGCGCCCGCGTCTGGCGGCTCTACATGGCGGCGTCCGCGCTGTCCTTCGAGCGCAACAGGATCGGGGTCAACCAGATCCTGGCGGTGAAGACCCCGGAGAGCGGCGCGTCGGGGCTGCCCCTGCGGTCCCGGCTGTGGGGCGCCGCCTGAACAACAGAGGGCCGGGCCGGGGGAGTTCGCTCCCCGGACCCGGCCCTTCCCGCCGCCCGCCGTGCTATTCGGTCTTGATGGCCGTCAGCATGTTCAGCCGCGCAGCGCTGCGCGCCGGCCACAGCGAGGCCAGTACGCCGACCACGCCGGCCAGCAGCATGAACAGGGCGATCCGGTCCCACGGGATGACCAGGGCGTAGTTCGGGATGGACGCCGCGATGGTCCGGCCGATCGCCCAGCCCAGGAAGGTGCCGAGCACCACCCCGATCAGCGCGCCGAAGAGCGAGATCACCACGGCCTCCAGCCGGATCATCCGCTTGACCTTGGTGCGGTCGAGGCCGATGGCGCGCAGCATGCCGATCTCCTGCTGCCGTTCGAAGACGGACATCGCCAGCGTGTTGACGACGCCCAGGACCGCGATGATCAGGGCCATCCCCAGCAGGCCGTACAGGATGTTCAGCATCGTGTTGATCATGCCGCTGAACTCGTTCTTGATGCCCTCGATGTTGTTGATGCTGATCGCCGGGTTCTTGCCCAGCGCGTCCACGAGGGCCTGTTCGTGGGCCGCGGTCGCGCCGCCGTCCATCTTCACCCAGATCTCGGTGATGTACGGCTTGGCCTGGTGCTGGTCGGCCAGCTTCGTGGAGGTGATGATCTCGGAGAGGAAGTCGATCTTCTGGAAGACGGCGCCGACCTTCAGCTTCTCCTTCTTGCCGTCGTCGAACTTCGCCGGGATGGTGTCGCCGGGCTTCCAGCCGTGGGACGCGGCGAGTTCCTCGCTGACCGCGACCGTGTTCGCGTTCTCCGTCATGGCGGAGAGGGAGCCGGAGACGGTGTGGATGCTGAAGACCTTCTCCATGTCCTCGGGGGACAGCGCGGTGGTGTTGTAGTAGTCGCTCCCGCTCTCGAACGAGGCCATCTGCTGCGGCGAGAGCGCGGCCACGTCGGGCGCCTTCCGCAGGGCGTCGATCGCCGACGCGTCGAGATTGCTGAAGCCCGCCATCGTCACCCGGTAGTCGGCGCGGATGTGATCCGACGTCGACTTGTCGATGGCCGTGCCCACCGTGACGGCGACGACCGTGAGCGTGGTGACCAGCGTGAGTCCGATGGCCAGCGCGGAGGCGGTCGCTCCGGTGCGCCGGGGGTTACGGACGGCGTTCAGGCTGGCCAGCTTGCCGGAGACGCCGAACGCCGAGGTGAGCAGCGGCCGTACGAGCGCGATGACGGGCCGCGACAGCAGCGGGATCAGCACGATGACGGCGATCATCGTCAGGAACGCGCCGCCCCCGATGATGTACCCGCCGTCGTTGTCGGCGGACGCGCCGAGGACGATGATCACCGCGCCGATCAGGGCCATGACGCCACCGATGGAGTTCCGTACGACCAGCGACTTGGTGGTGGCGACCGCGTGCACGCTGCTCATCGCCGCGACCGGCGGGATCTTCGCGGCCTTGCGGGCGGGCAGCCAGGCGGCCAGGACGGTGATCAGCACACCGACGGCGAACGCGGCGACGACCGCCGTGGGCGAGACCACCAGCGGGCCCGCGGGCACCTTCGCGTCCAACAGGCCCATCGCGGACCGCAGTCCGATCGCGAGACAGAGACCGATGACGAAACCGACCGCGGAGGCGATCACCCCGACGACCGCGGCCTCGATCAGCACCGAGCGCTTGACCTGGCGGCGGGAGGCGCCGACGGCGCGCAGCAGTGCCAGCTCCTTGGTGCGCTGGGCGACCAGCATGGTGAAGGTGTTGGAGATCAGGAAGACTCCGACGAACAGGGCGATGCCCGCGAAGGCCAGCAGCATCTGGTTGAGGCTCGACAGGCCCTGCTCGATGTCCTTGGCCTGGTTGCTCGCGAGCTGCTCGCCCGTGTCCACCTGGGCGTCCTTGGGGAGGAGCTTCACCATCTGCGCGCGGATCTCGTCGTGCGAGGCGCCCGCCTTCGCGGTGACGGAGAGCTCACTGTAGTAGCCGGGCTCCAGGAAGAGCTTCTGGGCGACGTCCTTGGTGAACAGCACCAGGCTGCCGCCCGCGTTGACCGCGCCGTCCTCAGTGGTGAAGATCCCGCTGAGCGTGTACTCCTTCACCGGCCCGTTGGTGGCCACCCGGACCTTCTCGCCGACCTTGTACTCGCCCCTGGCGGCCGTGTCCTTGTCGAGGGCGACCTGGTCGGCGGCGGCCGGGCCCGCGCCCTCGGTGAAGTCGTAGGAGGGGTCCTTGCCGTCCGCGGCGGGCGCGAAGTTGGTACCGACGTTGGACCAGCCGTCGCCTATCAGCTTGCCCTTGGGGTCGCCGACCCCGGCGAAGCCGTTGACCCGGCCGGTGACGGAGGCGACGCCGTCCAGCGCCCCGATCCGGTCGACGGTCTTCTGGGTGACGCCGGGACTTCCCTTGTCGGCCTCGGCGTCGGGCTCCTCGCCGGCGCCGCCGCCCCGGGTGTCCCAGACGGTGACGCCGACGGCGACGTCCTTGTAGCTCTTGGCGCTCTGGTTGCGGAAGGCGTTGCCCAGGGTGTCGGTGAAGATCAGGGTGCCGGAGACGAAGGCGACGCCGAGCATGACGGCGAGCACGGTCATCAGCAGTCTGGCCTTGTGCGAGAGCACATTGCGCAGGGCGGTACGGAACATGGTGGGATTCCTGGTGAGGAGGGGACCGGGGCAGGGGGACAGGACCCGGGAGCGCCGAGGAGGCACCCGGGTTGACGGAGCGTCGGATCCGGCGGTGCGTCAGCTGGTGCGGCCCTTGGCGTCGAACGCCTTCATCCGGTCGAACACGGCGTCGGCGGTGGGGTTGAGGATCTCGTCGACGATCCGGCCGTCCGCGAGGAAGATCACACGGTTCGCGTACGAGGCGGCCGTGGCGTCGTGCGTCACCATGACCACGGTCTGACCCAGCTCTCGAACGGAGTTACGGAGGAAGCCCAGCACCTCGGCGCCGGAGCGCGAGTCGAGGTTCCCGGTCGGCTCGTCACCGAAGATGATCTCCGGCCGCGCGGCCAGGGCGCGCGCCACCGCGACACGCTGCTGCTGACCGCCGGAGAGCTCCGTGGGCCGGTGGCCGAGCCGGTCGGCGAGCCCGATCATGCTGATCACCTGGTCCAGCCACTGCTGGTCGGGCTTGCGGCCCGCGATGTCCATCGGGAGCGTGATGTTCTCCAGGGCCGTCAGCGTCGGCAGCAGGTTGAACGCCTGGAAGATGAAGCCGATCTTGTCCCGGCGCAACTTCGTGAGCTGCTTGTCCTTCAGCGTCGACAGCTCGGTGTCCCCGATCCGTACGGACCCGGAGCTGAAGCTGTCGAGCCCGGCCACGCAGTGCATGAGCGTGGACTTGCCCGAGCCGGAGGGCCCCATGATCGCGGTGAACTCGCCCTGCCCGAAGTCCACGCTCACCTTGTCGAGGGCGACCACCTGCGTCTCGCCCATGCCGTAGACCTTGGACAGCTCGGAGGCGCGGGCGGCGACCGCGGTCGAACGGGGGGCGATCTGAGTGGTGGTCACGGGTGGATCTCCTGTCGGACGGACCGGCTGCGAGGACCCCTCCATCCTCCGGTCCGTACGCTCCGCGAGCGTCACTCCCCGTGCCCGTTCCCGGAGCCCTCTTGAGTCTGACCACCGGGCCGCGCTCTCCTCCTCGGGTATGACACGACCCCTGAGAGGCACGCTCCGGGATGTCTGCTGCGTGACCGGGCGGCGACTTTTCGTCATTCCTGGGAGCCTCGTTACGAGATGGCCATGGGCGCCCGGCATGTGCCGATGGGCAGGTACGTGTCCTGACGCACCCTCAGACGTCAATAAAATAAGACAACATCGGGTAGGCACTCGGCTGTTCGAGTGGTGTGTCCCGATAGGCTCCTGTGCCAACGCGGCGTCGCGCGCCGTGCCCGGATGGTGGAATGCAGACACGGCGAGCTTAAACCTCGCTGCCCCTCGGGGGCGTGCCGGTTCAAGTCCGGCTCCGGGCACATCACCGGCCACCGCACCGGTGGCCGTCGCGTCGGGGATCCCCGACGGTGACGGATTGTTGTGATGTGCGTCACCCTTCCGGGTTGCGATTTGCGAAAGATCCTCCCCGAGCACTAGAGCGTAGCCTTTGCTCTCCCATTACTCTTGACGCAAGGCCGCGCTGGGTGGCCAAGGAGGAGTGAGATGAGGAGCAGTAACCCGGTCTTCTCGCGACGGGGCTTCAGCCGCGACAACGGCCACGCGGGCTTCAACGCGGCGCCGCAGGCCGGGGGCCCCGCCGTAGGAACCAATCCGTACGCGACCAACCCGTACGCGCCCCAGCAGGGCGCGCAGCTCGGTGGCCCGCAGGCGCCCACGCGCCCCGACGTCATGACGATCGACGACGTCGTGACGCGTACCGCCATGACGCTGGGCACGGTCGTGCTCACCGCGGTCCTGTCGTGGGTCCTGCTGCCGGTCGACCAGAACAACCTCGGCAAGTCCTTCGGGATCGCCATCGGCGCCTTCCTGGTGGCGATGGTCCTGTCGCTGGTCCAGGCGTTCAAGCGCAAGGCGTCCCCCGCGCTGATCCTGTCGTACGCCGCCTTCGAGGGTGTCTTCCTCGGCGTCATCAGCAACGTGACGAGCACCTATGTGCGCGATGGCGTGGTCATCCAGGCGGTCATGGGCACGATGGCGGTCTTCGCCGGTGTCCTCTTCGCGTACAAGATGCGCTGGATCCGCGTCACCCAGCGCTTCTACGGCTTCGTGATGGCCGCGGCCATGGGCTTCATGCTCCTGATGGTCGCCAACATGCTGTTCAGCGTCTTCGGCGGCGGTGACGGCCTCGGCTTCCGCAGCGGCGGCCTCGGCATCCTCTTCGGTGTCATCGGCATCATCCTCGGCGCCTGCTTCCTCGCGCTCGACTTCAAGCAGGTCGAGGACGGCGTCGCGTACGGCGCTCCGCGCGAGGAGTCGTGGCTCGCGGCGTTCGGTCTCACCGTGACGCTGGTGTGGATCTACATGGAGATGCTGCGCCTGTTCACGATCCTCTCGGGCAACGACTAGCCGACGGTGATGTGAAGACGGCGCGGTAGTACGGAAGTACGGAAGCGCCGAAGGGGTCCGCGGGCTGATGCCCGGGGGCCCCTTCTTCTTTCCCCTCCCGGCGGACGTAGGGTCTGGCCGTGCTCGACACCACGCCGCTGACGGCTGCCACGGACCGATTCGCCGACCGGCTGCGCGGCGCGCCGCAGAGCCGGCTCCAGCAGGGCGCCGCCGCGGTGGCGCTGGACCTCGCCAGGGAGCTCTCCGTACGGGCCCAGCGGCTCGACGGCACGGCCGGGGACGCGGACGGCGGGGAGGCGCGGATCATGCCCGACGCCGGGGTCTTCGTGGTCGCCGACCAGCTCACCGTCGCCGCCGAGGACCTCGCCGAGGCACTGCGAACGGCCCCGTCCCGGGTGGAGCTGGACGAGGCCGTGCGGTCGGTCGGTGAAGCGGTGGCTAGAGCGAGGCTATGACGCGGTCCGCCAGGATGTAGATGTGCCCGGCGTCGTCCCCGCACGCGAAGGTCAGCGCGTACGCCCCGGCGATTCCGGAGCCGCCCAGCAGGAACGGTGCCGCGCCGGCCCGTACCGCCTCGGCGAGCTGCTCGGCGGTCTCGCGGTGGCCCGGGGTCATGCAGAGCGTCGTACCGTCCGCGAAGACATAGACGTCGAGCGTGCCCAGCGGGCCCGGCCGGACGTCGGCGAGCGCCGTCCGCGTCTCGGCCAGCTCCTCCATCCGCGCGACGGTCCGCTCGTGGTCGGTGACGACCGGCGTCCTGACCGGGACGAAGTCGGGGTGCGAGGGGTGGCGGCGGCGCGCGGCGGCCAGCTCGGCCGAGTCCTCGGCGTACTCCGCGGCCTCGACCGGCCCGCTCACCTCGGTCAGCTCCGGGTAGTCGGCGAAGTCCGTGAAGTCGGTGAACTCGTCCAGCAGCCCGTCGAGCGAGTCCGCCCCCATGGCGTCGGCCCCGTCGTGCGGGTGCGGCGCCTCCAGACCGGCGAAGTCGGCCTGGCGCGGTACGTAGAAGGGCGTGTCCTCGGTGCCGAGCCCGGCGAGCCCGCCCAGCATCGCCTGCGGGGTGTCGGACGCGTCCCTGGCCTCCTGCGCGGCCCAGAAGGCCCGCGCCTCCGCCAGCTCGCGCTCGCGCTCCTCGGCCAGGGCCTCGGCGACCGCGGTCCGTATGGCGTGCGTCTCGACGGGGTGCACCGCGCTTCTGGCCTGGGGTACGGAGGCGGTCAGGCCGCCCGGGTTCGCCGCCAGTTCCGCGCGCAGGGCGCTGACCTGCCGACGCAGCACATGAGCGGCGTGCAGGGCAGCGACGCCCACGGCCGTGGCGGCGGCCGTGGTCAGCAGCAGGGCAAGAGACATGGCGCTCACTGACTACTCCCGATTCCGTTCGATACCCCCGACTTCCTACCTCAGCTTGTCGTGAGCCCGTGCCCACCGTCAGTGCATTACGTCACGAAATGGACAGGTCTTTGGGCCTGATGTTTCCTGCGCGTACGGGGCTGACCTGGGAAAACGAATCTCCCCCGGGACTAGGTCACATCCTGGGGGAGATTCAGTCACGACTGGGGATCGGTGGGGTGGAACGGTGCTTTTCGGTACGGAGCGACTACGGTCCGCGACGGCGGCTCGGCTCGGCTCAGCTCAGCCGCTCGATCACCATGGCCATGCCCTGGCCGCCGCCCACGCACATCGTCTCCAGGCCGAACTGCTTGTCGTGGAACTGGAGGCTGTTGATCAGGGTGCCGGTGATCCGCGCGCCGGTCATCCCGAAGGGATGGCCGACGGCGATGGCGCCACCGTTCACGTTCAGCTTCTCCAGCGGGACGCCCAGGTCCCGGTACGAGGGGATCACCTGCGCGGCGAACGCCTCGTTGATCTCGACCAGGTCGATGTCGTCGATGGTCAGCCCGGCGCGCCCGAGCGCCTGGCGGGACGCCTCGACCGGCCCGTAACCCATGATCTCCGGCGAGAGGCCGGTGACGCCGGTGGAGACGATCCTGGCCAGCGGGGTCAGGCCCAGCTCGCGCGCCTTGGTGTCGGACATGATCACCAGCGCGGCGGCGCCGTCGTTGAGCGGGCAGCAGTTGCCGGCCGTGACCAGGCCGTCGGGGCGGAAGACCGGCTTGAGGCCCTGTGTGCCCTCCAGGGTGACGCCGGCGCGCGGGCCGTCGTCCGCCGTGACCACGGTGCCGTCCGGGGTCGTCACGGGCGTGATCTCGCGCTCCCAGAAGCCGTTCTTGATGGCCTCCTCGGCGAGGTTCTGCGACCGTACGCCGAACTCGTCCATCTCCCGGCGCGTCACGCCCTTAAGCCGGGCCAGGTTCTCCGCGGTCTGCCCCATCGCGATGTACGCGTCGGGGACGAGGCCGTCCTCGCGCGGGTCGTGCCAGCCGGCGCCCTCGCTCGCCGCGACGGCGGCGGTCCTGGCCTCGGCGTCGGCGAAGAGCGGGTTGTGGGTGTCGGGCATCCCGTCGGAGCTGCCCTTGACGGAGCGCGAGACCATCTCGACGCCCGCGGAGATGAAGACGTCGCCCTCGCCGGCCTTGATGGCGTGCAGCGCCATCCGGGAGGTCTGGAGCGAGGAGGAACAGTAACGGGTGATGGTGCAGCCGGGCAGATGGTCCATCCCGAGCTGTACGGCGACGATCCGGCCGAGGTTGTGGCCCTGCTCGCCGCCGGGGAGGCCGCAGCCGAGCATCAGGTCGTCGATGTCGCGCGGGTCCAGCTCGGGGATCTTCGCGAGCGCGGCCCCGATGATCGTGGCGGTCAGGTCGTCGGGCCGCAGTTCCTTCAGCGAGCCCTTGAAGGCCCGGCCGATCGGGGAACGGGCGGCAGAGACGATCACGGCTTCTGGCATCACGGCTCCATGAGGCGGGAAACGGGAAAGCGGGAAACGGGAAAGCGGGTAGGTGGTCGGGCGGGGAAAGGCGGGCGGGAAAAGGCGGGCGGGAAAAGGCGGGGCTGAGGGGGAAGTTACCCGTACGTAGGGGTTGGGTCACTGCCACGGACGTGTGATGCGGGACTCTTTTCTAAGCGCTTGCTCAGGATGGCCCCCGTGGTCTCCGCGGCCCCCGTGGTCCCCGCCATCCACGCGATCCCCGTCATCGCCGTGGTCCCCGTGCTCCGCGCCCGCCCGCTCGTCCGCCGTCGGCAGCACATGCCGCCGCCTGCGGTGCTTGAGCAGCGCCCAGGGCGCCCGTACCCCCGCGACCTCCGTGCCCGCCTGGGCCGCCGCCGCCGAGGCCGCCTTCGCCACCGTCAGCATGTCCTCGTCACGGGACGCGTCCAGATGGTCCGTCTCGGGCCACAGGCCCAGCACCGCGCAGAGCGTCGGCAGCATCGCCATCGCGGCCGTCGCGTACCCCTCCGCGGACGGGTGGTAGTTGTCCGGGCCGAACAGCTCCCGCGGATTCGCCGCGAACTCCGGGCCCAGCAGGTCCCCCAGCGAGACCGTACGGCCGCCCTGCTCCACCGTGACGATCGTCTGCGCGGCGGCCAGCTGCCGGCTCACCCGGCGGGCCACCCAGCGCAGCGGCTGGTACACCGGCTCGATCGTGCCCAGATCCGGGCACGTGCCCACGACCACCTCCGCGCCCGTCGTACGCAGCCGCCGTACCGCCGCCGCCAGACAGCGGACCGACTCCGTCGCGGACATCCGGTGCGTGACGTCGTTCGCACCGATCATGATCACGCAGACGTCCGGGGTGTGGGACGTCGCCGACAGCAGCTGCGTCACCTGCCGCTCCAGATCGTCCGACCTGGCCCCCGGCAGCGCCACGTTCCGCAGATCCACCGGGCGCTCCGCGACCGCCGCCAGCCCCGACGCCAGCAGCGCCCCCGGGGTCTGCCCGGCCCGCCGCACCCCCTGGCCGGCCGCCGTGGAGTCGCCCAGCATGCCCATCCGCAGCGGCTCCGTATGGCCGAAGGCCAGCCCGTACCAGCCGTCCCCGCGCGGCGGTACGGGCGCGACACCGCCGCCCACCGAGCGCTTCGCGAGCTGGACCTCCGCCAGCAGCACCCCGACGCCCGCCGCGCCCAGCAGCCCGATGCTGCCGCCGCCGTAGGCCGCGCCCGCGGCGATCCGCCGCGCCACCCTCGCCCTCGACACCGTCCGGGTCACCACCTTCCGTGTTCCGCTCCTCGCGGACTCCCGCGCGTACGCGTACCAGCTAACTGCCCCGTAAGGACCGTCGCCCAATCCCACCCGCAGGCGCATACGCTGGCCGGACCATCACGGAGACCCCGGAGACATACGGTGCAATTCCACGACTCGATGATCAGTCTGGTTGGCAATACCCCGCTGCTGAAGCTGACCAGCGTGACCGAAGGCATTCAGGCGACAGTCCTGGCCAAGGTCGAATACTTCAACCCCGGCGGTTCGGTGAAGGACCGGATCGCCCTGCGCATGATCGAGGCCGCGGAGGAGAGCGGGGAGCTGCGCCCCGGCGGCACGATCGTCGAACCGACGAGCGGCAACACGGGCGTCGGACTCGCCATCGTGGCCCAGCGGAAGGGCTACAAGTGCATTTTCGTCTGCCCGGACAAGGTCTCCACGGACAAGATCAACGTGATGCGCGCGTACGGCGCCGAGGTCGTCGTCTGCCCCACGGCGGTCGACCCCGAGCACCCCGACTCGTACTACAACGTCTCCGACCGGCTGGTCAGGGAGACGCCGGGCGCCTGGAAGCCCGACCAGTACAGCAACCCGAACAACCCGCGCTCGCACTACGAGACGACCGGTCCCGAACTCTGGAAGCAGACGGACGGCCGGATCACCCACTTCGTCGCGGGCGTCGGCACGGGCGGCACCATCTCCGGCACCGGCCGCTTCCTCAAGGAGGCCAGTGACGGACGGGTCCGGATCGTGGGCGCCGACCCCGAGGGCTCCGTCTACTCCGGCGGCTCCGGGCGGCCGTACCTGGTCGAGGGCGTCGGTGAGGACTTCTGGCCGACCGCGTACGACCGTACGGTGACGGACGAGATCGTCGCCGTGTCCGACAAGGACTCCTTCCGGATGACCCGGCGCCTCGCCAAGGAGGAGGGCCTGCTCGTCGGCGGCTCCTGCGGCATGGCGGTGGTGGCCGCGCTGAAGGTGGCGGAGGGGCTCGGGCCCGATGATGTCGTGGTCGTCCTGCTGCCGGACAGCGGCCGGGGCTACCTCAGCAAGATCTTCAACGACGAGTGGATGAACGACTACGGCTTCCTCGACCACAGCGGGGACGCGCCGCGCGTCGCGGACGTACTGCAGTACAAGGCGGGCCCCATCCCGACCCTGGTGCACATGCACCCCGAGGAGACGGTCGGCGAGGCCATCGAGGTGCTGCGGGAGTACGGCGTCTCCCAGATGCCGATCGTGAAGCCGGGCGCCGGCCACCCGGACGTGATGGCGGCCGAGGTCATCGGCTCCGTCGTGGAGCGGGAACTGCTCGACGCGCTGTTCACCCGCCGCGCCGCGCTCGGCGACCCGCTGGAGAAGCACATGTCGTCGCCGCTGCCGCAGGTCGGCTCCGGCGAACCGGTCGCCGATCTGATGGCGGTCCTGAGCGGCTCGGACGCGTCGGACGCCGCGATCGTGCTGGTGGAGGGCAAGCCGACCGGCGTCGTGAGCAGGCAGGATCTGCTCGCGTTCCTCTCGAAGGACGCGAAGTAGCGATACGGAATCAGCCACGCAGGGGTGCCATCCGGCCACCCGGATCCGCGGGTTCGCGGGTTCGCGCAAGTGGTACGAGCGCGACACGTCCACGCAGCACCGCCTTAACACGCGCCCTGCATAGTGGTTGTTGTCGGCGTCAAGGACTTCCGGAGCGGCTCCCGGACCTCCATGGACGCCCGGACACGTCAGCCGGCCCTGACCCGGAGCGTGTCCCTCGCGGGGACCGCCGTCGTCCCGCCCCCCGGCAACGGGGGTGCGGCGGTCCTCGCGACTATCTTTTCCCGGGGAGCGGCGTTCATTCCCTCCTCCCGGCTCACTCCTCTCGGCTCACTCCTCCCAGTCGGAGGACTGCCGCCGCTCGCGCTTCCGCCCGGTGGCCCGGGGCCACGGCCGCGCCGAGGACAGCGCGTTCACCGCCACGATCCCCAGCCAGCAGACGAACAGCCCCTCGATCCCGGCGTTCGCCACGGCGATCGCGGAGAGCGGGATGGCGAGGACCAGCGAGATCACCGCGAACCCGAAGCGCCCGCCGAACCCCTCGACGGCCGCACCGGACGGCCGGGTGGTGCCCCGGGCCGCGAGTATCTGCTCCTCCGCCAGCCTCTGCCGGACGCGGCGGTCGACCGTACGGTCGAGGCTCTCCTCGACCTTCTCCAGGAACGATTCGACGAGCGCGGGCTCGTAATCGGCTCCCAGGTCCCGGCGGGCCTGGAGCGTGGCGTCGAGTTCCTTCTTCAGCTCAGGGTCACGGGCATCCATACGGCAACGGTACGAAGCGGGGCGGCCCGGGGGAGTGGGGCTAGCCCCCGTTTTCCGCTGGGGCGGCCGTCAGGGGCGCGGCCCGGGACCGGCGGGTCCGGGACCGGCGGGTCCGGGTTCGGTGGGTCCGGGACCGGCGGGTCCGGGACCGGCGGGGCCGTGGCTCCGGGACAGCAGGTGTTCGAGGCGGTCGAAGCGCTCGTGCAGGGCGCGCAACTCCCGGGCGGCGTCCGCCCGCCCCGCCCGCTCCACGTGTTCGAGGGCCGCCGCGGCCCGCCGCGCCCGGCGCGCGGCGCTGCCGACCAGCCAGGTGGCGAGGGAGGCCGTGACGACGCTGAAGACCGAGATCCCGACGAGCATCACGACGCCCGCGATGACGCGTCCGGGCACGGTCACCGGATAGAGATCGCCGTACCCGACGGTCGTGGCGGTCTCGACGGACCACCACAGCGCGAGCGGGAACGAGGTGATGGTCGCGCGGGGCGCCCGGGACTCGTACGGGACGATGATCCAGGAGCCGAGCAGCAGGACCAGGACGAAGGCGAGCCCCGCCCCCGTCGCGGCCTTCACGTGCAGCCGCTGCCACCGCTCGTTGCCCAGCAGCTTGCGCAACAGGAAGAGGGGCGACAGCGGAGCCATGGACCGAAGCTAACCGGGACGGGCGGGGACGCATGGCAGGACACACCCCCTCCGCCACCCCGTACGGCCGTTGCTGACGGGGCGATAGCCTCGGGCGCATGTCCCGCCGACCGCCCCTGCCGCCGCCTCCGCCGCCCGTACAACTGCGTGCCTGGCCCAGCCACGAGGCGATGCTCGCGGACCGGGCGGCGGTCCTGTCGGATCTGGGCGGACGGAGCCTGGGGGCAGCCGCGCTGGTGGTGTTCTGGCTGCTCGTCGCGGGCGTGCAACTCGGCTGGGGCGTGGTCGGTGTGGCGCTGACCGTGAGCGCCGACGGGCTTGCGCCGTTCGGCGTGCTGATCAGGGCGGCCCTCGGAGCCGTCGGCCTCGGCGCGATGGTGGCGCCCGTGATCTTCCTCGGGCTCTCGGTCCAACGGCACCGTACGACGCGGTCGCTGATGGAGCAGTGGGCGGCGCTGGCGAGCCACCGGGCCGGTGACGCGCGGTTCCGGATGGCGGGCGCGAGCCTGGCGTGGCTGCTGACGTCGTTCGCGGCGGGCGCGGCCGGGCTCTGGCTCGCGCTCGTCGTACCGGCCGCGGCCAGGGCGGGCGAGGACACGTACGGAGGGGTCACCTACGCGATGGGGGCCGGAACCCTGCTCTGGATCGCCGGCCTGATCGGCGCGGCGCGCGCGGTGGGGCACTACCGCTGGGCGATCCGGCTGGTCGCGCCGACGCGACGGGACGGCGCGGGCGCGGGCGCGCGCTGAGCGACCTGAGCCCCGTTCGGCTTCCGAAGCTCAGACGCCCACGCTCCCGTCGATGGCCTCGCGGAGAAGGTCGGCGTGGCCGTTGTGGCGGGCGTACTCGTGGATGAGATGCAGCATCACCATGCGCAGGGACACGTCCTCGCCCCAGCGCGGCGCGTGGACGGTCACGTCCAGGGACTCCGCCGCCGCCTCGATCCGGCGGGCGTGCCCGATCTCCGTACGCCAGGCGCCGAACGCCTCCGCGCGGGTGGCCGCGTCGCCGTCGTACGCCGCCTGGAAGTCGCCCTCGGGGGACCAGAGGAGCGGGATGTCCTCGCCGTTGACCGTCCGGCGGAACCAGGCACGCTCGACTTCGGCCATGTGCCGGACGAGGCCCATCAGGGAGAGCGCGGACGGCGGCGACGCACGGCGGCGGAGGTCCTCGTCGGAGAGGCCGTCGGTCTTCAGGGCGAGGGTCGCGCGGTGGAAGTCGAGGTGGGCGCGGAGCATCTCGCGCTCGCCGGCGGTCGCGGAGGGGCCGATGCGTTCGGTGGCGGTCATTGTTGGTTTGTCCCCGTTGTCGGCGAGAGGGTGATGAGCAGCACGAGGCTAACGGCGGCCCGTGCTCGGACCCCATCGAGTTTTCGCCTGTACGCACCGCTAATCTCTGCCGAATGATCAGCCGCGTTCGAGTTCCCCTGCCTCCGCCACCGCCGTCGGATCCGGACGTGGATCCGGACGTGGATCCGGACGTGGACCCGGAGCAGGATCGCGAGGCGCTGCTCGCCGACCGGGACCGGGTCATGGCCGAGCTGGCGCGGCGTGGGCTCTCCGTCGGCCGGCTGGCGGTGCTCTGGCTGCTCGGGGCGGTCGCCGTGGGCGGCTGGGCGGCGGTGGGGCTGGCCGTACGGAGCCTGGAGGACGGGGGGCTCGGGCTCGGGACCGGGGTCGTGTCGCTGGCGCTCGCGCTGGTGCTGCTGGTGCCGGCCGCGATCGGCGCCGGGCGGTGGCTGAGCGTGGGCCGGGACGTCCGGCAGCGGCTGGACGAGTGGGCGGCGCTGGACCGCGTCACCGATCCGGGGCTGCGCGTCCACGAGCGGTGCGTGGGGTGGCTGTTGCCGTCGGTGGCGCTGTCTCTGCTGGGGCTGGCGACCATACTGCCCGCCTGCGTCGCGATCACCGAGGCGACCGCCGCCTCCACCGCCCCGGAGTCGTTCACGCTGGGCGGTGTGGCGTACTCGCTGGGGCTGGGTGTCACCGTCCTGCTGACCGGGCTGCTGGGGCTGTTCCAGGCCGTCGACCACCAGCTCTGGGCCGGTCGGCTGCTGCACCCGGTGCCGGTCCGCCGGGGCGGTGGAGCGCACCGCTGAGCCCGTTCCTACCGGGTCCGTCCTATCCTGAGGGGGAACGCATGCGCCATTCAGGGGTAAGGGGCGGCGGATGGACTGGCTTTGGTGGGTTTTTGTCTTCTTCATCGTCGGGGGCTTCGGCTGGATAGCCGACACGGGCCGGACCGCGCTCCGGACCCGGCACGAGCGGAGAATCGAACGCTTTGAGCTGGCGGAGCGGGAGCGCGAGCGAGAACGGCTCGCGCTCGAAGAGGCCCACAAGCAGCCGGAACCGGTCTGCGGCTGCTCGCACCACCTCGCCAAGCACGACCGCAAGGGCAAGTGCCACGAGGACATGGAGACCGCGGTGGAGTGGGACGAGGAGAAGAAGCCGCTGCGGTACGAGCGCCGGCAGTGCAACTGCCAGCAGTACGTGGGCCCGCAGCCGCTCTCCACGGTCTACGCCGACGAACTGACCGACCTCGCCTGAGCCGCGCGGTCGGGCAGCCGTGCCGGTCAGGGCCGGTCGGGACGTTCCACGGGGTGGCCGATCAGCATCGTCGGCGCGCCCGCGACCCGGGTGAGGAAGACCGTCGCCGCGTGCGGGCCCTTGAGCTTCATCCGGCGGCGCAGCTCCTCAGGCTCCACGGCGGAGCCGCGCTTCTTCACCGTCAGGACGCCGACCTCGCGCTCCCGCAGCAGCGCCTTCAGCCGCTTGAGGCTGAACGGCAGTTCGTCGGTGATCTCGTAGCCGGTCGCGTACGGGGTGGGGCGGGCCGCGTCGGCCGTGATGTACGCGATCGTCGCGTCGACCAGCCCGCCGGCCAGTTCCTCGGCCACCTCGGCGACCAGATGGGCGCGGATGACGGCGCCGTCGGGCTCGTACAGGAAACGGCCGACCGGCCGGACGGGCGGGTCGGGCAGGCCGCGGCCGGTGAGGGTGAGGGGCGCGGCGGCCGGGGTGCCTGGCGTGAGCAGGGTGGCGCGGCGGGTGCCGGGGACGACGGCGCGATGGTGCCAGAGCACGGCTTCCTTGACGTCACCGCCGTCCGAGATCCACTCGGCCTCGAAGTCGTCGGGGACCAGCTCGTGCGGGATTCCCGGCGCGATCTTGACGGCTCCCGTACCGACGCGCCGTACCGCCTCGATCGCCCAGGACAGCGGCGGTGAGTACGCCTCCGGGTTGAAGATCCTGCCCCGGCCGCCGCGCCGCGCGGGGTCGATGAAGAGAACCTCCGCGCCGGACAGGTCGTGCTCCCGCACATCGGCGCGCGTCACGGTCGCGGGCGGGCCGCCGGGGACCAGGGTGCGCAGATTGGTGCGGGCGATCTCGCAGGTCAGCGGGTCGATGTCGACGGCGGAGACGGCGAATCCCGCCCGGGCCAGCTCGATGGCGTCGCCGCCGATCCCGCAGCACAGATCGGTGACGCGGACGGCCGGGTCGAGCGCGGGCGAGGGCGCGGGCGGGGGCGGTGCGACGAGCGTACGGAGGCGGGCGGCCCGGTAGGCGGCGACGCTGCCGCGGGTGGCCTGCTCGACGCCGTTGGGCGTGAAGTACATGCGGTACGCGTCGTCCGCGCCGAACTTCGCCACTGCCCGCTGCCGCAGCCGGGCCTGGGCCAGCGCGGCCGAGACGAGCTCGGCCGGGTGGTCGCGGCGCAGCCGGGTCGCCACGGCGAGCTCCCCGGCCGGGTCGTGGTCCCGCAGCTCGGCGAGGAGGGCCTGGCCCTCGGCGGAGAGCAGCGGCGCGAGCAGCGGGCGCGCGTCACCGTCGGCGGCTTCGACGGGCGTTTCGGCGGGCGAGGGGGAGGGTGCGGGGGCGCGGTCGGTCACCCGGTCCATTGTGGGCCAGCCGGGGGACGGTGCGCGCCCGGCCGCGGTGTCGGCCGTGCGCGGGCGCCGCGCGCTGACAGGATGCGGCGCCATGCAACTAGTACGACAAAACGAAGAAATGACCGCAAAGGGTACGGGTGAGGCCAAGGCTCGAACCCGTGGCACGGCGCCCCGCCGCCGCGCCGGGAACCACGTGCGCGTGGCGCTGGCGGTGCTCGTGGCCGCCGCCATCGGATCCGGCTGCGCCGCCGGCTCCGGCGAATCCGCCGGGCCGCCCGCCCAACCGCCCGCCAGGCCCGTACCGGGAGTGCTGCACGGCGGGCCGCCGGCCGAGGGTGCCGGCGGTCCCGCGAACGCGCCCGGAAACGCGCCCGCGAACGCCGAGGCGGTACGGAAGGCGCAGGCCGCGCGGGCCGTCGCGGCGAAGAAGTGGGGGCTGGACAAGACGCCCCTGGCCGCGCCCGCGCCCCCCGCGGTCAAGCCGGTGATCACCAACCGCAAGGGCTTCGAGATCGCGAACGAGGAGGAGGGCGAGAACCTCCCGCCGGTCTTCACCACCGTCCCGGTCAAGGACCGCGTCGTCTTCCTGACGATCGACGACGGCATCGACAAGGACCCCGAGCTGCTGCGGATGATGACCGAGCTGAAGATCCCGTACACGGCCTTCCTCAGCGACTACGTCATCAACGACAACTACGGCTACTTCAAGCAGATGCAGGACCGGGGCGTCACCCTCCAGAACCACACGCTCAACCACCCGTATCTGCCCGGCCTGTCGTACGAGGAGCAGCGGCGCGAGATCTGCGACCAGCAGGACAAGATCGAGCAGCGGTACGGGAAGCGCCCCACGCTCTTCCGGCCGCCGTTCGGCAACTACAACGGCGACACGGTGCGCGCCGCCAAGACCTGCGGCGTGAAGGCGCTGCCGCTCTGGACGGCCGAGGCGTACCCCGACCGGATGGAGTGGCGCGAGTGGGACGAGGACCTGCACCCCGGTGACATCATCCTCACCCACTTCCGTGGGCCCGCGGACTGGAAGGCGACCATGCCCGACCTGGTCAGGGCCGCGATGAAGCGCATCACGGACAAGGGATACGCGGTGGCCCGGCTGGAGGACTACGTCTGATCCGCTGATCTGCCCGGCACCCCGTGCCCCGCACTTCCCCGCACCGCTTCGCGCACCCGGAACCTCTGGATCCGGGTGCGCGTTTCCGTTACGGCGCGCACGCGCCGGAGACGCGCGCCGGAGACGCGCCACGCTGTCTCGATTGGCACTCCGCTTGACCGAGTGCTAATCGCGGTCATAGTCTCTGTTCTGGCACTCCCCACTGGAGAGTGCCAAGCGCGATCGACAGATCCGGCACCCGCGACGACGGGTCTATCCGGTCGCCACCCAGACATAGCACCGAGATCTCCGAAGGGGGAGGTCGGATCGTGACGACCGCCAGCACCAAGGTTGCCATCAAGCCGCTCGAGGACCGCATTGTGGTCCAGCCGCTCGACGCCGAGCAGACCACGGCCTCTGGCCTGGTCATCCCGGACACCGCCAAGGAGAAGCCCCAGGAGGGCGTCGTCCTGGCCGTGGGCCCGGGCCGTTTCGAGAACGGCGAGCGTCTTCCGCTCGACGTTTCCGTCGGCGATGTCGTTCTGTACAGCAAGTACGGCGGCACCGAAGTGAAGTACAGCGGCGAGGAGTACCTCGTCCTCTCGGCTCGCGACGTACTCGCGATCATCGAGAAGTAATTCACCGAAAGTTTTGCTTTTGAGCTGCGCCCTCGGCCACCCAGCGATCGCCGGGCGGACGGGGGCGCAGTTCATGCGAGAGGACGAGAGAAGCAGCCATGGCGAAGATCCTGAAGTTCGACGAGGACGCCCGTCGCGCCCTTGAGCGCGGCGTCAACAAGCTTGCCGACACGGTGAAGGTGACGATCGGCCCCAAGGGCCGCAACGTCGTCATCGACAAGAAGTTCGGCGCCCCCACCATCACCAACGACGGTGTCACCATCGCCCGCGAGGTCGAGCTGGACGACCCGTACGAGAACCTGGGCGCCCAGCTCGTGAAGGAGGTGGCGACCAAGACCAACGACATCGCGGGTGACGGCACCACCACCGCCACCGTGCTGGCCCAGGCGCTGGTCCGCGAGGGTCTGCGCAACGTCGCCGCGGGCGCTTCCCCGGCCTCTCTGAAGAAGGGCATCGACGCCGCGGTCAAGGCCGTGTCGGACGAGCTCCTCGCCACCGCCCGCCCGATCGACGACAAGTCCGACATCGCCGCCGTCGCCGCGCTCTCCGCGCAGGACGACCAGGTCGGCGAGCTGATCGCCGAGGCGATGGACAAGGTCGGCAAGGACGGTGTCATCACCGTCGAGGAGTCCAACACCTTCGGTCTGGAGCTGGACTTCACCGAGGGCATGGCCTTCGACAAGGGCTACCTGTCCCCCTACATGGTGACCGACCAGGAGCGTATGGAGGCCGTCCTCGACGACCCGTACATCCTGATCCACCAGGGCAAGATCGGCAGCATCCAGGACCTGCTGCCGCTGCTGGAGAAGGTCATCCAGGGCGGTGGCTCCAAGCCGCTGCTGATCATCGCCGAGGATGTCGAGGGCGAGGCGCTCTCCACTCTCGTCGTCAACAAGATCCGCGGCACCTTCAACGCGGTAGCGGTCAAGGCCCCCGGCTTCGGTGACCGCCGCAAGGCCATGCTCGGCGACATCGCCACCCTCACGGGCGCGACCGTCATCGCCGAGGAGGTCGGCCTCAAGCTCGACCAGGCCGGTCTGGACGTCCTGGGCTCCGCCCGCCGCGTCACCGTCACCAAGGACGACACGACCATCGTCGACGGCTCCGGTGCCTCCGACGAGATCGCCGGCCGCGTCAACCAGATCAAGGCCGAGATCGAGTCCACGGACTCCGACTGGGACCGCGAGAAGCTCCAGGAGCGCCTCGCGAAGCTGGCCGGCGGCGTGTGCGTGATCAAGGTCGGCGCCGCCACCGAGGTGGAGCTGAAGGAGAAGAAGCACCGTCTGGAGGACGCCATCTCCGCGACCCGCGCCGCGGTCGAGGAGGGCATCGTCTCCGGTGGTGGCTCCGCTCTGGTGCACGCCGCCAAGGTGCTCGAGGGCAACCTCGGCAAGGAGGGCGACGAGGCCACCGGTGTCGCGGTCGTCCGCCGCGCCGTCGTCGAGCCGCTGCGCTGGATCGCCGAGAACGCCGGTCTCGAGGGCTACGTCATCACCTCCAAGGTGGCGGAGCTGGAGAAGGGCCACGGCTTCAACGCGGCCACCGGCGAGTACGTCGACCTGGTGAAGGCCGGCGTCATCGACCCGGTCAAGGTCACGCGCTCCGCCCTGGAGAACGCCGCCTCCATCGCCTCCCTGCTGCTCACGACCGAGACCCTGGTCGTCGAGAAGCCGGCCGAGGACGAGGGCGACGCGGGCCACGGCGGCCACGGCCACAGCCACTGAGTTGCTTCACGCGGCCGATCAGCCGCCGCGGATGGCCCGGTACCCCTTCGGGGGGTGCCGGGCCGTTCGCGTCACTGGGGGCCGTACTTGCGGCCGGTCTTCGACGTGATCCCGCCCAGCAGCCCGCGCGGCGCCAGCTTCACCGCTCCCATCAGCGCCTTGTACCGGGGATCCGGCACCGACACGACCTTGCCGCGCGCCAGGTCGGCGAGCGCCGCCGTCACCAGCTTGTCGGCGTCCAGCCACATCCAGTCCGGGATCCTGTCCGTCCCCATCCCGGCCCGCTCATGGAACTCGGTGCGTACGAAACCCGGGCAGAGCGCCATCAGCCGTACCCCCGTACCGGCCAGATCCCGCGCCACCCCCTGGGTGAACTGGACGACCCACGCCTTCGACGCGCCGTACGTACCGCGCGGCACGAACGCCGCCACCGACGCGACGTTGACGACCCCGCCCCGGCCGCGCGCCTTCATCCCCGTGACCGCCGCCGAGGTCAGCCGCAGCACCGCCTCGCAGTGCACCTTCAGCATCGTCAGCTCGTCGGTCATCGGGACTTCGAGGAAGCGCCCCTTGTTGCCGAACCCCGCGTTGTTGACCAGCAGGTCGACCTGGTGTCTGCGGTCCGCGAGCCGTTTCTCCACCGACTCGATACCGCCGTCGGTGGCGAGATCGGCGGTCAGCACCTCGGCCTCGATGCCGTGCCGGTCGTGCAGTTCGGTGGCCTGCTCGCGCAGACGCTCGGTGTCGCGGGCCACCAGCACGAGGTTGTGCCCGTCGGCCGCCAGCCGTCGCGCGAAGGCGGCACCGATGCCCGCCGTCGAGCCCGTAATCAGAGCAGTCGTCATACGCGGCACGTTAGTGCCTACCTCGGTGCACTTGATGTGAATGTTCCGTAGGCGGACGGAAGATCCAACCGCGCCTCACGCCCCGTCGGCCCTCCCCAGCCCGGCCACGTACTCCCGCGCGATCCTGAGCTCCTCGGCGTGCAGCGCGTCCCCGGCGGCCAGCACCCGGGGCAGCAGTTCCCGCTCGGTCGTCACCGCGCGGAACGCCATCCCCACCGTCACCTCGTGTCCGGGCCGGTGGACGATCTCGATCGGATCGCCCGCGCGGATCTCGCCGGGGGTGATGACCCGCAGATACACCCCGGTCACCGCCTCCCGGGTGAAGCGTTTGACCCACCCCTTCTCGCCCAGCCAGGTCTGGAACGTACGGCACGGGATCCGTCCGCTCGTCGTCTCCAGCACCACCTCGGAGCCGATCCGCCAGCGCTCCCCGATCTTCGCGCCGGTGATGTCCAGACCGGACGTGGTGAGGTTCTCGCCGAAGACGCCGTTGGCCAGCGGCCGGCCCAGCTCCCGCTCCCAGAAGTCCAGATCCTCCCGGGCGAACGCGTAGACCGCCTGGTCGGTGCCGCCGTGATGGCGCAGGTCGCAGACGGCGTCACCGTCGAGCCCGCTCGCACCCGTCCCCTTCGCCCCCGGGGCCGCCACCCGGACGGGGCCGTCCACCGGACGCTTGTCGATTCCCGTCGCGCCGCCCGGGGCGTCGCTGTACTCGACGGTCTTCGGCCGGCCCACATTCACGGTCAGAAGCTTCATACGGGCACGCTAGCCCGGACGCGCCGGGACGTCCGGACGCGCCGATGGAGGAACGTTTCTTCACTCTCCTGAACGCGCGCCCGGAGGGTCAGGTGTCGCCGACGCGGTGATCAGCCGGGTACGCGCCCGGCCCATCAGCTCCTCGCGTTCGTCCTCGGTCAGCCCGCCCCACACGCCGTACGGCTCCCGTACCGCCAGCGCGTGTGCCGCGCACTCCGCGCGGACCGGGCAGCGCATGCACACCTCTTTCGCCGAGTTCTCACGCGCGCTCCGCGCCGCGCCTCTTTCCCCCTCCGGGTGGAAGAAGAGCGAACTGTCCACACCACGACATGCCGCGAGGAGCTGCCAGTCCCACAGATCGGCGTTCGGTCCGGGAAGGCGGGAGAAATCTGCCATTGCTCATGTCCCCTTGAAACCGTGCTGAGGCGGATACGGCGGATACGACAGCGGAAACAGGCTCGCTCACGACCGTACATCTAATATGTAAGTAGATGTAAATATGACTGATGGCAAATCTAGCCACAGACACCAGTAAAAGTGAAGAAAAGCCTCTAAATGGGGCATGCCTCGGATGGGGGACGCGGCACGCGCGGCCACTCTGCTCCGTGTACGCCCCCTCACGGGGAGTGCGGAACTCGATCGTCCAACCCGTAACTCTTTCGAGTGACCATCGTTGAGTGTGCGAGGCGGTTGAGAGAATGAGCGATCGGGCACATGTCCGAGAGCGTCAATCGCACAGGTGACGATATGTACCAGCCTGGAGGCTCAAGGTGACGCGCATCAGCTGCGGAGGACGGTCATGACATCCGTCCTCGTCTGCGACGACTCCCCGCTTGCCCGAGAGGCGCTCCGCCGCGCGGTCGCGACCGTGCCCGGTGTCGAGCGCGTGACGACCGCGGCCAACGGCGAGGAAGTCCTCCGCCGCTGGGGCGCGGATCGGTCCGATCTGATTCTCATGGATGTCCGGATGCCGGGCCTCGGGGGAGTGGAGACGGTCCGCCGGCTGCTCTCCGCCGATCCCGGCGCCCGGATCATCATGCTCACGGTGGCGGAGGATCTGGACGGCGTGGCCCTCGCGGTCGCCGCCGGCGCCCGGGGCTATCTGCACAAGGACGCCTCCCGCGCCGAGCTGCGCGCGACCGTCACGCAGGCGCTCGCCGATCCGACCTGGCGCCTCGCGCCGCGCCGGCTCCGCTCCGCCGAGATGGGCGCCGCGCCCACGCTGACCGCGCGCGAGATCCAGGTGCTCGAAGGCATGAGCCACGGCCGCTCCAACGCGGAGATCGGCCGCGAGCTGTTCCTCTCGGAGGACACGGTCAAGACGCACGCCCGGCGCCTCTTCAAGAAGCTCGGCGCTTCGGACCGGGCCCACGCGGTGGCCCTCGGTTTCCGCTGGGGTCTGGTCCGCTGAGCTCGCGGTCCGTGCGCCCCCGCCCGTCGTGAGGCGGGCGGGGCCGACCGGGCCGGCGGGGGCGACGTACGCCCGTACACACTCGTTTCCCGCGCTATGCCGCATCCTTGGAGATGTGGAGTTCCTCGGGGACGAGTCGGACGAGCGCGAGGGGAGGGCGCCGGGAATGAGTTCTGCCGCACCCGCTCATAACGCTTCGGTGCACAACTACGGACGCGGCGCCGCCGATCAGCAGCCGCCAAGGCACCATGGACCGATGCGCGAAGACGAGCCCACGGTGATCGGTGCGCTCGTTCACCGTGCCGTCGGCGGCGACGAACGGGCGACGCACGACCTGCTGGCGCGTGTGCACCCGCTTGCGCTGCGCTACTGCCGTACGCGGCTGAGCCGGCTGCCGGGTGACGCTCGCCACTTTGTGGAGGACCTCGCGCAGGAAGTCTGCGTCGCCGTACTGATGGCGCTGCCGCGCTACCGCGACACCGGACGCCCCTTCGAGGCGTTCGTCTTCGCCATCGCCGGGCACAAGGTCGCCGACCTCCAGCGCGCCGCCATGCGGCACCCGGGATCGACGGCGGTGCCCTCCGACGAGATGCCCGAGCGGCCGGACGATTCGCTCGGCCCCGAGGAACGCGCCCTGCTCAGCAGTGACGCGGAATGGGCCAAGCAGCTGCTCGCCAACCTCCCCGACAACCAGCGCGAGCTGCTCGTCCTGCGGGTCGCGGTCGGGCTGACGGCCGAGGAGACCGGGCAGATGCTCGGGATGTCGCCGGGTGCGGTACGGGTCGCGCAGCACCGCGCGCTCAGCAGACTGCGGGCCCTGGCCGGGCAGTGATCGCCGGGCACGTATGAATATACGAAGCCGTTCGGTGATCTTGTTCGTGGAATGAGAGGCTCGCGGAGCCCGTTAGCATGGACATCCGCACCGATCAAGGTCATTTGGGGAAGGTGTCATGACTGCAAACGTCGACGGAGTGCCCGAGAAATTCGCGACGCTCGGGCTGACATACGACGACGTGCTGCTGCTGCCTGGCGCCTCGGAAGTCCTGCCCAACCAGGTGGACACCGCGTCGCTGGTCTCCCGCAACGTCCGGGTGAACATCCCGCTGCTCTCCGCCGCGATGGACAAGGTCACCGAGTCCCGCATGGCGATCGCCATGGCGCGGCAGGGCGGCGTCGGTGTGCTGCACCGCAATCTCTCCATCGCCGACCAGGCCAACCAGGTCGACCTCGTGAAGCGCTCCGAGTCCGGCATGGTCACCGACCCGATCACCGTCCACCCGGACGCGACGCTCGGCGAGGCCGACCAGCTCTGCGCCAAGTTCCGTATCAGCGGCGTCCCGGTCACCGACCGCGCGGGCAAGCTGCTCGGCATCGTCACCAACCGCGACATGGCCTTCGAGGTGGACCGGGCGCGCCAGGTGCGCGAGGTCATGACCCCGATGCCGCTCGTCACCGGCAAGGTCGGCATCTCCGGCGTGGACGCCATGGAGCTGCTGCGCCGCCACAAGATCGAGAAGCTGCCGCTGGTCGACGACGCGGGCATCCTCAAGGGCCTCATCACGGTCAAGGACTTCGTCAAGGCCGAGAAGTACCCGAACGCCGCCAAGGACGCCGAGGGCAGGCTGCTCGTCGGCGCCGCCGTGGGCGCCAGCCCCGAGGCGCTGGAGCGGTCCCAGGCGCTGGTCGCGGCCGGTGTCGACTTCCTCGTCGTGGACACCTCGCACGGCCACAACAGCAACGCGCTCAGCTGGATGTCCAAGATCAAGTCGAGCGTTCCCGTGGATGTCATCGGCGGCAACGTCGCCACCCGCGACGGCGCGCAGGCGCTGATCGACGCGGGCGTGGACGGCGTGAAGGTGGGCGTGGGCCCCGGCTCGATCTGCACCACCCGGGTGGTCGCCGGCATCGGCGTTCCCCAGGTCACGGCGATCTACGAGGCCGCGGCGGCCTGTATCGCGGCCGGTATCCCGGTCATCGGCGACGGTGGCCTCCAGTACTCGGGCGACATCGGTAAGGCGCTCGCCGCCGGTGCCAGCACGGTCATGCTCGGCAGCCTGCTCGCGGGCTGCGAGGAGTCGCCGGGCGAGCTCCAGTTCATCAACGGCAAGCAGTTCAAGTCCTACCGGGGCATGGGCTCGCTGGGCGCGATGCAGTCCCGCGGCCAGGGGCGCTCGTACTCGAAGGACCGTTACTTCCAGGGCGAGGTCTCCTCGGACGACAAGCTCGTCCCGGAGGGCATCGAGGGCCAGGTCCCCTACCGGGGCCCCCTCTCCGCTGTACTGCACCAGCTGGTCGGCGGGCTCCGCCAGACCATGGGGTACGTGGGCGCCGCCTCCATCGACGAGATGGAGCGCAAGGGCCGCTTCGTCCGGATCACCTCGGCGGGCCTCAAGGAGAGCCACCCGCACGACATCCAGATGACGGTCGAGGCGCCGAACTACACCCGGGGCTGAGAGCACCGGCGGGAGCCTGTACCGCTCCGCGCCCGCGGGTGACGAACCCCCGCGGGCGCCGAGCGGTGGCCGGGCGTCGGGGATACTGGGACGGCAGACGTAGAGGAAAGGCCACACATCGTGACTGAGATCGAGATCGGGCGCGGCAAGCGCGGCCGCAGGGCGTACGCGTTCGACGACATCGCCGTCGTCCCCAGCCGGCGCACCCGGGACCCGAAGGAGGTCTCGATCGCCTGGCAGATCGACGCCTACCGGTTCGAGCTGCCGTTCCTGGCCGCCCCGATGGACTCGGTGGTCTCCCCGCGGACCGCGATCCGCATCGGCGAGATGGGTGGTCTGGGCGTACTGAACCTGGAGGGCCTGTGGACCCGGTACGAGGACCCGCAGCCGCTGCTCGACGAGATCGCCGGTCTTGACGAGGAGACCGCCAACCGCAGGCTCCAGGAGATCTACGCCGAGCCCATCAAGGAAGAGCTGATCGGGCAGCGCATCAAGGAGGTGCGCGACTCGGGCGTGGTCACGGCCGCGGCCCTGTCGCCGCAGCGCACCGCGCAGTTCTCCAAGGCCGTGGTGGACGCCGGGGTCGACATCTTCGTCATCCGCGGTACGACGGTCTCCGCCGAGCATGTCTCCGGCGCCGCCGAGCCGCTGAACCTCAAGCAGTTCATCTACGAGCTGGACGTCCCGGTCATCGTCGGCGGCTGCGCCACGTACACCGCGGCCCTGCATCTGATGCGTACGGGCGCGGCGGGCGTGCTGGTCGGCTTCGGCGGCGGCGCGGCGCACACCACCCGTAACGTGCTGGGCATCCAGGTGCCGATGGCGACCGCCGTCGCGGATGTCGCGGCGGCCCGCCGCGACTACATGGACGAGTCCGGCGGCCGGTATGTGCATGTCATCGCGGACGGCGGTGTCGGCTGGTCCGGCGACCTGCCCAAGGCGATCGCGTGCGGCGCGGACTCCGTGATGATCGGCTCTCCGCTGGCGCGCGCCTCGGACGCGCCGGGCCAGGGCCGGCACTGGGGCATGGAGGCCGTCCACGAGGACGTGCCGCGCGGCAAGCTGGTGGACCTGGGCATCGCCGGGACGACGGAGGAGGTCCTCACGGGCCCCTCGCACAGCCCCGACGGGTCGATGAACTTCTTCGGCGCGCTGCGGCGGGCCATGGCGACGACCGGCTACAGCGAACTCAAGGAGTTCCAGCGGGTCGAGGTGACGGTGGCGGACTCGCAGCACCGCCGCTAGGGATTCCGCCAGGCATTTCTGGAAAATGGCCGCCTCTTGAAAGAGGCGGCCATTTTCCTTTTTCCGGTGCTGTCAGAGACGGTGGGCCGTGCCCGTCGGGCTCGCGCCTCGGGTGTCGAGGAGCAGCTGTGCCTTGACCGCCAGGCCCTGGAGGTCGTACGTACGGTGGTGCTGGAGCAGGACCGTCAGATCGGCGTGGGCGGCGGCCTCGTAGAGGGAGTCGGCGCGCGGAACGGGCAGCTCCCGTACGCGCCAGTGGGGGACGTACGGGTCGTGGTAGCTGACGGCGGCGCCCAGGTCCATCAGCCGGCGGGCGATCTCGGTCGCCGGTGAGCTCTCCCGGTCGGCCAGGTCGGGTTTGTAGGTGACGCCGAGGAGCAGGACCCTGGCACCGCGCGCGGACTTGCCGTGCTCGTTCAGCAGGGCGGCGCAGCGCTGGATGACGTACTGCGGCATCCGGGAGTTGATCTCCTGGGCGAGGCCGACCATACGCAGCGGGTGGCCGGGGGTGCGGCCCGCGTGCGGCAGGCGGCTGGGGTCCATCGGTACGCCGTGGCCGCCGACGCCGGGTCCCGGGCGGAACGCCTGGAAGCCGTACGGCTTGGTCTCGGCGCAGCGGATGACGTCCCAGAGGTCGACGCCGAGGTCGTGGCAGAGGACGGCCATCTCGTTGACGAGCGCGATGTTCACATGCCGGAAGTTGGTTTCGAGGAGCTTGACGGTCTCGGCCTCGCGGGGGCCGCGGGCCCGTACGACCTTGTCGGTGAGGCGCCCGTAGAAGGCGGCGGCGGCTTCCGTGCAGGCGGGTGTCAGGCCGCCGATCACCTTGGGGGTGTTGGCGAAGCCGTGGGTGCGGTTGCCTGGGTCGTGGCGGCCGGGGGAGTAGGCGAGGTGGAAGTCGCGGCCCGCGCGCAGTCCTGAGCCCTCTTCGAGGAGGGTGCGCAGGAACCCCTCCGTCGTGCCGGGCGCGGCGGGTGACTCCAGCAGCACGGTGGTGTGCGGGCGGAGCCGGGCGGCCAGCGCGCGGGCCGCGTCGCCGAGTGCGGTGAGGTCGGGGGTGCCGTCGGCGCCGAGGGGGGTGGGGGCGCAGATCACGGCGGTACGGACGCGGCCCAGTTCGGTCGTGTCGGTGGTGGGGCGGAAGCCTCCCGAGAGCATCCGGCGGACGTCGGAGGCGGTGAGCGGGCCGTCGACCGGGGTGTGGCCGGCGGCGAGTTCCGCGACGGGGCGTGGGTCGGTGTCGTATCCGATGGTGCGGACACCGGCGGCCACGGCGGCCTGGGCGAGGGGGAGGCCGAGATGGCCGAGTCCGATGACGGCGAGATCTGCGGGCATTTCGGTGGCCGCGTCCTTCCCTAGCCGGAGCTGATGGTGCGCGCAAGCCCGGTGGACAGAATGAGCGAGCGCAATGTCAGACTAGGCGTAAATATGACCGTTATGCGGCATCGCGTGGCCGGAGAAGTCCGCGGGTCGGGTGGGAGCCGGGCGCGGGACGGGGGTGGGTAGGGGGGTGGGAAGGGGCGAGCGGGGTCGGGCGGGAGTTATCCACAGCCGGTGGCTGAAGTCGGTGACTGCGGACAGAATCGATCTGTGAGCCCGACCACGCGGGGGACGACGGGAGGCAGCGGTGAGGACAGCGACACTGGGACCGGCGGAGCGCGCCCGCGCGCTGGCGGCGATGACCGAACGTGAACTCGATGTGCTGGTGGTGGGCGCGGGAGTGGTCGGGGCGGGCACCGCCCTCGACGCCGTCACCCGAGGGCTGGCGACCGGCCTTGTCGAGGCGCGCGACTGGGCGGCCGGCACCTCCAGCCGGTCGAGCAAGCTGATCCATGGCGGTCTGCGCTATCTGGAGATGCTCGACTTCACACTGGTCAGAGAGGCACTCAAGGAACGCGGGCTGCTGCTGGAGAAGCTGGCGCCCCATCTGGTGAAGCCCGTGCCGTTCCTCTACCCGCTCAAGCACAAGGGCTGGGAGCGGCTCTACGCCGGCTCGGGCGTCGCGCTGTACGACGCGATGTCCGTGTCGTCCGGGCACGGCCGGGGGCTGCCGGTCCACCGCCATCTCTCCCGGCGGCACGCGCTGAAGGTGGCGCCGTGCCTGAAGAAGGACGCCCTGGTCGGCGCGTTGCAGTACTACGACGCGCAGATGGACGACGCGCGCTATGTGGCCACCCTGGTCAGGACGGCCGCCACCTACGGCGCCCAGGTGGCCAACGGGGCCCGGGTCACCGGATTCCTGCGGGAGGGCGAGCGGGTCGTCGGCGCACGCGTCCGCGATGTGGAGGCCGGCGGGGAGTACGAGATCAGGGCCAGACAGGTCGTCAACGCCACCGGGGTGTGGACGGACGACACCCAGGGACTGATCGCCGAGCGCGGACAGTTCCATGTCCGGGCCTCCAAAGGCATCCATCTGGTCGTACCGAAGGACCGGATCCACTCCACGACCGGACTCATCCTGCGGACCGAGAAGTCGGTGCTGTTCGTCATCCCCTGGGGCCGCCACTGGATCGTGGGCACCACCGACACCGACTGGGACCTGGACAAGGCCCATCCCGCCGCCTCCAGCGCCGACATCGACTATCTGCTGGAGCATGTGAACGCGGTGCTGTCCGTGCCGCTCACCCGGGACGACGTACAGGGCGTGTACGCGGGGCTGCGCCCGCTGCTCGCCGGGGAGTCGGACGCGACCAGCAAGCTGTCGCGGGAGCACACGGTCGCGCATCCGGTGCCCGGCATGGTGGTCATCGCCGGCGGCAAGTACACGACCTACCGCGTGATGGCCAAGGACGCGGTGGACGAGGCGGTGCACGGCCTCGACCAGCGGGTCGCCGACTGCGTCACGGAGGACGTGCCGCTGCTCGGCGCCGAGGGGTACCACGCGCTGTGGAACGGGCGGGCGGGCATGGCGGCGCGGACCGGCATCCATGTGGCCCGCGTCGAGCATCTGCTGAACCGCTACGGCACCCTCGTGGAGGAGCTGCTGGAGCTGATCGCCGCGGATCCGGGGCTCGGCGAGCCGCTGGGCGGCGCGGACGACTATCTGCGCGCCGAGGTCGTCTACGCGGCGTCGCACGAGGGCGCCCGCCATCTGGAGGACGTCCTCACCCGGCGGACCCGGATCTCGATCGAGACCTTCGACCGGGGGACACGCAGCGCCCGCGAGTGCGCGGAGCTGATGGCGCCCGTCCTCGGCTGGGACAAGGACCAGATCGAACGTGAAGTGACGCACTACGAGAAGCGGGTGGAGGCGGAACGGGAGTCGCAGCGGCAGCCGGACGACCAGACGGCGGACGCGGCGCGGCTGGGAGCGCCGGACATCGTGCCCCTCTGACGCGCCGTCGGGCGGGTCCGGCCGCCGTCGGGCGGGTCCGGCGCGCTTGAACCGTGGGCCGGGGACGTACGTATAGAGGTCGGACAGGCGCGGGCCGGACAGACTTCGGGCGCCTCCCAGGGGTGGGAGGACGGCCGGGCAGGGGAGCCGGCCGGTTCGGTGTGCCCCGGATCCGGGGTGCGGATGACTCGTCATGGAGGCATATCAGGGGAAGACGTACGCCTTTCGCTGCCACATGCGTCACACAGAACACACCCGTAACACATCCCTATCGCGTGCACTTGTGCCGAGTTCGAACAGGTGCATGACCTGCACGGTGTCCGTTCCGGCCCCGGGGAGTGGCATGGTGGGGGTCCCTCAGGTGGGCTCCGTACCGGCGGGCGCCGGACCCGGGAGCAGTGGCCTTCCCGGAGTGAGGGACAATGATGGCTCTGCCAGGGCGCGTTACGGCACCGCGCGGCGGCGGGCGCGGGCTCAGGATCAGGGATCGCAGAGGGGACGCATGTCGGAGTCGAAGCAGTCGCGGGACACGGCGCAGGAGCCTCAGCGGGAGCCCGGGAAGAGCGCTCAGCAGGAGAGCGGGAAGAGCGTCGACGGCACTCCGGAAGGCCGCCTCCTCGCGGGCAGGTACCGGCTCGGTGAGGTGCTCGGGCGCGGTGGCATGGGCACGGTGTGGCGGGCCCTCGACGAGACGCTCGGCCGTACGGTCGCGGTGAAGGAACTCCGCTTTCCCTCCAGCATCGACGAGGACGAGAAGCGCCGGCTCATCACCCGCACCCTGCGCGAGGCCAAGGCGATCGCCCGTATCCGCAACAACGGCGCGGTCACGGTCTTCGACGTGGTGGACGAGGACGACCGGCCCTGGATCGTCATGGAGCTGATCGAGGGCAAGTCCCTGGCCGAAGCCGTGCGCGAGGACGGCGTTCTGACGCCCCGGCGGGCCGCCGAGGTCGGGCTCGCGATCCTCGACGTGCTGCGCTCGGCGCACCGCGAGGGCATCCTGCACCGCGATGTGAAGCCGTCCAATGTGCTGATCGCCGAGGACGGGCGCGTCGTCCTCACGGACTTCGGCATCGCCCAGGTCGAGGGCGACCCCTCGGTCACCTCGACCGGCATGCTCGTCGGCGCGCCCTCGTACATCTCCCCGGAGCGCGCTCGCGGCCACAAGCCGGGACCCGCCGCCGACCTCTGGTCGCTCGGCGGGCTGCTGTACGCGTCGGTCGAGGGCTGTCCGCCGTACGACAAGGGCTCCGCCATCGCCACGCTGACGGCGGTCATGACCGAGCCGGTGGATCCGCCGAAGAACGCGGGCGCGCTGGAAGAGGTCATCTACGGGCTGCTGGCGAAGGATCCCGAGCAGCGGCTCGACGACGCGGGGGCCCGCGCGCTCCTGGAGGACATCATCGAGGCGCCGGAGGGCGCGCCGGAGCCCGCTCCCGACGCCACCCGCGCCATCCCGCTGCCGCCGGCGCCTCCCGGTCCTGTCATGTCCTCGGCGTCGCGCATGCCGCGGGGCGCGGGGCCTGTTCAGCCCGCTGCCGGGCCCCGCCCGGTGCCCCAGCCCGCCGGTGCTGACCGGCCGGCCGCGCGGCGGGCGTCGCTCACGGACGTGGTGCCCCGGCGCACGCTGGTGATCATCGCGGTGGTCGCGGCGCTGGCGCTCATCACCACCGTGCTGGTCGTGGCGTTGAACGGGGAGAGCGACTCCCCGTCAGGGTCGGCCAAGAGTGACGGCACATCGGCTTCCGCCGGGGCCGGCGGTGACAGCTCCAAGGAGCCCGCGACCGGCAAGAGCGCGGCCGGGGACGACAAGGACGGCGCCACGGCGCAGACCGGCCAGGGAACCGCCGGCTCCGATGCCGTCACGGACTCCGACACCTCGGCCGGCTCCGGCGACACGGCCGGCGACGAGGAGACGGACAAGGGCAAGGGCAAGGACAAGGACAAGGGCAAGAGTTCGGACGACAGCGGTGACAAGAGCGACGACGGGGACACCGCCGGGCTGCCCGCCGGATACGCCACGGTCGTCGACACGCAGTTCCACTTCTCGATGGCGATGCCAGAAGGGTTCCGCAAGACCGGCATAGCCGGCAGCAACTCCGGCGGCATATACAGCGAGAACGGCGGCTTCCCCCGCGTCCAGGGCGACTACACCAGCACCCCGACCGATGACGCCGAGGCGGCCTGGAAGGGCCAGGAGCCGTCCGTCAGAAGAAGCAGCAGCGGCTACAAGCGCCTCAGCCTTGAGAAGACCGACTACAACGGCTATCCCACCGTCGCCGACTGGCTGTTCGAGCGGAATCAGAACGGCGAGCGCGTACGCGTCCTCAACCGGGGCTTCAAGGCGGACGCCTCCCACGGTTACTCGATCATGGTGAGCTGCAAGGCGAGCGAGTGGGACGAGAAGGAGTGCCGGACGCTGCGCGAGACCGCCTTCGCCACGTTCCAGCCGAAGGACTGACGCGGCGGAGGCATCCGGGCCGATCAGGTGCCCGCCCCGACGTATCGGGTGCCCGCCCGGACGTATGGGTTCCGGCCGCCGGGGGCAGGAGTGGAGTGGTACGGATTCGAGCGTTCCGGGGCGGGTTGTCGCGACCCGGCTCCACGTTCGGCCCTCGCCACGTATCGTGAGAACTCACGAACCGTACGCAGCCACAATGGGCCGGTAAACGACCGGAATTGGCGGTTTCGTGGGTCTCCGGGACCGGGAGACCGCCTGTTTGCGGGGAGGCGTTGTGGACGAATACGCGGGGCGGGTGCTCGCCGACCGCTATCGCCTGCCCCTGCCGCCCTCCGACGCGTACGAACTCGTCGAGACCAGGGCGTTCGACACCTACAGCGGCCAGGAGGTCCTCGTCCGGCAGGTGCCTCTGCCGGAGGTCGTCGAGGCCGAGGTCATCGACGCCGAGGGCACCGCCGCACCGCGCCGGGCCCCGGGGCGCACGCAGCGCAGGCATACGGATCCGGCCGTACGGCGCGCCATCGAGGCCGCCCAGAGCGCCGCCCAGATCCCCGACCACCCCAGGCTCGACCAGGTCTTCGACGTCTTCGCCGAGTCGGGCTCGCTGTGGATAGTGAGTGAACTGGTCGCGGCCAGGCCGCTCGCCGCGCTGCTCGCCGAGAAGCCGCTCAACCCGTTCCGCGCGGCCGAGATCGCCTCCGACGTGCTCACCGCCGTACGCGTGGTGCACGCGCACGGCTGGACCCACCGGAACATCACCGTCCGTACGGTGCTCGTCTGTGACGACGGGCGTGTGGTGCTGACCGGGCTCGCGGCGGGCGCGGCGGAGGAGGCACTGTGCGGATACGCGCCGGTGCCGGAGCCGCCGCCCGAGGAACCGGAGTCTCCCGAGCCGGAGTTCCACCGGACCGAACTTCACCAGCCCGAGCCGGAGTACCACCGGCCCGAACTCCATCGGCCCGAACTCCACGACCGGGGACTCGACGCTCCGCACGGCGCAGAGCCGGGCGCGCCCGGGCCCGGCGGTCCGGAGACGGGGGCCCTGCCGTACGCGCCGGGCTCCACCGCCGGGGTGCCCGGCGGTCCAGGACGGGCCGCGCTCGGGCCCGGCCCCGGCGTACAGAGCCCGTACGGCGAGAGCGCCTCGGCCACCTCGTCCGGTACGTCCGGCGCGATGCCCCGGCCGCAGCACGGTCCGCCCGGTATGCCCGCACCGTACGGCGGCCGGCCCGCGCTGCCGGGCGGGAGCGCCTCCGGCGACATCCGCGCCGCGCGCGCCGGCGCGATCGCCGCGTACCGCGCCGGAGCGCGCGCCGCCGCGCGGGCCGGCGAGGAGCAGGGCGCGAGCCCGACGCCCCCGCTGCCGGAGCCGGGCACCGGCGAGCAGCCGGGGAGCGCGCCGGGGCACGCGCCGGGGAGCGCGGGCCACGAGGCCGCCCAGGGCGTGCCCGCGAGTGGCGGCCCCGACCGGGACTGGTGGGCGAAGCCGCGCGCCTTCGAGGGGCAGTTCGACGGCGAGCAGGACGCCGACGAGGAAGAGGACGACGACCCGCCCACGCCCTACCGCCCCCAGCTCGCGGGCACCTGGCGCGACGGGCCGGCACCCTGGAACGACGCGTCGGGCTCCGTACCGGCAGGCGGCAGCGGCGACAGCAGCAGCGGCAGCGGCGGTGGCGGTGGCAGCGCGTACGGACCGCGCTCGGCGGGCCCGTTCGGCGCCGGCGGCGCCCCGGGCGGCGCGCGGACCGGCGGTACGGCGGGCATTCCCGTACGCGGCGGAGGACCGGCGGGCGAGGCGCGCCGCGCCCCCCAGGCACCGCCGCCCGCCGCCGTCACGGCCCATGGCGGCGGCAGCCCGTACGCCGGCGGACAGCCGGGCGGCGCGCGCGACGCCCTGCGCGCCGACGCGCAGCGCCACACCTCGCACCTCCCCGCCGTGGCGGGTGCGAGCGGCGGCGCGGGACGCTGGGACGACGTCGTCGCGAGCGGCCATGTCCCCGCCTACCGCGGCCCCGCCACCCCGCTCGCGGCCGAGCGGGCCCGGCAGGCGCGGATCGCGGTGGTCGGCGCGGTCACCGAGCGCTGGGCGCCCGAACAGGCCGGGCCCGTACACGAGAACTGGCAGCTGGCGCCGCCCATCGGGCCCGCCACCGACCTCTGGGCGCTGGGCGCGCTGCTGTACCGCGCGGTGCAGGGCCACGCCCCGTATCCCGAGGAGAGCGCGATCGAGCTGGTGCAGCTTGTCTGCGCCGAACCGCCCGCCTTCGCCGAGGAGTGCGGCCCGCTGCGCCCCGTCGTCGAGTCCCTGCTGCGCCAGGACCCCACCGAGCGGCCGGACTTCGAGGAGCTGCGCGGCTGGCTGCGGTCGCTCGTACGGTCGGCGCCCGAGCCGGAGGCCGGTCTCGACGTCGTACCCATGCCGTCGGACGAGACACGGCTGCCGATCAAGCGCCGCCGGGGCGAGCTGGTGCGCAGACGGCGCGTCTGGGGGCGCGCCCGCGACACGGAGCACGGACGCCACCGCCACAAGAAGGGCAAGGACGGCAGGGACGGCAAGGGGCGCGGGGAGTACGCGGCGCAGAGTGGCCCGGTCGAGCAGGCCGGCCGGTTCGCGGCCGAGGAGACGTACGAGCGCCCGGAGATCTTCGAGAACTTCGGCCGCCCGGATCCGTCCGACCGCCAGGAGCGGGCCGGCGGGATCGATCTGACGGAGCGGGACGAGAGAGGCGACCGGGGGGAGCGCGGCGGCGGACGCTCCGAGCGGGAGCGCGCGCCCCACGCCCTGGGGCGCACCCTGCTGCTGGTGATACTGCTGCTCCTCGTCGCCGTCGTCGTGTACGCGGTGATGTTCATGCCCAAGACCGACGCCCGGCAGCAGGGTCAGAGCGTCGGCGAGGCGAACCCCGGCTCGTCGGCCGCGCCCCACGCCTCGGACGGAGCCGCCTCGGACGGCCCGGACTCCTCGGCGGCGGCTCCGGGGACCGGCGGCTCCGGCGAGGCCAACGCCTCCAGCACGCCCAACACCTCCGCCCCGCAGACCTCGGGACCCGCCGCGGATATCGCCGAGGGATACGTCGTGCGCGACGACGCGGAGGGGTTCCGTATCGCGGTCGACAAGACATGGGAGCGGCGCCCGATCAACGACATCGGACAAGTCCGATACGTCGGAGGGGACTTCACCCTGATAGTCGTGCCGGGCCGGGACACCGTCGCGCAGAACGGCTCCGACCCGATGGCCTATCAGCGCGACAAGGAGCGGGAGATACAGCCGTTCCGCGACTCCAGTTGGGCCACGGCCTCGGGCCTCCGCCGGATCGACGTGGGCAAACAGGCCATGGCCGAGGGCCAGTACACCTGGCAGGACAGCACCGGCCGCGAGGTCTTCGTACGGAACCTCGCCATGATCGTCAGCGGTCGCTACCACGTGATCCAGGCGATAGGCCCGGCCGACCGGCGTGACAAAGTGGACGAGATCTACCAACAGGCCAGCGCCGCATACCGGGTGACGGGCTGAGCGAAGCTCGCCCGAGTGTCACAGTGCGGTTTCCGTGGGCCGCCCGAGGTTCCGGGGGCGCGGTTTCCCTCCGTAACCTGTGGTCCCAAGGAAGCGGGGCTGGTACGTGGAACATTCGCAGGGATCGGGCACGAGCGGCGTCAGCGCGGAAGGCGCGGGCGCCGGCCGGGTGCTCGCCGGGCGTTACCGGCTGGGTGAGAGCATCGGCAGCGGCGGTATGGGCCGGGTCTGGCGCGCACACGACGAAGTGCTGCACCGGGTCGTGGCCATCAAGGAGTTGACGGCGGGCCGCTACGCCTCCGAGGCCGACCGCGCCGTACTGCACCAGCGGACACAGAACGAGGCCCGGGCCGCCGCCCGGATCACCCATCCGGCCGTCGTCACCGTCCATGACGTCCTCGAACACGACGGCCGGCCGTGGATCGTCATGCAGTACGTCGACGGCCCGTCGCTCGCCGATGTGGCCAGGGACTCCGGACCCGTCGACTACCGCGAGGCGGCCAGGATCGGGCTCGCGGTCCTGGGCGCGCTGCGCGCCGCGCACACGGCCGGGGTGCTGCACCGCGATGTGAAGCCCGGCAACGTACTGCTGGCCCGCGACGGCAGCGTCCTGCTCACCGACTTCGGGATCGCCGCCATAGAGGGCGACGCGACCATCACCAGAACCGGTGAAATCGTCGGCTCCATCGACTATCTGGCGCCCGAGCGGATACGGGGCGCCGATCCAGGACCCGCCTCCGACCTCTGGTCCCTGGGCGCCACGCTCCACACCGCGCTCTGCGGCTCGTCGCCGTTCCGGCGCGAATCGGCGCTGGCCACGATGCAGGCCGTGGTCACGGACGAGCCGGAGAAGCCGTGGAGCGCCGGGCCGCTGGCCCCCGTGATCGCCGCGCTGCTGCGCAAGGATCCGGACGCGCGCCCCGGCACGGCCGAGTGCGAGCGCATGCTGCGCGAGGTGGTGGAGGGCCGGTCGCCGGCCGGCCCGGAACCGTACGACACGACGCGGCCCGTACGGTACGACGGCGCGCGGACGGCCACGGTCTCGGCCACGGCACTGTCCGCTGCCGGGGCGGTCGTGGGCGCGGGCGGCTCGGGAACGGCCAGAAGCGCGGGCTCTGCCTCGGGCCCGGAGCCGGCGCCGGGCGGGAGCGGGACCGCCCCGTCAGTCGCCCCGTCGGCCGCGCGGCCGGCCGGTCGGCGCCGGGGGCGGTTGCGCGCGGCGGCCGTGGCCGTCGTCGTCGCGGCGGTGCTCGGTGGCGGCGGTGGCTTTGTGGCGCTGAAGTACCTGGACGGCTCCGGCGGTCCCTCGACCGGATCCGGCGGCACGGCCGCCCCCGACGACGCCACGAACCCCGACGACGCCGACGCCTGGACCCAGGTCGAGGCCCCCGAAGGCTTCAGCCTCAAGGTCCCCAAGGGGTGGGAGCGCAAGACCGACAGCGAGCAGATCGACTTCACCCCCGACAACGGTGTCCACCTCATCCGGATAGGTATATCGGCGCCCGATTTCGAGGATCCGTACACGCACATGGTGAACCTGGAGAAGCAGCTGCAACGGCTGCCGGACTACCGGCGGATCTCCATGGCCCCCAACTCCTTCCGCGACAAGGCCCGCTCCGCGCGCTGGGAGTTCACCTGGACCGAGAACACCGCGACCGCGTTCGCCCGCCACGCGGTCGACCAGATCTACTACTCCGACGACGGGAACACGGAGTACGCGATCTACATGTCCGGTCCTGAGGAGGACTGGGCGACCACGCACGAGCAGTTCGACGTCGTACTCCGCAGCTGGCAGCCGCCACCGGCCGACGGCAGCGGCTGACCGTTCAGTTGAAGCCAGGGGGCGGCGGAAAGTGTTACTGCCGGGTATCCAAACCTCCGGATGCCGCATACTCTCGGCCTCATGACGGACTCGAAGGCCTCCGCCGCCACCGCTTCCCCCAGCACCCCCGATTCCCCCGGTACGGCTCGCACCTCCGGCTCCCAGGGGACCAACCCGGTCGCCGCCGCCCCCGCCGGTGCCCGTACCGCCGCCGACGTGGTCACCCCGGAGGTGCTCGTCCGGCTGCTGCGCGGGGTCGTCGGGTCGGGCCGTACCGCCAACCACACCCCGTTCACCGGGGAGAAGCTGGCGGACCTGCCCGAGTCCACCCCCGAGGACGTGGCGAACGCCTACGCGCGGGCGCGCGCCGCCCAGCCGGCCTGGGAGGCCATGTCCGTACGGCAGCGGGCCGGCGTGCTGCTGCGCTTCCACGATCTTCTGCTGGCCCGTCAGTCCGAGGTGCTCGACCTGATCCAGTTGGAGACCGGCAAGGCCCGGCTGCACGCACACGAAGAGGTCCAGGCCGTCGCCGTCGCCGCCCGGCACTACGGGCTCAAGGCACCCTCGTACCTGCGGCCGAAGCGGCACACCGGCGCACTCCCGGTGCTCACGAAGGTCACCGAACTGCGCCGGGCGCGCGGGGTCGTCGGCCAGGTCGCGCCCTGGAACTACCCGCTGGAGCTGACGATCGGTGACGCGCTGCCCGCGTTCACCGCCGGCAACGCCGTGGTGATGAAGCCCGACACCGAGACCGCGCTCACCGCGCTCTGGGCCCGCGACCTGATGATCGAGGCCGGGCTGCCGGCCGAGGTCTTCCAGGTGGTCCTGGGCGAGGGCCCGGTCGTAGGACCGGAGGTCGTGCGCCACGCCGACTACGTCTCCTTCACCGGCTCGACCCGTACCGGCCGCGAGGTCGCGCGGGGCGCGGCGGACCGGCTCGTCGGTGTCTCCCTCGAACTCGGCGGCAAGAACGCCATGCTCGTTCTCGCGGACGCCGATGTGGAGAAGGCGGCGGCGGGCGCGGTGCGCTCCTGCTTCTCCTCGGCGGGCCAGCTCTGCATCTCCATCGAGCGGCTGTACGTCCATGAGTCGGTGGCGGACGCGTTCGTGGAGCGGTTCGCCGCGCGTACCCGGGCGATGCGGCTCGGAAACTCCCTCACGTACGGCTCGGACATGGGCTCTCTCGCGGGCGAGCGCCAGTTGGAGACGGTGACGCGCCATGTCGACGAGGCGGTCGCCAAGGGCGCCAAGGTCGTCGCGGGCGGGGTCACGCGCCCGGACATCGGGCCGCTCTTCTACGAGCCGACGATCCTCGACGGCGTCGAGCCGCCCATGGCGGTCTGCACAGAGGAGACCTTCGGCCCGGTGGTCTCCCTCTACCGGTTCCGCGACGAGGACGAGGCGATCGACCGCGTCAACGGCACTCCGTACGGGCTCAACGCCAGCGTCTGGACGACGGACGCGCGGCGCGGCCACGCCGTCGCGGCCCGGCTGCGCACCGGCACGGTCAACATCAACGAGGGGTACGCGGCGGCGTACGGCAGCGTGCGGTCACCGATGGGCGGAATGAAGGACTCCGGCCTGGGGCGGCGGCACGGCTCCGAGGGAATCCTCAAGTACACCGAGGCCCAGACGGTCGCCCACCAGCGGGTTCTGCCGATGGCGCCGGCGTTCGGGATGGACGACGAGCGGTACGCGGCGTTCATGACCAGCAGCCTGCGGGTGATGAGGACGCTGCGGCTGCGGTAGCGGACGCGTGGGCGCGCGACGAGGAGAGCGATGGCGATGGAGCAGGAGCACGAGCAGGAGCACGACGCGGACACGGACGCGGACGCGGATATATATGACTACGACGTGATCGTGGTCGGCTCGGGCTTCGGCGGCGCTGTCTCCGCGCTGCGGCTGACCGAGAAGGGCTACCGCGTCGGCGTCCTGGAGGCCGGCCGCCGCTTCACCCGCGAGACGCTCCCCAGGAGTTCGTGGGACATCAGGAACTATCTGTGGGCCCCGGCGCTCGGGCTCTACGGGATCCAGCGCGTCCATCTGCTCGGCAACGTGATGGTGCTGGCGGGCGCGGGGGTCGGCGGCGGTTCGCTCAACTACGCCAACACGCTGTACGTACCGCCCGCCGCGTTCTTCGAGGACCCCCAGTGGGCGGGCATCACCGACTGGGAGCGGGAGCTGGCGCCGTACTACGACCAGGCGCGGCGGATGCTCGGCGTACGGCTCAACCCGACGGTGACGCCCTCGGACGTTCATCTGAAGGCGGTGGCCGAGGAGATGGGCGTCGGCGACAGCTTCCACGCGGCACCGGTCGGGGTCTTCTTCGGGGACGGCGCGGACGCCGGCGGTACGGTCACGGCCCGGCCCGGCGGGGAGGCGCCCGACCCGTACTTCGGCGGCGCGGGCCCTGGGCGCAGGGCCTGTACGGAGTGCGGCGCGTGCATGACGGGCTGCCGGCTCGGCGCGAAGAACACCCTCAACGAGAACTATCTGCATCTGGCGGAGCGGGCCGGGGCGGTCATCCACCCGATGACGACGGTGAGAGCGGTCACGGAGGCGACGGGGGCGACGGGGGCGCCGGGCGGATACCGGGTGGTCACCGTCTCGACGGACGCGAGGCGCGGGCGTGCGCGGGTGCGGGTGCGGGTCTTCCGCGCGCCCCGCGTGGTGATCGCGGCCGGTACGTACGGCACCCAGACGCTCCTGCACACGATGAAGGACCGGGGGCTGCTGCCCCGGCTGTCGGCGCGCCTCGGGGAGCTGACCCGTACCAACTCCGAGGCGCTGGTGGGCGCGCAGACCGATGACAGGCGCTACCGCGCACGCCATGGCGCGCCGAGAGCGGACTTCACCCAGGGCGTCGCCATCACGTCCTCGATCCACCCGAACGACACGACACACATCGAACCGGTGCGGTACGGCAAGGGGTCCAACGCGATGGGCCTGCTCTCCATCCTCCAGGTGCCGTACAGCGACCGGCGGGTACGGGACTGGCTGGCCGGCGCCGCGCGCCACCCGGTGCTGCTCCTCCGCTCGCTCTCCTACCGCAAGTGGTCGGAGCGTACGATCATCGGCCTGGTCATGCAGTCGCTGGACAACTCCCTGACGACGTACCGGAAGCCGGGCGGTGTGGGGAAAGGCCTGCTCACCGCCCGCCAGGGCCACGGCGCTCCCAACCCGAAGCAGATACCGGAGGCGACCCGGGCCGCGAGCCTCATCGCGGCGGAGATCAACGGCTTTCCGGGCAGCAACATCGGTGAACTGATGGGCACCCCGCTCACCGCGCACTTCCTGGGCGGCTGCGTGATCGGCGCGTCGGCGGCGGAGGGCGTGATCGATCCGTACCACCGGCTGTACGGCCACCCCGGGATCTCGGTCGTCGACGGCTCGGCGGTCTCGGCGAACCTGGGCGTTAACCCGTCGCTGACGATCACGGCCCAGGCGGAGCGTGCGATGTCCTTCTGGCCGAACAAGGGTGAGCGGGACCCCCGGCCGCGACAGCGCGCGGACGGGACGACACCGTACGTACGGCTGCCCCCGGTCGTACCGTCCGCCCCGGTGGTCCCGCCGGAGGCGTTCGGCGCGCTGCGCCTGCCGTTCCTGGCCGTACCGCCGGTCCCGCCGCGCGAGCCATGAAAGGTATGAGGGGCGTGAGGGCGTGAGGCGTGAGGGGGTGCGGGCATGAGAGAGGCGCTGCACCCCCCTCCGAGTGCAGCGCCTCTCTCTGTCGCGTGCGAGACGCGAGCTTGTGGGTTACGCGACGCGGTTACGCGCGACGCCGTTACGCGGCGGCGTCACCGCTGCGGCGGCGCTTCAGCGCGAACACCACGCCGGCACCGGCGACGATGGCGATCCCGCCGGCCATGCCGAGCGCGGGCATCATCGAGGAGGAGCCGGTCTGGGCGAGGCTGCCCACCGGCTTGATCTCCGTGTTGCCGACCGGCTTCGCGGGCAGGGGCTTCTTGCCGCCCTGCGGCTTGGCCTCGTTGGGCTCGCCCGCGTTCCCGCCGGCGGCGACGATGGTGAACTCGTAGTACGCCTCGTCGTCCGCGATGACGCAGTTGCCCTTGTCATTGACGTACGCGCCGATGCTGATGGCGTAGGCGAGACCGGCCGGGGCCGACTTGTCCACGTTCAGGCGCAGGTTGATCGAGAACGACTCCTTCGGCTTGACGTCGGTGAAGCCGAGGTAGCCGGCCCCCTCGTCGTACGCGTCGAGAGAGATGTCGACCCACTTGCCGGACTCGGGGTCCTGGTACTGGAGCGTCAGGTGCTCGCCACTGATGTCCCAGTCCTCTTCGTCGATCTGGCCGGTGAAGACACCGAGGTCGACGCGCTTGTAGTCGTTCTTGCCCTTGTTCGAGACATTGAGCTTGAACGAGTGGAAGCCGCTGCCCGCGACGATCTTGTCCGGCAGTCCGCTCAGGCTGGTGTGGAGGTTCGGGTCCAGCTCGATCTCGTCCCGGTCCAGGCAGTCGTTGAGGCCGTTGCCCGGGTCGGTGGTCGGCTTGGCGGTGCCGGAGGGCGGCGTGCTCGTCGGAGGCGTCGTCACGGACGCGTCGTCGCTGGGCGTCGGCGCCGTCGTCGACTCCTCGTCGGTCGGCTCGGTCGCCCCGTCCGACGGATCGATGGTCGATTCCTCGTCGGTCGGCTCCGTGGTGTCGTCGGAGGGGGTCTCGGTCGCCTCCGTCTCCTCGGGGGCCGGGACGGACTCGGTGGCGCTGGGCGACGGCGATTCGGTCGTCGTCGTGGTGTCCTCACCGGTCGCGAACGCGGCAGGAGCCGAGAAGAAGGCGGCGGGGGCTATGACAGCGGTCGCTGCGGCGACGGCCATAGCGCGGCGGAGCTTCATGAAGACCTCAGCGAGGTTCGGCGCGCCACTGGGAGCGGCGCGGAGTCGTTGGGCCTTCACCAGAGAGTGGTTACGGGTGAGGCCGTTGATTTCGCATGCAAGACCTGCGACATGGGGGAATGGTTGCGGTCTTCTTCACAGAATCTTTAAGTGACCTGCGTCACGCGATCAACGGAGTCGGTGATCGGCCGGCCCCGGGCGTCCCCGGGGCCGGCCGATCGTGCTGTGACCGGGCTGCTGTCCCCTGCCTACCGGTCACGGGCGCCGGGACGAGGTCCCACGGCGCACTTGTGAGGTGTGCCGCACGTCCCGGCGGAGCCACGCTGGTCCTCTGTGATCCGCGCGCCCGTACGTCCAACGAAGGCGGGGACGTCGCGGTCACGCGCCGTACGGGTGAGAAGTGGCGGGCGAGGGTGTGGCGCCGGGTCAGACGCGGCCGCGGCTCAGCTCCAGCAGCGTCATCGCCAGCGCCGTGCCCGGCTTGCCGAGGGCGTCGCTGTAGTGGCCGATGATCTCCATCTCTCGTGAGAGATGGACGCGGCGCCCGCCGGAGGCGATGCGGGCGTCCTGGACGACGGCCGAGACCGCGATCCGTTCCTGGACGAGACCGATGATCCGGTCGTCGAGGGCGTCGATGCGTGCGCGCGCGTCGCCGATGACGGTCTCGGCGTCGGGGGTGGTTCCGGGGGCGGCTGCGGGGTTCTGCTGCGTGGCGGGCATGTGCGGGGTCCCTCTCGGTTCGGTCGGTACGGGGGAGAGCCGCCGGGCCCGAAACGCGACAGGCGCCCCGGACCTGGTGGCCCGGGGCGCCTGTCGGAAGTCGCTTGGTTCAGCTCAAGCAGCACGACCATGGCAGCCGGACGGGCCGGTGCCATAGGTAAAGACGTACGTCAGCTGCTGGTGCATAGGGGCCAGTATGGACCCGGCGGGCCCGCGCCCGGCAACGCGGGTTCGGATCGTGAGACGGGGGCGACAGCCGGGGACGCGGGGGAGGGGGCGGGTGGCGAGAGGTGGGGAGAGGTGGGCCCTGCCCTGCCGGGGCCCCGGTAGAATTGGCCGGACCTCCTCTTCTCACGTCACCGCCGGAAGGCCGCCCCCGTGCCAGCAGCACCCCCCGCCGCCCCCGACGTCGTTCTCGTCGTCGACTTCGGCGCGCAGTACGCCCAGCTCATCGCCCGCCGCGTCCGCGAGGCCCGGGTCTACAGCGAGATCGTCCCGTCCACGATGCCCGTGGCCGAGATGCTGGCCAAGAACCCCAGGGCGATCATCCTCTCCGGCGGCCCGTCCTCCGTGTACGCGGAGAACGCCCCGACCGTGGACCGCGCGCTGTTCGAGGCCGGGGTGCCCGTCTTCGGCATGTGCTACGGCTTCCAGCTGATGGCGACCACGCTCGGCGGGACCGTCGACAACACGGGCGCGCGCGAGTACGGCCGTACGGAGCTGCGCGTCTCGAAGACCGGCTCCACGCTGTTCGAGGGCACCCCCGCCGAGCAGTCCGTCTGGATGTCGCACGGCGACGCCTGCTCCGCCGCGCCCGCCGGCTTCACCGTCACCGCGTCCACGGACGTCGTACCGGTCGCCGCGTTCGAGAACGACGAGCGGAAGCTGTACGGCGTCCAGCACCACCCCGAGGTGCTGCACTCCACGTACGGACAGCAGGTCCTGGAGCACTTCCTCTACCGGGGCGCCGGTATCGAGCCGACCTGGACCACCGCGAACGTGGTGGACGAGCAGGTCGCGCTGATCCGTGAGCAGGTCGGCACGAAGCGCGCCATCTGCGGGCTGTCGGGCGGCGTGGACTCCGCGGTGGCCGCCGCGCTGGTGCAGAAGGCCATCGGATCCCAGCTGACCTGCGTGTACGTCGACCACGGTCTGATGCGCAAGGGCGAGACCGAGCAGGTCGAGAAGGACTTCGTCGCCGCGACGGGCGTGCAGCTCAGGGTGGTCGACGCCGAGGAGCGCTTCCTCACCGCGCTGGCCGGGGTCTCCGACCCCGAGCAGAAGCGGAAGATCATCGGCCGGGAGTTCATCCGGGTCTTCGAGCAGGCCCAGGCCGAGATCATCGCCGAGGCGGGCGCGGAGGGCGAGGACGTCGCCTTCCTGGTCCAGGGCACGCTCTACCCGGACGTGGTCGAGTCCGGCGGCGGCACCGGCACCGCCAACATCAAGTCGCACCACAATGTCGGCGGGCTCCCCGACGACATCGAGTTCGAGCTCGTCGAGCCGCTGCGCAAGCTGTTCAAGGACGAGGTCAGGATGGTCGGCCAGCAGCTGGGGCTGCCGGACGAGATCGTCCAGCGCCAGCCCTTCCCCGGCCCCGGCCTCGGGATCCGGATCGTCGGCGAGGTCACGCGCGAGCGGCTCGACCTGCTGCGCGAGGCCGACGCGATCGCCCGCGAGGAGCTGACCGCGGCCGGTCTCGACCGGGACATCTGGCAGTGCCCGGTGGTCCTCCTCGCGGACGTACGGTCCGTGGGCGTCCAGGGCGACGGCCGTACGTACGGCCACCCGATCGTGCTGCGGCCCGTCTCGTCCGAGGACGCGATGACCGCCGACTGGACACGGATGCCGTACGACGTACTGGCGAAGATCTCCACCCGGATCACCAACGAGGTCGCCGACGTCAACCGGGTCGTCCTCGATGTGACGAGCAAGCCGCCGGGGACCATTGAGTGGGAGTAGCCCCTCCCCGCCTTCCCGGCCCTCCGCCCGAGGGTCAATGCCGACGCCGTCGCTCATTCGTTTGAGTGGCGGCGTCGGCGTAACTCCTGGGTACGCTGCTGGTAGAGGTCAGACTCCGTCCTATGGGAGTAATCATGAGCGCCGCACCTGAGCACGGGCTGGAACCGCGTTATGAGTGGCCGATCCCGCCTGCCCAGGGCTGGACCGCGGACGACCTCGACCGGATTCCGGGCCTCCCGCCGCACACTGAGCTGATCGACGGGATCCTTGTTTTGATGAGTCCGCAGCGGAAGTTCCACACCCGCACGATGTGGCATCTGGAATATGCCCTCATGTCTCAGCTTCCGGACTTCTTGGACGTCGAGCGTGAGATGACGGTCAAGATCGACCGCAGGAACCGGCCGGAGCCGGACCTCATCGTCTACCAGGCCGACGCGGATACGGGTCCTGACCAGACCTGGTACAGCCCCGAAGTCGTCGTCCTCGCCGTGGAAGTGGTGTCCGACGATTCCGTGGAGCGTGACCGGGAGGTCAAGCCCCGCAAGTACGCCGCCGCCGGCATTCGCCACTTCTGGCGCGTCGAGGAGGAGCGCGGTCTGCCCGTCGTCTACAGCTACGAACTCGACCCGGCCACGCATGTCTATGTCCCGACCGGCATCCACCGGGAGCGACTTGAGCTGAAAGAGCCGTTTCCGATCGAGATCGATCTGACGGCGGTCAACCGGCGTCGTTCCGCGGAGGGCTGAGCCCGGCGGGTTCAACACCGTAATGATGTTGTCACCCGCTCCGGCCGGGCAAACTTCGCATACTTCTCCCTCTGTGCGGGACAATTCCCTTGCGTTGCAAGGAAGTTCACTCACGGGGCGGGAAGGGCGGAAACCGGCGTGGCTGTGCAAGAGGCGAGGCGGAGCGCGCACGGCGGTGGCTGCGGCTGCGGTGACTGTCCGCACGGGGCCCGGGAGGGGCACCGGCGGGCCGTGGCCGAGTTCCTGGCGAAGCGTGACGGGTACGCCGCCGGGGAGGGGCTGCCCGGGGCGGTCGCGCACTCGGTGGGGGCCTCCAGGCAGTGGGTGTCCGACGAGCTGACCCAGTCCGCGCGCGCCGTGGCCGACCGGAGCCGGGAGGCGGGCGACGCCTGGCTGCACACGGTCCGGCGCCGTACGCTGCTGGCGGCGTGGGGCGCGGTCGTCGCGCTCGCGTTCGTCCAGACGGCCACCGCGATCGGGGCGGGCTGGTCGGTCGCACGCACCGCCGGACTGGTCGCCGCCGTGGCCGTCGCGGGGGCGCTGACCGCCGCCGCCCTGCTGCACCGGGCCCGCGGCGGACTGCTCGCACCGCTGATCGGGGAGGACAACCGGCTCTCCACCTCGCGGACCGTCGCCTCCGCCTGGGTGCTGCTCGTGGTGTACGCCGTGCTGGTGCTCGCGCTCCAGCTGGCCGGCGCGTCCGGGCACGCGCGGCGCGACGAACTGATCGCCGGACTCGAACTGGCCCGGGGCGCGGGCATCGTCACCGTCCTCGCCGTGGTCTGCGCCATCGCCGTCGTCGTGCGCCGTGTGGTCTCCGTACGGGTCCTGGGGCAGCGGCTCCAGAAGGTACGGGCCGAGCGGCCCCGGCCGGCCGATCTGCTCTGCGACGACGGCGGGCGCGGCAGCTTCACCGATGTGCAGTACGTCCTGGTGAACGGCGTCGCGGTGCTCTTCGCCGCCGTCCGGCTGGCCCGCCGGCCCGAGCAACTGCCCGATCTGCCCTGGGCGCTCGCCCTGCTCGTCGCCGTCTCCGCCGCCACCTACTTCGCCGGGAAGTACGCGGAGGGCGGGCGGCCCGTCGTCCTGTCGGTCGTACGGGCCAGGGAGGCCGGTGATCTGGACGCCCCCATCCGTACCGGCGACGACATCGAGATCCGCGGCGCGGGCTTCGTGCCGCCCGGGGCCGGCACTCCGGACCGGCTGGCGCGGATGGTCGTGCGGATCGGCGCGGTCCATGTTCATGTGCCGCTCGTGCCCGTCCCGGGCGGCTTCGCCAACCCCTCGGACACCTGCCTGACCGTGCCCGTCCCGGTGGATGTCGAACCGGGGGCGGTCGAGGTGCAGGTCGTGACGGCGGCCGGGGTCGAGACCAACCGGGTGATCGTCGAAGTCCTCGACTGACCTTGATCCATTTTTCCCCCTCGGTGAATACAACTGAACGAATTCGGACGGTTGTTCTTCGGATCCGGCCGGGACTGGTTCACTGGGCACCTGACGTGTCCGTGCGTACGCGCGGACGGACAGGCGAGAGGTGGACCGGCGATGACGTATGGCTACCGGACGGATACCTACGGGCTGGGCGTCGGAGGCGGCGGTGACCGGGGTGGCCTGCGCGAGAGCGCGGCGCGGCACGCGCTGCTCCCGCTGCGGCTGTTCCTCGGCATCACCTTCATCTACGCGGGGATCGACAAGCTCACCCAGGGCGGCTTCTTCGCCGCCACCGGGACGGGGTCGGTCGGCGAGCTGATGCGCAACGTACGGGACACGTCGGCCATCCCGGCCCTGGTGGACCTGGCGCTCAAGAGCCCGGCCGGGTTCGGCTACGCCATCGCGCTCGGCGAACTGGCCGTGGGACTCGGCACCCTCTTCGGGGTGTTCGCCCGGCTCGCCGCGTTCGGTGGCGCCCTCATCTCACTCAGCCTGTGGCTGACCGTGAGCTGGCAGAGCGACCCGTACTACTACGGCAACGACCTCATCTACTTGATGGCGTGGCTGCCGCTCGTGCTCGCCGGTGCCCCGGCGTTCTCGCTGGACGCCGTCCTGGCCGGGCGGCGCCGCCGTATCAGATAGGCCACCCAGGTCACCAGGGACGCCAGGAACAGGCCGCAGAACATCACCGCGAACGCCGTGAACCACGGCGCCCGCCAGGCACCGGCGGCGTCGCCCAGATACGGCACGGCCGCGCCCAGCGCCGTCAGCCCCACGACCAGTCGGCCCGGCCTGAAGTCATGACGCGGCACGAGCCACCTCCACCTGGCCGAAGCCCACTTCGAGGGTCAGGTCCAGAGTGCCGGACCGCGCCGCGTCCGTCTCCGGAGTCATGGTGCGCTGCCGGCTCAGGTTGTTCGCGATCTCGATGTTCTCCTTGGGATCCCCGGGGAACCGGATGGCCCCGAATGTCGCCGCGGCCTTCACCCGCACGGTCACTCCCTCCGGTACGACAACCTTCAACTGCCCGGCGGCCACCCTGGCTGAGGTGCTGACCGTCGTCCCCCTCGGGACCGTCAACCCGCTCAGATCCAGCGTGCCCAGGCCGGAACCCAGCTGGTAGCGCGGCTGGACGGCGGCTACCGAGGACGCCGTCCAGCGCGGCTCGCGCCACTGGGTGGTGATGTCCTTCGGGACCACCGACGCCCCCGCCAGCAACCCGGCCGTGATCACCGCCAGCAGGATCGTGCCGAAGCCGGTACGCCCCAGGAAGCTGCTCACCACCAGGCCGAGCCCGAAGACCGCGAGCCCGGCGGCCAGACCGATCTCCATGCTCGTACCGAACGGATGGCTCCGCCAGGACAGGCCCGCGCCCAGCGCGACCGCCAGCACGGCGAGCAGGAAGACCGGGCCCGCTATCCCGCGCGGACCCCGGGGGCGGAACGGGCTCGCCCCCGAGGCCGCGTTCGGGTGCCAGCCCCACGGCTGCGCCTGCATCGTGACGCCCGAGCCGTCGGGGCCCCAGAGATAGTCCGTGCCGACCGGACCCCAGCTTCCCTGGCCCCAACCGGTCCGGCCGTCCTTGACGATCGGGTCCCGCCACCACGAGTACGTGCCGGGCGCCGGGGGAGCCATGGTCTCCGGGGGGGCCTCCGCCACCGTGTGGGCCGAGGCCGGGTCGAGCGGCGCGCCGTCCGCCGGGGCGCCGTGGCGGCGCTGGGACCAGACGGCCGCCCCGACGACAGCTATGGACAGCAGCCCGGCGAAGCTCAGCGTCTCCCCGTTGCCCAGCATCGACAGGAACAGCCCGCAGCCGATCAGCGCGAGCAGCACGGCGATCAGCGAGGCGCCGTCGACCCGGCCGGACAGCAGCCTGCGGGCCTCGTTCTCCTCGTCGCCCTCCAGCGGGATGAGCAGCCAGGCGAAGCCGTAGAAAATCAGCCCGATGCCCCCCGTGACCGTGAGCACGCCTATCACGATCCGGAAGATGACCGGATCGATCTCGCAGTATCTGCCCAGCCCGCCGCAGACCCCGGCGAACACCTTCTGCCGCGGGCTGCGGCGCAACTGCGTGAGTGCGGGCGCGGAACCGGGCGGAGGCGACGCGGAGGCCGAAGCGGAACCCGGCGCCGAAGGAGGCGCGGGGGGCGGCGGAGGCGGCGGCTGGCTCATATGTCCATGGTGGGGGTGCGGGCGCCCCGGCTCCAGCCGCACCGACCCCGGACTGTCCCTGATATTGCTCCCCGGACCCCCTCGGGGCCGGATCAGGGTCGCGTCAGGGGCACGACCCTGATGCCCTCGCGCCATCCGCCGTGTGACCATCGGTGACATGCCAGCCGCTCCGCCTCGTGCCGCCGCGACCTCCTCCTCCCGTGCCTCAGCGCCGGAGGAGCCGCAGGCGCGCAAGCTGTACCGCAGCGCGGACGGCCGGCTGCTCGGCGGGGTGGCCCGCGGGCTCGCCGGGCATCTCGGGCTGCCGGTGATCTGGGTGCGGATGGTCTTCCTCATCCTCTTCTTCACGCAGGGACTCGGCGCCCTGCTCTACGCGGTCTTCTGGATCGTCGTGCCGCTCGGTGTGGGCGGTACGGCGGCCGAGGCGCGCTCCGTCTTCGAGATCAGCCCCGACGGCAGACGCCGGCTCCGCAAGCCGGACAAGGGACAGATCTTCGCGCTGATCGCGCTGGTCGTCAGCGCGGGCACCTTTATCGGGAACGTCAGCCTCGGCCGCAGCCAGGCCGACCGCTACATATGGCCGGCGCTGCTGATCGGCGTGGGCATCGTCCTGGTCTGGCGCCAGGCGGACAACGCGCGTCGCGCCCGCTGGGCCGAGGTGGGCCGGAGCCGCCGGGCGTTCCAGCTGGCGCGCGGGGTCGCGGGGGTCGCCCTGGTCGGCCTCGGGCTGGCCGTGTTCATGGTGGTGCGCGGCTCGGCCGCCCAGTTCGGCAACGTGCTGACGGGCGCGATCGCAGTCGTGGCCGGGGTGGCGCTGCTCGGCGGGCCCTGGCTCGTACGGATGACCCAGGACCTCTCCGAGGAGCGGCTGATGCGGATCAGGGCGCAGGAGCGCGCCGAGGTCGCCGCGCATGTCCATGACTCCGTGCTGCACACCCTCACCCTCATCCAGCGCAACGCCGACGAGCCGGGCGAGGTCCGCCGGCTCGCCCGGGCCCAGGAGCGCGAGCTGCGCGCCTGGCTCTACCGGCCGGAGGGCACGGGCAAGGACGAGGAGGACGAGCCCAGCACCCTCGCCGAGGCGGTCAAGCGCACGGCGGCCGAGGTGGAGGACTACCACGGGGTGCCGATCGAGGTGGTGGTCGTCGGCGACTGCCCGCTCGACGAGAAGCTGGCCGCGCAGATACAGGCGGCGCGCGAGGCCATGGTCAACGCAGCCAAGTACGGCGGCGAGGGGGGCGCGGTGCAGGTGTTCGCCGAGGTGGAGGGGCGCACGGTCTTCATCTCCGTACGCGACCGCGGCCCCGGGTTCGACCTGGACGCGGTGCCCGACGACCGGATGGGAGTACGGGAGTCGATCATCGGCCGCATGCAGCGCAACGGCGGCTCGGCCCGGCTGTCCGCGGCCCCCGGCGGTGGTACGGAGGTCGAGCTGGAGATGGAGCGGGCCGAGTGAGGGAGGCAGGGTGAGGGCCGGCCGGGTGGGGTCGGGCCGGTGGGTTCCGGTCGCTAGGGCCGGAAAGGTTTGCCGTGGGCTCGCGGCGTCCGGTGCGGTGCGTCGCAAGGCGGAGGATCGGCCTCGTACTGGACGTACTTGGCCGACTCCGACAACGCGGCGAGGCGCCGTGCCGGGCGTCGCGAGCCGGTGAACCTTTCCGGTCACAGCACTGGCGGCGGGCCCGTACCGTACGAGAGCGTGCCGCACGGGCGGCGGAGCGACGAGGGCGAGGGGCAGAGACCATGAGCGAGGGCGTACAGGCCGGATCCACTCCCGGGGCGAGCGACGGGGAGCAGCCGGGCGACGGCCGGCGCGTGCGGGTCGTGCTCGTCGACGACCACCGCATGTTCCGCACCGGAGTGCGGGCCGAGATCGGGCGTACGGAGGTGACGGGCGTCGAGGTCGTCGGTGAGGCGCCCGATGTCGACCAGGCGGTCACCGTGATCAACACGACCCGTCCCGAGGTCGTGCTGCTCGATGTCCATCTGCCGGGCGGCGGCGGTGTGGAGGTGCTGCGCCGCTGCGCGCCCCTGATGGGCGCCGTGGAGAACCCGGTGCGGTTCCTGGCGCTGTCGGTCTCCGACGCGGCCGAGGACGTCATCGGGGTGATCAGGGGCGGCGCCCGGGGCTATGTCACCAAGACGATCACCGGCACGGATCTGGTGGACTCCGTCTTCCGGGTCCAGGAGGGCGACGCGGTCTTCTCGCCGCGGCTCGCCGGCTTCGTACTGGACGCCTTCGCGTCGACGGACGCACCGCCGGTGGACGAGGACCTGGACCGGCTCACCCAGCGGGAGCGCGAGGTGCTGCGGCTGATCGCGCGCGGATACGCGTACAAGGAGATCGCCAAGCAGCTCTTCATCTCGGTGAAGACCGTCGAGTCGCATGTGTCCGCCGTTCTGCGCAAGCTCCAGCTCTCCAACCGGCACGAGCTGACCCGCTGGGCGACGGCCCGCAGGCTGGTCTGAGCGGACCGGCCGGAGCCCGGCCACGCGACCCCCGTGGCATGTCCATGGGGAAACGTGGTGCGCGCCTCTTGACCGAGGTCGGCGCCGGTTGATGCCCTGTGTGGTGTCGCGCGCGCCTACCGAGGGAGAACACCTTGACGGTTCCACGCAGGACGCTTCTGATCGCCGGCACCGCCGCTCCGCTGGCCGGCGCGCTCGCCCCGGGAACCGCGAACGCCGCCCACGGCGCGGTCGTCTTACCCGCGCCGGACCCGCGCACCACCCCCGTCAGGACCATCGAACTCACCGACGGCTGGCGGTTCGCCCTCGCCAACCCCGCCGGCATCACCGATCCGACCGGGGCCTTCGCCACCGCAGCCCAGCCCGGCTACGACGACACCGGCTGGCGCGCGGTCCAGGTGCCGCACGACTGGAGTATCGAACTCGCCCCCACCGCCGGCTCCGGCACCACCTCCGGCACCGGCTTCTTCCCCGGCGGCCTCGGCTGGTACCGCAACACGTTCACCCTGCCGCCCGCCCTCGCGGGACGCCGGATCTCCGTCGAGTTCGACGGCGTCTACATGGACGCGAACGTCCACTGCAACGGCATCCTCGTCGGCAACCACCCCTACGGCTACACCGGGTTCGCCCTCGACCTCACCGATCTGCTGCACACCGACGGCACCACCGCCAACGTCATCGCCGTAGAAGTGCGCAACAGGCTCCCCAGCAGCCGCTGGTACTCCGGCAGCGGCATCCACCGCCGCGCCCGGCTGGTCGTCACCGACCCCGTACACGTACGGCGCTGGGGTACGTACGTGACGACGCCCGGCCTCGCCGAGACGATCGGCGACGGCCACGCCACCGTCCGCGCCCGCGTCGAGATCATGAACGAGTCCGCCGCCGCCCGCCCGGTCACCGTCGTCACCACGGTCCGCGACCCGGCCGGCCGCACCGTCGCCCGGGCGACCGCCCCGCTCGCCACCCAGCCGCACGCACCGGGCACCGCCGAGCTGGAGATGACCGTCGTCCGGCCCCAGCTGTGGTCCTTCGACACCCCGCGCCTCTACACCCTGGACACCGAGCTGCGGTCCGGCCGCGACACCCTCGACACGGACCGCACCACCTTCGGATTCCGGTACGTCACCATCGACCCCGCCACCGGGTTCTCCCTCAACGGCGCGTACACCAAGATCCGGGGCGTCAACCTCCACCACGACCTGGGCGCGCTCGGCGCCGCCACCCACGAGGACGCGATCGTCCGCCAGCTCACCCTGATGAAGTCCATGGGCGTCAACGCGTACCGCTCCTCGCACAACCCGCCCTCGCCCGAGCTGATCAGGGCCTGCGAGCGGCTCGGCATCATCATGATGGTCGAGGCGTTCGACTGCTGGCGCACCCGTAAGACCACCTACGACTACGCCCGTTTCTTCGACACCCACAGCGACGCCGACATCGCCGAGATGGTCCGCGCCGCCCGCAACTCGCCCGCCGTCGTGATGTGGTCCATCGGCAACGAGATCACCGACTCCACCAGCACCGCCGGCCTGGACATGGCACAGCGCCTCATCGACGGCGTCCGCGCGCTCGACGACACCCGGCCCGTGGTGATCGGCTCGGACAAGTACCGCTCCCTGCCCGCCGTCGGCTCGGCGGCCGACCTGATGCTCGCCAAACTCGACGGCCTCGGCCTGAACTACAACACGGCCGCGTCGGTCGACGCCCTGCACGCGCGCTACCCGCACCTCTTCCTCTTCGAGTCCGAATCCTCCTCCCAGACCTCCACCCGGGGCACCTACCAGGAGCCGGAACACCTCAACACCGGGGAGAACCACACCCCCGGCCGGCGCGCCACCTCCAGCTACGACAACAACCTCTCCTCCTGGACGATGAGCGGCGAGTACGGGCTGAAGAAGGACCGCGACCGCCGGTTCTTCGCCGGGCAGTTCCTCTGGACCGGCATCGACTACATCGGCGAACCCACCCCGTACAACGTGTTCCCGGTGAAGGCGTCGTTCTTCGGCGCGATGGACACGGCCGGCCTCCCCAAGGACATGTACCACCTCTTCCGGAGCCAGTGGAGCGACCGGCCCATGGTCCATCTGCTGCCCATGGACTGGACCGGCCACCGGCGCGGCGAGACCGTCGAGGTCTGGGCCTACGCCAACACGGAGTCGGTGGAACTGTTCCTCAACGGCGTGTCCCTGGGCGTGCGGAGCTTCGACACCAAGAAGACCACCGACGGCCGGGCCTATCTGGAGACGACCGAGGCCACCGGCGACGACCGTACGGTCACCTCGGGCCCCTACCCCGGCAGTTACACCAGCCCCAACGGCAGCGCGGGCAAGCTGCACCTCAGCTGGCGTGTCCCCTTCGCGCCCGGCGTGCTGAAGGCCGTCGCCCGGCGCGACGGCCGTACGGTGGCCACGGACGTGCTGCGCACCGCCGGACGGCCCTACACCGTACGTCTCACCCCGGACCGCACCCGCCTCGACGCGGACGGCCGCGCCCTCTGCTTCGTCACCGCCGAAGTCATCGACGACCACGGCGTGGTGGTGCCCGACGCCGGCCACCTCCTCACCTTCACGGTCACCGGCGGCTCCCTGGCCGGTCTCGACAACGGGCGCCAGGAGAGCGCCGAGCGCTACCAGGCCGCCACCAGGACCGCCTTCCACGGCAAGGCCCTCGCCATCGTCCGCGCCGGCACGGAAGCCGGCCCGGTCACGCTCACCGTCCGCGCGGACGGGCTGCGCACCGCCACGGCGACCGTGCGCGCCACGGCCGCCCGCGACGCGTCGACGACCCCGCCCCGTACCTTCGCGCCCGAGCCGGGACCCGACGCGCCCAGCGGCCCGGTGGCCGACGCGAGCTACTCCGGGGCGACCGACACCCTGCCCGCCGCCCTGCTCGACGGCTCCCCCGACACCGCCTGGTCCAACGCCTTCACCAAGGCGGCCACCGCCCTGCTGCCCGCCTTCAGCGGCGCCCGCCCCGCCGACTGGATATCCGTGGCCTGGCCCGGCGCCCGTACCTTCGACTCGGTCGAGGTCACCTTCACCCTCGGCGCACGGCACACCCTGCCCGCCTCGATCACCGTCTCCTACTGGGACGGGGACCGGTACGCCGCCGTACGGCACCAGAGCGTCACCTGGGCCACCGCCTCCGGCGATCCGACGGTCATCACCTTCGACCGGGTCACCGGCTCCCGGATCCGGCTGGAGATGACCAGTGCGCACCCGGGCGAGGCGAACGGCGCGCAGCGGGTGACGCTGCTCCACGTACCGGACGTGCTCCCGGACGGCGGTGGTGCGGCCGATTAGCGGCTACGTAGCGGCTGCTCAGCCGGCTACGAGCAGCGCCAGGAGGTCACGTAGAGCCGCTCCTGGTCGTCCTCCATGAGGCCCCGGACGCACTCCCCGGGCTCGGTGTCGAGCGCGCCGGTCAGCTCGGCACGCCCCTGCCGGGTCGTCCGCGTACCGAACCACCCGGGGAACGCGGTGATCCGGTCGTCCTTGCGCTGGTATCCGAGGCGTACGGAGACCCCGGGGCGGCCCGGGCGCTGGACGTAACGGGTGGTGAAGGTGCCCGCGCCGCCGATCGGCCCCTCGACGCAGAGCCGCCCGCCGGAGAGCTCGCCGCAGCCCTCGGGCGTGACGCCGACGGGAGCCAGCACGAAGAGCGACCCCACGACGAGACCGGTGGCACGAAGGGCGGTGGCGCGTCGCACGGTTCGCACGGTTCTCATGGAGCTCACGGAGTTCATGGCTCTCACGGGCGGCACCTCTCTCCGGCTCCCCCTGCCGCTCATGGTGGCGCGCGGCAGGGGGCGGGGCACTCCGACGGGCCCGTGAGTGGTCCGTACGGGCCAAGCGGGAGCGGCTGCGCACCCGGCCGGCGTTACGCGGGCCGGGCGGCGCCCGCGAACGGCATCTGGTCGATCGGCGCGAGCTTGACCGCCGAGCCGGGGCGCGGGGCGTGGATCATCTGCCCGCCCCCGACATAGATCCCCACATGGCTGACGCCGGAGAAGAAGAACACCAGGTCACCAGGGGCGAGCCGGTCGCGGCTCACGCGCTGCCCCGCGTTGATCTGGGTGTAAGTGGTCCGGGGCAGGGAGACCCCTGCCGCGCGCCACGCCGCCTGGGTCAGCCCCGAGCAGTCGAACGATCCCGGCCCGGTCGAGCCCCAGACGTACGGCTTGCCGATCGCGCCGTACGCGAAGGCGACCGCCGCCGCGGCCCGGGCGTTCGGCGCCGGCGCGCTCCCGGCCGGCCGCTCCGGCGTACCGCCGCCGTCGGCGCCCTGCCGCTGTCCGTCGTAGTCGGCGCGCTGCGCGGCGGAGAGCCGGTCCAGCAGCCGCTGGGCGGCGCCGATCTTCTTCTGGACGGTGGCCTTGTGCCGGGCCAGTTCCGCCCTGCGCGCCCCGAGATCCTTGATCCGCTCGTCGGCCCGCGCGCGCAGCCCGGCGAGCTGCCCGAGCTCTCCGCGGATCCCGGTGATCATGGCCGCCTGCCGGGTGCCCGCCAGTTCGGCCAGCGACGCTCCTTCGAGGTACGTCTCGGGCTTCGAGCTGAGACCGAGCTGTACGGCGGGGTCGAGGCCGCCGGAGCGGTACTGCGCGGCGGCGACGGAACCGAGCGCGTCGCGCGAGGTGTTGAGCCGCTCCGTCCGGCGGGCGGCCTCGTCCCGCAGGCGGGCCAGTGAGGTACGGGCCTCGTCCGCCTTCACCTTCACGCCGTTGTACCGCTCCGTGGCGGTCTCCGCCTGCTGGTACAGCCGGTCCACCTCGGCCTTCACCTGCGCGGCCGTGGGCCGGGGCGTGGCGTGCGCGGGAGCGCCCGCGGCGGTCGCGGTGGCGGCCCCCGCGAGCGCGAGCGTGGCCGCCGTACGGACGGTGCGGGCGGTACGGGTCGCACCGTTCGCACCGCCCTGGCCGGAGAGCGGGCGCCTTCTGGGTTTGCGGTGCGCTGCCACGGGGGCGTCCTCGTCCTTCTGTCCATGTCCACATGGCTGTCCATGCGGGTGGGCGGTACGGATTCGGGCCGCCTGGAGAAGGACGCTAAAGGGAAAGGTCACGGTCCGGCATCGGCGGAGCGATATTGGCCGGAGGTGGTGATTCCGTAGCGGTTTGCGATCGGAATGCTTCCGGGGATGGCGCCGACCTGATCACCACGCTCCGGACCCGACCGGCGTGGATATCGCCGCCGGTCGGGTCCGTGCGTGGACCGCCGGTCAGGCCGGGCGGACGCTGCCGAAGATCGGCAGGTAGTAGATCGACTCCTCGCGGACGTTCGCGCCCGGCTTGGGCGCGTGGATCATCATGCCGTCACCGATGTAGATGCCCGCGTGGCTGACGTCGTCGTAGAAGAAGACGAGATCACCGGGGAGGAGATCGTCCGTCGCGACGCGGGTGCCGGTGTTGACCTGATCCCAGGTGGTGCGCGGCAGCTCGACGCCGGCCACCTTCCAGGCGGCCTGGGTCAGGCCCGAGCTGTCGTACGAACTGGGGCCCGAGGCGCCCCACACGTACGGCTTGCCGATCTGGGCGCGGGCGAAGGCGAGGACCTTCGCCGCCTTGGTGGCGTAGCTGTTGCCGGGCGCGGCGGCCGTACCCGTACCCGTACCCGTCGTGCCCGCGGTGGCGACCACGTCCGCGTCCGCGCCGGCGCCGGCGCCCGGGTCCGTGCTCGTGCCCGCGGCCGTGACCCGGCCCGTGACCGCGCCCGCGGCGGCGATCGCGTCCGGCCGGCCCTGCTGCTCCTGACGCTCCTGACGCTCCTGGCGCTCCCACTCGGCGGCCTCCGCGGCGGCGCGCGCCTCGGCTGCCGCCTGGGCCTGGGCACGGGCCTGGACCTGGGCCTCGATCTGCGCCTGGGCCTGCGCCTGAGCCTGTGCCTGGGCCTGTGTCTCCGCCCGGCGGCGGGCTTCTTCCTCTTCCTGTTCGCGCTCCTGCTTCAGGCGCTCCAGCGCGGCCAGCCGCGCCTGCTCACCCGATGTCGCCTTCGACAGCAGGGCACGCGCGTCGGCCAGCTTCTTCTGGACGGTTTCCTTGTTGTTCCGCAGGGACGACTGCGGGTCGGACTGTGCGTCGTCCTGCGGGTCCTGCGGGTTGTCCTGCGGGTCGGCCGATTCCTCCGGGCCGGCCACGGATTGAGCGGGCTGCGCGGGCGGCGCGGGCTGCGCGGGCGGCGCGGGCGGTACGTTCGGTACGGCCGGTATGACCGGAGCGACCCGCGGCACCGGCGGCTGGGTCGGCCGCGGCGGCGCGCTCTGCTGGGGACGCCCGGCGGTCCGGTCCGCGGTCCGGTCCGTGAACATCAGCGTGCCGGCCGGGGCGGGGCCGCCGTCCCGGAACTGCGCGGGGGACTGGGGACTGAGCGTACGGCGGGCCTCGTTCAGCTTGTCGGCGCCCTTGACGACGTTGTCGCGCACCCGGTCGACGGTGCGCTTCTCCTTCGTCGTACTGGGCTTCGGCTTGCTGAACTGCTGGGTGGCGCCGCCGGCTTGGCGGTACAGGTCGTTGACCTTCTTCTGTACCTCTTCGACCGAGGGGTTCGGCTCGGCGGGCGCGGCGCCCGCGCTCTGCGTCGACAGCAGCGTGACCGAGGCGATGGCGGCCGTAGTGACCCCGACGGCGGGGGAGTTGGTGCCTACGCCGCTACGGTTGCGCGACTTGCGATGCGACGCCAAGGTCGGCATCTCCTTCCGTGGACCGCCTACCGGGTTAGCTGTCGGGTTCGGGCGGAACGGAAGGCTGCCCTACGGGCCTGGTGTACGGCGGACGTACGGCCCGATTCACCCCGGTGATGCAGAGTGGGTCCCCGGTTCCGGACCTCCTTGGGAGGAGGCCGAATTCGGCGTGGGCCGCCCGCTTGGCGTGGATCGCCAGGGGGTTACGGGCTGCCTGATCGAGCACGCTAGCCAAGTTGTGCTGCTGATGTGAAGGTGGATGGTCGATATGCCCGGAACATTTTCGTGACCATTTGCTGGAGTGAGGTGCGAGCGGCGTCAATGGAGGGTATAGCGTCACGCTTGGTAGTTACCCGGTCGCGTGGCGGCGAATGTGACGAGGGGCGCGGACCGAATGCGGAGACGGGCGCGGACCGAATCGGAAGACGGGCGCGGACTGTCAGTGTGGCCGCCTAGACTCGGAAAGCGATGAGCAGCCTCTTTGACGACAGTTTCCTGGCGGATCTCCAGCCCTCCGGCGACGCGCACCCGCCGCCGCCCGAGGAGGAGGACGAGCACGCCCCCGAGCAGGTGCCCGACGACCTGTTCGGCGGCGTGTTCGACGCGCCGCCGCCGCGCGACCCGTACCACCGCGGCGGCAGTCCGCGCTCGGTCGTGGACCCCGCCGCGCTGCTGGAGGGGCTGAACGACGAGCAGCGCGCCGCCGTCGTGCACACCGGCACGCCGCTGCTCATCGTGGCCGGCGCCGGATCCGGCAAGACGCGGGTCCTCACGCACCGGATCGCGCATCTGCTGGGCAGCCGCGGTGTCCACCCCGGCCAGATACTGGCGATCACCTTCACCAACAAGGCCGCGGGCGAGATGAAGGAGCGGGTCGGCGACCTCGTCGGCGCGCGCGCCAACGCCATGTGGGTGCTGACGTTCCACAGCGCCTGTGTGCGGATCCTGCGCCGGGAATCGAAGCGGCTCGGCTTCACCTCGTCGTTCTCGATCTACGACGCGGCCGACTCCAAGCGGCTGATGGCGCTGGTCTGCCGTGATCTCGATCTCGACCCCAAGCGCTATCCGCCCAAGGCGTTCAGCGCCAAGATCTCGAACCTGAAGAACGAGCTGATCGACGAGGAGACCTTCGCCGGCCAGGCCGCTGACGGCTTCGAGAAGACGCTCGCCGAGGCGTACCGGATGTACCAGGGCCGGCTGCGCGAGGCCAACGCCCTGGACTTCGACGACATCATCATGACCACCGTCCATCTGCTCCAGGCGTTCCCCGACGTCGCCGAGCACTACCGGCTCCGCTTCCGCCACGTCCTGGTGGACGAGTACCAGGACACCAACCACGCGCAGTACACACTCGTACGCGAGCTGGTGGGCCCCTCGGGCGAGGGGCACGACCCGGCCGAGCTGTGCGTCGTCGGCGACGCCGACCAGTCGATCTACGCGTTCCGGGGCGCCACGATCCGCAACATCCTCCAGTTCGAGGAGGACTACCCGGACGCGACGACGATCCTGCTGGAGCAGAACTACCGCTCCACACAGACGATCCTCAGCGCCGCCAACGCGGTCATCGAGCGCAACGAGAGCCGCCGCCCGAAGAACCTGTGGACGAACGCGGGCGCCGGCGCGCAGATCACCGGGTACGTCGCCGACACGGAGCACGACGAGGCGCAGTTCGTCGCGGAGGAGATCGACCGGCTGACGGACGCGGGCGACGCCAAGGCGGGCGACGTCGCCGTCTTCTACCGGACGAACGCGCAGTCGCGTGTCTTCGAGGAGATCTTCATCCGGGTCGGCCTGCCGTACAAGGTCGTCGGCGGGGTGCGCTTCTACGAGCGCAAGGAAGTCCGCGATGTGCTGGCCTACCTGCGGGTTCTGGCCAATCCGGAGGACAACGTACCGCTGCGCAGGATCCTCAATGTGCCCAAGCGCGGCATCGGGGACCGGGCGGAGGCGATGATCGACGCGCTCGCCCTCCGGGAGAAGATCACGTTCCCGCAGGCGCTGCGGCGGGTGGACGAGGCGTACGGGATGGCGGCGCGCTCCGCCAACGCCGTCAAGCGCTTCAACACGCTGATGGAGGACCTGCGCACGATCGTCGAGTCGGGCGCCGGGCCCGCGACGGTCCTGGAGGCCGTGCTCGAACGGACCGGGTATCTGGCCGAGCTGCAGGCGTCGACCGACCCGCAGGACGAGACCCGGATCGAGAACCTTCAGGAACTGGCCGCCGTGGCGCTCGAATTCGAGCAGGAACGCGGCCAGGCGGCGGGCGGCGAGGGCGAGGGCGAAGGGGAGACGGCCGACACGGACGACACCCCCGCTGTCGCGGCCACTCCGACCCTCGCCGAGTTCCTGGAGAAGGTCGCGCTCGTCGCGGACTCCGACCAGATCCCCGACGAGGACGAGGACGGCTCCGGGGTCATCACGCTGATGACGCTGCACACGGCCAAGGGGCTTGAGTTCCCCGTGGTGTTCCTGACCGGCATGGAGGACGGCGTCTTCCCGCACATGCGTTCCCTCGGCCAGACGAAGGAGCTGGAGGAGGAGCGGCGCCTCGCATACGTCGGCATCACGCGCGCGCGGGAACGGCTCTATCTGACGCGGTCGTCGATGCGCAGCGCCTGGGGGCAGCCCTCGTACAACCCGCCGTCGCGGTTCCTGGAGGAGATCCCGGGACAGCATCTGGAGTGGAAGCGCACCGGCGCGCAGATCCCGGCGGGTCCGACGCAGGGCATCGCGTCCTCGCTGTCGTCCTCGGCCGCCGCGCGGTCGCGGACCGGCGGCCCCTCGGGGTTCGCCACCCGGCGTACGGCGGACAAGCCGGTGATCTCGCTGGCCACCGGGGACCGGGTCACCCACGACCAGTTCGGCCTCGGCACGGTCATGGCGGTGACGGGTACGGGCGCGGACGCGCAGGTGACGGTCGACTTCGGGGACGCCAAGCCCAAGCGGCTGCTGCTGCGTTACGCACCGGTCGAGAAGCTCTAGCGGTAAGTCTCCAGCGGCAAGTGGAGGGCGGTACGCCGATCGGGGCCCCCTGAGGGAGGCCCCGATTCGGTCGTTCGGTTCATGTCGTTCGCGTCGCTCAGGACGGGTCGATGCCGTGGCTGCGCAGCCACTGGAGCGGGTCGACCGCGGAGCCCGCGCCCGGCCGTACCTCGAAGTGCAGATGCGGTCCGGTGGAGTTGCCGGAGCTGCCCGAGTAGGCGATCACGTCACCGGCCTTGACCGAGCCCGAGCGGAGCTTGGTGGTGCTGAGGTGGCAGTACCAGGTCTCGGTGCCGTCGGGGGAGGTGACGATGGCCATGTTGCCGTAGGCGCTGTTGTACTGCGTCCGTACGGTGCCGTCCGTCGCGGCCATCACGGGCGTCCCGTACGACACCGGGAAGTCGATGCCGGTGTGTACGGACATCCAGTTGACGCCGGCCTGTCCGTAGTACGCGCTGAGGCCGTGCTGCGAGACGGGGAGCACGAACTTGGGGCGCTCGGCCTCCTTGCGTGCTTCCTCAGCGATCCGCTTCTTCCGGTCAGCTTCCTGCCGGGCCTGGAGGTCGATGCGCTCCTGCGTACGGCTGGCCCGGTCGCCGAAGTCGCGGGCTCCCGCGCTGGCGGTGGTGATCTGGGTGTCGAGCTGTTTGTTGGCGGCGACGGTGGTGGCGGGTTTCTCGGTGGCGGCGTCGGCCGCCGACGCGGTGGTCGCCTTGTCGTCCTTGACGTCCTCGCCGCCGCCGAGTCCGCTGACGGAGGCCGCCGCGATTCCGGCGACGCCCATCACACAGGCGGAGGGAACGGCGATGGTGAGGAGTGCGGAGCGCTTGGCGGGGGTACGGCGGCGGCCTCGGCCACCGCTTCCGCCGGCCCGGCTCACCGTGCGGGGGGTGACGCTGATGGTGGGGACGGCCATGGTCGCCGCCATGTGCAGCGACTCGGCCTCGGGGGCGTTCTCGGGGGCGAGGTCCGGGTCGGCGGCAGGGCCGGGATGGTCGGTCTGCTCGTCCTGGTCGCCCGGCGTGCCCGTGGCGGCGGCGTGCTCGACGCCGTCCTCGGTGCCGTACACCTGTTCAGGCTCCGGGCCCGGGACGCCGTAGTCGGCGTCGGGGCCGTACTGCGAGGCCGGTTCCGTCTCGTACGGGGTGTCGTACGCGGGGGCCGTCCATACGGCGGTGGCCTCGTAGTCGAGGGGCGCGCTCACGGACTGGAACTGCTCGGCGTCGAACTGGGCCGTCTCGAACTGGGCCGGGAGGTCGTACCCGAACTGGGTGTTCTCGGCGCTGTCGACCGTCACGTTCTGGAACTGGCCGCTGTCGAACTGCGTGTTCTCGAACTGCGTGTTCTCGAACTGGCCGTTCTCGAAGTGCGTGCTGTCGAACGGCGCGCTGTCGAACTGGCCGGTTCCGCCGGACTCGTTCGGCTGAGCCGCCGGTGTCCAGCTGTCCGCGTTCCACTGCCCGGAGGAGTCGGCGGTGGCGGTTGCGGTGGCCCACTGGCCGCTCGTGTCGTACTGCGGCGTCGCGTACACGTCGTATCCGGCCACCGGATTGCCGCCGGTGTCCCACTGCCCGGATTCGTACGGTCCTGTGCCGTACGCCGTGGGGGGCGCCGTGACCGTCTGGTATCCGCCGGTCTCATAGCCGGTGGCGCCGGTCTCGTAGCCGGCGTTCTCGTATCCGCCGGTCCCGTATCCGGAGTGGTCGACTCCGGTCTGGTCGACCGGGCCGGCCGAGCCGTCCGGAAGGTGGCCGAAGAGGGGATCCGGCGTGTAGCTGCCGTTCTGGTAACCGTCATGTGCGGCGTACCCGGCGTGGGCGTGCTGGTCGTTCACCAACTTCTCTCTCGCCTCGGCAGCAGAAGCAGAACCAGGGTTGTCCGGAACTCGTCCTGATCGGAAGGGTCCCGGAGGAAAGCAGTGGCCGCGACTGTACCCGGCGGTATGCGACGGCGACAATCTTCCGAGGGTTTTGCGCGTTGAGGAAACGGGCATTCGGCCGTGTTTCGGCGCTCCGCGGACGCAGCCTTGGCCGTACGTTCGATAAATGTTCGATCAACTGCCGTGGGGTGAAGGGGAAAGAGGCCGGGAGCGGCACGAGTGGCAGGGCCTCGGAACACCGCGGAGCGGACATGTCCCGGGTGTGATTTCCCCCTCGGGATCCTCCGCGGAACCGCGCGTTGCGGGATGCTGAGGATAACGTTCGTTCACTACGGCGCCGTCGACGTGGAGGCAGTGATGGGTGTGGCTGGTCCGATTCGTGTGGTGGTGGCCAAGCCGGGCCTCGACGGTCACGACCGAGGAGCGAAGGTGATCGCGCGGGCGCTGCGCGACGCGGGCATGGAGGTCATCTATACGGGCCTGCACCAGACGCCCGAGCAGATCGTGGACACCGCGATCCAGGAGGACGCCGACGCGATCGGCCTCTCCATCCTCTCCGGCGCCCACAACACGCTCTTCGCGAAGGTGATCGAGCTGCTGAAGGAGAAGGACGCGGCGGACATCAAGGTCTTCGGTGGCGGCATCATCCCCGAGGACGACATCGCGCCGCTGAAGGAGCTGGGCGTCGCGGAGATCTTCACTCCGGGTGCGACGACGACATCGATCGTCGCCTGGGTCAACGCCAACCTCCGCCAGCCGGCCGGGATGTGACGGGGAGACAGAGGGTCGACACGGGGTGACGGCTCGGGGTGACGGCACGGGGTGACGGCACGGGGTGACGGCACGGGGTGACGGCACGGGGTGACGGCACGGGGTGACGGCACGGGGTGGCGGCTCGGGGTGACGGCCGCGGGCGAGGGCCGGCCGCCGCGCCCCCGTCAGGGAGGCACCGGACCGTCCGGGCCGGCCAGCTCCGTCAGCAGGGTCGCGCGCAGCCGCAGCGTGGCGGCCAGCCGCTGGAACGCCTCCGACCAGTAGCCGTCCGCGCCGTGCCGCGCGTCCTCCGGCTGGTCGGGCGCGGCCGTGAGGAGGGCGAGCCGGTCCGCCTCCACCGGGTCCAGACAGCGTTCCGCGAGGCCCATGACCCCGCTGAAGCTCCATGGGTACCCGCCCTCGTCCCGCGCGGTGCCCAGGGCGTCCACGACCGCGCGGCCGACCGGCTCCGGCCAGGGCACCGCGCAGACTCCGAGCAGCTGGAACGCCTCCGACAGGCCGTGCGCCGAAATGAACGCGGCGATCCATGCCGACCGTTCGGCGGACGGCAGCGTGGCGAGCAGCCGCGCCCGCTCGGCCAGGGACAAGGTGCCCGGTCCGGTGGCCGGCGCGGCCGTGGGCGGGCCCGGTGCGTGCGGTGCCGCTTCCGCGACACGCCCCAGCAGCGCGGCGGACCAGAGCGCGTCCCGCTGCCGGACGGCCGCCCGGCACCAGGCGGCGTGCAGGTCGTCCGCCCAGTCGTCCAGGACGGGCAGCGCCACGATCTCCGCCGGAGTCCGGCCGCCCAGCCTGGCCGGCCAGGTGGCCAGCGGCGCGGCCTCCACCAACTGGCCCAGCCACCAGGACCGTTCGCCCCGTCCCGCGGGCGCCGTCGGGACCACACCGTCGCGCCGCATGTCCGCGTCGCACTCATGCGGCGCCTCGACCGCGACGACCTGACCGCCGCCCGTTCGGTCCATGCTCACGCAGGTCGCCGCGCGGGCCGCCATCCGGCGCGCGAACGCGGAGTTGGGCAGCGCGGACAGCAACTCGGCAGCCGTGGCACGGATGTTGCGGCTCCGGTCCGACAACGCCTCCTCCAGGAAGGCTTCGTCCGCCGGGGAGAGCCCGGTACGCAGCGAGTCGAGGAACAGCAGCCGGTCCTCGGCGCGCTCGGTGGACCAGGCCGAGGCCAGCAGCTCCCGCGCCGCCGCCGGGTCCTCGGCCCGTACGGCGGACAGCAGCGCGAGCCGCTCGGTGAACAGGCCCTCCGCCCAGAGCCGCCGGACCGACTCGGCGTCCCGGGCCGCCGGCAGGGCGCCGCCCCCCGACGCGTCGCGCAGCGCGAAGCGCCACTCGGGGTTGAGCCGGGCCAGCCACCGCCCGCGCACCCCCGCGAACAGCAGGGCCCCCGGCCGCAGATCGGTACGCGCGCGGGCGGCGTCCAGCAGCGCGGGCAGTACGGCGGCGGGCGCGCGGTAGCCGCGCTCGTTGGCGGCGGCCAGCCACTGCGGCAGCAGCTCGCCGAGGTCCGGCGCCGCGCCCCGGCGGCCCCCGCCGGCCCCCGCCGACCGGTCGGCGAGCAACTGCACGAGCCGCCTCCCGGCCGCCTCAGGCACCGGCCGCCGGCCGTCGTACGGAGCGGCCTCGGGAGGCCGCCCGGCCCGCGCGGGGCGCAGTCCTGCCCTGCGCCGTACGGTATGGAGCGCGGCGGCGTCCAGCAGCGCCACGGGCGCGTCAGGACCGTCGGCCGGCGGATCCGTCGGCGGAGGGCGGCGGTCCGTACCGAGCAGCGCCGAGACGACGAGCTGCTCCCAGGACGTGGTGAGGGCCGTGGCGGCGCCGCTGGTCGCACGGGACGTGGTGGTCATGGGCGGCTTCTCCTCCGTAAGCGGGTTGGTCCTCGGTCAGGTGAGCGGCACCGGGCCCGGTATGTCCTCCGCCCAGGCCGTCAGCGGGAGGAAGCCGCGGTGGCCGAACTCGCCGAAGACGGTGACCGGTTCGCCGCCGGAGAGCGCCGCTAGCTTCCACAGCCCGGAGCGGGACAGCCCGGCGGACGCGAGGGGCAGCGCGGCCCCGCCCGCCGCGTCCGCCACCTGCCAGCCGCCCCCGGCCCCCGGCACCGGGACGACCCGGCACAGCGTCACCGGCACAGCGTCCAGCCAGGGATCGGCCGGCAGCGCCGCGCCGTACGCCTCGATCGCCGCCTCCGTGGAGCCGCCGGGCGGCGGCTCCACCATGGGGCCCGGCGCACTGAACTGCTCGCCCCAGTCGGCCCGTAGCTGCCCGGCGCCCGGATGCGGCACGATCTCGGCGTCGACCACCAGGCCCACCGGCAGCTCCAGCGCCGGGGCCCGGCCCGCCGCGCCGAAGGAGAGCACCAGCGCCGAGCGCCCCGAGTCCCGCCCGTACAGCCGGATCCTGCGCGTGACGAGCCTGCCGTCGGACGTGTCGTACTGCGCGAGCACCAGCCAGTGGTCCCGGATCGGCGGGCCCCCGGCGGACGACGGGAGGCCGACCCGGGTGCGGACCGTGGCCGCCAGTGGCTCCGGCAGCCGGTCGCGCCCCTGCCACGCCGTGCTCAGCAGATGCAGCATCGCGGACTCCTCCAGCAGCCGCGCCGGCCACCCGGGGCCCGAACCGGGGATCGCCCCCAACTCCCGCACCCGGCTCGCCAGACCGGGCGCCTGCGCGTCGACCATCCGGGCCGCCGTCTCCTCCCACACCCCGTACCCCGACTGCTCGCCCGCGGCCAGCCCGCCGCGCAGCAGATCCGTCAGCCGCCGCTCCAGCTCCGTCGTGCCCGCCGTGATCCGCGCGGCCCGCGACTCCGCTCGGCGTGACGCGGCGTCAGGAGCCCGGGCCGGCACCTGTTCCACCATGCTGCGTTCCCCCGTCCGATTCATGACCACGACGTTAGAGCCCCCCACTGACAATCGCTCTGACCTGCGGACACGGCCGATTGTCAGTGGCGTGGTGCACCGTGGAAACCCACATCGGGTCGAACGATCCGGAGGGGGAGCCATGACCGTGACCGAGAACCTGACCGAGACCGAGACCGGGACCACGTCCGAGAACGCCCTGCCCGGCGGCGGCGACATCCTGCGCCCGCACGCCGAGGACACGTTCGCCGGTGAACTGACGGCCCTGGCCGCGGCCGACGACCGGCCGCGGCCCGCCGGCTGGCGGCTTTCGCCGTGGGCCGTGGCCACCTATCTGCTCGGCGGCACGCTGCCCGGCGGGGCGCTGATCACACCGAAGTACGTGGGACCGCGCCGGATCGTCGAAGTCGCCGTCACCACCCTCGCCACCGACCGGGCGCTGCTGCTCCTCGGCGTGCCGGGCACCGCCAAGACCTGGGTCTCCGAACATCTCGCGGCAGCCGTCAGCGGCGACTCGACGCTGCTCGTGCAGGGCACGGCGGGCACGCCCGAGGAGGCGGTCAGGTACGGCTGGAACTACGCGCGGCTCCTCGCCGAAGGACCCAGCCGTGCCGCGCTCGTCCCCAGCCCGGTGCTGCGCGCCATGGCGGAGGGGATGACCGCGCGCGTCGAGGAGCTGACCCGTATCCCCGCCGATGTGCAGGACTCGCTCATCACGATCCTCTCCGAGAAGACCCTGCCGATTCCCGAGCTGGGACAGGAGGTGCAGGCCGTCCGCGGCTTCAACCTGATCGCGACGGCCAACGACCGGGACCGCGGGGTCAACGAGCTGTCCAGCGCGCTCCGCCGCCGCTTCAACACCGTCGTCCTGCCGCTGCCCGCCAGCCAGGAGGCCGAGGTCGGCATCGTCGCGCGCCGCGTCGACCAGCTGGGGCGCTCGCTCGGTCTGCCGGGCGGGCCCGAGGGCATCGACGAGATCCGCCGGGTCGTCACGGTCTTCCGCGAACTGCGCGACGGCGTCACGGCCGACGGCCGTACGAGGCTCAAGTCCCCCTCGGGGACGCTCTCCACCGCCGAGGCGATCTCCGTCGTCACCAACGGCCTCGCGCTCGCCGCCCACTTCGGCGACGGCGTGCTGCGCCCCGGCGATGTGGCGGCGGGCATCCTCGGCGCGGTCGTCCGCGATCCGGCGGCGGACCGGGTGATCTGGCGGGAGTACGTGGAGACGGTGGTCCGCGAGCGCGACGGCTGGCAGGACTTCTACCGCGCCTGCCGCGAGGTGAGCGCGTGACCACCGGGCGCGTGACCACCGCGCGCGAGACGACCGGGCGCGGGCCGCTGCTGCTCGGGGTCAGGCACCACGGCCCCGGCTCCGCGCGGGCGGTCCTGGCCGCGCTCGACGCGGGCGCGCCCCGGATCGTACTGATCGAGGGGCCGCCCGAGGCTGACCCGCTGCTGGCGCTCGCCACCGACCGGGCCATGCGGCCTCCCGTGGCGCTCCTCGCGCACGCCGTGGACGATCCGGGGCGCGCGGTGTTCTGGCCGCTGGCCGCGTTCTCCCCGGAGTGGGTCGCCCTGCGCTGGGCGCTCGACCACGGCGTACCGGCCCGCTTCATCGATCTGCCGGCCGCGCACTCCCTGGCGGCGCGGCCCGCAGCGGACGGCGATCCGCCCGGTCCGCCCGATCAGCCTGATCCGTTCGATCCGCTGGCCGCGCTCGCCGAGGCCGCCGGTCACGACAGCCCCGAGCGCTGGTGGGAGGACGTCGTCGAGCACCGGAGGGCGGGGACCGGGCCCGGCGACCCCTTCGCGCCGTTCGACGCCGTGGCCGACGCGATGGCCGCGCTGCGCGAGGAGTACGGCGACGGCGGAGACCCGCGCGATCGCGTCCGCGAGGCCCATATGCGGCTCCAGCTGCGGGCGGCGCGCAAGGAGTTCGCGGAGTACGGGGACGAGGCCGTCGCCGTCGTCTGCGGCGCCTGGCACGTGCCGGCGCTGCGCGAGCGGACCACCCTCGCCGCCGACCGCGCCCTGCTGAAGGGGCTGCCGAAGGTCAGGACCGACATCACCTGGGTGCCCTGGACCCACCGCAGGCTGGCCCGGCACAGCGGTTACGGCGCGGGCATCGACGCCCCCGGCTGGTACGGGCACCTCTTCGAGGCGCAGGACCGGCCCGTGGAGCGCTGGCTCACCAAGGTCGCCGGGCTGCTCCGCGCGGAGGACCATCCCGTCTCGCCCGCGCACGTCATCGAAGCGGTACGGCTCGCCGAGGCCCTCGCCACCCTGCGCGGCCGGCCGCTCGCCGGGCTCGACGAGACCACGGACGCGGTCCTGGCCGTCCTGTGCGAGGGCTCCGACGTACCGCTCGGGCTCATCAGGGACCGGCTCGTCGTCGGTGACGTGCTCGGCGCGGTTCCCGACACGGCGCCCGCCGTGCCGCTCCAGCGCGATCTCACCCGGCTCCAGCGCTCCCTGCGCCTCAAGCCGCAGGCGGAGCAGCGCGAGCTGGATCTCGACCTCCGTAAAGAGGGCGACGCGGCGAAGAGCGCGCTGCTGCACCGGCTGCGGCTCCTCGGCGTCGGCTGGGGCGAGCCCGTCGCGGGCCGTACGGGCACTGGCACCTTCCGGGAGGGCTGGCGGCTGCGCTGGGAGCCCGAACTGGCCGTACGGGTCGCGGAGGCCGGCGTCTGGGGCACGACCGTGCTCGCCGCCGCGACCGCCAGGGCCGAGTCCCTGGCCCGCTCGGCGGCCACGCTCGCCGAGGTCACGGAGCTGGCCGAGAGCTGCCTCCCGGCCGTACTGCCGGACGCCCTCCCCGTCGTCATGCGGGCCCTCGCCGACCGCGCCGCCCTCGACACCGATGTCGGCCGGCTCGCGCGGGCGCTCCCGGCGCTGGCCCGCGCGGCGAGATACGGAGACGTACGCACCACCGGGACCGGCACCGGCACCGGAACCGGCACCGGAACCGGCACCGGAACCGGCACCGGCACCAGGACCGCCACCGGGACCGGCACCAGGACCGGGGCCGCCGCCCTCGCCGACGTCGCGGCCGGGCTCGCCGAACGCGTCTGTGTGGGGCTGCCGCCCGCCTGCGCCGGGCTCGACGCGGACGGCGCCACCGAGATGCGCGGCCATCTCGACCGCGCGCACACCGCCATCCGCCTGCTGACCGGCGGCCGGGGCCCGGCCGCGCCTGCCGGCGAGGCCGCCGAGGCCGCCGAGGCCGGGGATGCGGGGCTGAACGGGCGCTGGGAGAGCGTCCTGCGCAAGCTCGCGGAACGGGACACCGTGGCCGGCACGGTCCGCGGCCGGGCCGCCCGGCTGCTCCTGGACGACGGGCGCCTCGCCCAGGACCGGGCCGCCGTCCTGATGGGGCTCGCCCTGTCACCCGGCGTCCCGCCCCCGGAGGCCGCCGCCTGGATGGAGGGCTTCCTGGGCGGCGCTCCCGGCGGCGGCCTGATCCTGGTCCACGACGAACGCCTCCTCGGCCTCGTCGACACCTGGCTGACAGGCGTGGCGCCCGGTGCCTTCACGGACGTACTGCCGCTGCTGCGCCGTACGTTCTCCGCGTACGAACCGGGCGTACGCCGCACCCTGGGCGAGCGTGTACGGCGCGGACCGGGCGGCGGCGCTGGTCAGGCCGGGCCCGCGCCCGCCGCGCCGGGCTTCGGCCCCGGACTCGACAAGGCCCGCGCCGACGCCGTACTGCCGGTGCTCGCGCTCATCCTCGACAAGGCCCACGATCTCGATCTCGCGGAGGTGAGGGGATGACCACGGACCCGGACACCGGCGGAGCCGAGGGCGAGCGGCTGCGCCGCTGGCGGATGGTGCTCGGCGGGGACGGCGCCGACGGGACGGGACACACCCCGGCCGGCACGGACGCGGCGATGGACGGCGCGCTGACCGCCCTGTACGGAGACGGAATCGGAAACGGAACCGGAGCAGGAACGGCGGCGGCCGGCCGGGCCGGCGCGGATAGCGGGAGCGGGCGCGGGCGCGCCGGTGGTCTCGGCGCCTCCGCGCCGTCCGTGGCGCGCTGGCTCGGCGACATCCGTACGTACTTCCCGAGCACCGTCGTCCAGGTCATGCAGCGGGACGCGATCGAGCGGCTCGGGCTCGCCTCACTGCTCCTGGAGCCGGAGACACTGGCGGCGGTCGAGCCCGACGTCCATCTCGTCGCCACCCTGCTCTCCCTCGGCAGAGCCATGCCCGAGACCACGAGGGAGACCGCCCGCGCCGTCGTCCGCAAGGTCGTCCAGGACCTCGAACGGCGGCTCGCCGCCCGTACCCGCACCACGCTCACCGGCGCGCTCGACCGCTCCGCGCGGATCAGCCGGCCGCGCCACCGGGACATCGACTGGGACCGGACGATCCGCGCCAACCTCAAGAACCGGCTGCCGGAGCGGGGCACGGACCGGGGTACGCGGCGGGGCACGATCGTTCCCGAACGGCTCGTCGGGCACGGCCGGGCGTCGCGGGCGGTGCGCAAGGAGATCATCCTCTGCGTCGACCAGTCCGGGTCGATGGCCGCCTCCGTCGTCCACGCCGCCGTCTTCGGCGCGGTCCTGGCGTCCGTGCCGTCCCTGGCGACCCGGCTGGTCGTCTTCGACACGGCCGTGGCCGACCTCACCGATCAGCTGGCCGACCCCGTCGACGTGCTCTTCGGCACCCGGCTCGGCGGGGGCACCGACATCAACCGGGCGCTCACGTACTGCCGCTCCCGCATCACCCGGCCCGCCGACACCGTCGTCGTGCTCATCAGCGACCTCTACGAAGGCGGGATACGCGACGGCATGACCGGCCGCGTCGCGGAGATGAAGGCGTCCGGCGTGGAGTTCGTGGCGCTGCTCGCGCTCTCGGACGAGGGGGCGCCCGCGTACGACCGCGAGCACGCGGCGGCCCTCTCCGCGCTGGGCGTGCCCGCCTTCGCGTGCACGCCCGACCTCTTCCCCGAGGTGATGGCGGCGGCACTGGAGAAACGTCCGATTCCGGTGCCTGACACCGGTCTGTGAGGGCGCGACGTGACGGGTATCACCGCTCTGTGACAGGTATCACCGCTCATGTGTGATCCGCGATTTAGGGACCCACGGCACACGGGGATAACCTGCGAGGCGGACATGCCGCGTACCGGACAGCGTGTACGCCTCCCTCAGTGACAGTGCAGTCACGTTGCCCTTCGCGGCACGCCCACGCAGACAACGAACCCGCGATCACCAGGCTGCGGTTTTAAAAGACAAGGGACGGACGCGCGTGGACCTGTTCGAGTATCAGGCGAGGGACCTCTTCGCCAAGCACGGTGTACCGGTGCTGGCCGGTGAAGTCATCGAAACGCCTGAGGCCGCCCGCGAGGTGACCGAGCGTCTCGGCGGCAAGGCCGTCGTCAAGGCACAGGTCAAGGTCGGTGGCCGCGGAAAGGCCGGCGGCGTGAAGCTGGCCTCCGACGCGGCGGACGCGGTCGAGAAGGCCGGTCAGATCCTGGGCATGGACATCAAGGGCCACACGGTCCACAAGGTCATGCTCGCCCAGACCGCGGACATCGCGGAGGAGTACTACGTCTCCTTCCTGCTGGACCGCACCAACCGGACCTTCCTCGCCATGGCCTCCGTCGAGGGCGGCGTGGAGATCGAGGTCGTCGCGGAGGAGAACCCCGACGCGCTGGCCAAGATCCCGGTCGACGCCAACGAGGGCTGCACGCCCGAGAAGGCCGCCGAGATCGTCGCCGCCGCGAAGTTCCCGGCGGAGATCGCGGACCAGGTCGCGGACGTGCTCCAGAAGCTGTGGACCGTCTTCATCAAGGAGGACGCCCTCCTCGTCGAGGTCAACCCGCTGATCAAGTCCGGCGACGGCAAGATCATCGCGCTCGACGGCAAGGTCTCGCTCGACGAGAACGCCGAGTTCCGCCAGCCGGAGCACGACGCGCTGGAGGACAAGGCCGCGGCGAACCCGCTGGAGGCCGCCGCCAAGGCGAAGAACCTCAACTACGTCAAGCTCGACGGCGAGGTCGGCATCATCGGCAACGGCGCGGGTCTGGTCATGTCGACCCTCGACGTCGTCGCCTACGCCGGTGAGGCGCACGGCGGCGTGAAGCCCGCCAACTTCCTCGACATCGGTGGCGGCGCCTCCGCCGAGGTCATGGCGAACGGCCTGGAGATCATCCTCGGCGACCCGGACGTCAAGTCCGTGTTCGTCAACGTCTTCGGTGGCATCACCGCGTGCGACGAGGTCGCCAACGGCATCGTCCAGGCGCTGGAGCTGCTCGCCAGCAAGGGCGAGAAGGTCGAGAAGCCGCTGGTCGTGCGGCTCGACGGCAACAACGCGGAGCTGGGTCGCAAGATCCTGTCCGACGCCAACCACCCGCTCGTGCAGCGCGTGGACACCATGGACGGCGCGGCCGACAAGGCCGCCGAGCTGGCCGCGGCCAAGTAAAAGGACAGGGACTCCAACACCATGGCTATTTTCCTGACCAAGGAAAGCAAGGTCATCGTCCAGGGGATGACCGGCGCCACCGGCATGAAGCACACCAAGCTCATGCTCGCCGACGGCACCAACATCGTCGGCGGCGTGAACCCCCGTAAGGCCGGTACGTCCGTCGAGTTCGGCGAGACCTCCGTACCCGTCTTCGGGTCGGTGGCCGACGCCATCGAGAAGACCGGCGCCGACGTCTCCGTCGTCTTCGTGCCGCCGGCCTTCGCCAAGGCCGCCGTCGTCGAGGCGATCGACGCCGAGATCGGTCTCGTCGTCGTCATCACCGAGGGCATCGCGGTCCACGACTCCGCCGCCTTCTGGGCGTACGCGAGCAGCAAGGGCAACAAGACCCGCATCATCGGTCCGAACTGCCCCGGCCTGATCACCCCCGGTCAGTCCAACGCCGGCATCATCCCGGGCGACATCACCAAGCCCGGCCGTATCGGTCTCGTGTCCAAGTCCGGCACGCTGACCTACCAGATGATGTACGAGCTGCGCGACATCGGCTTCTCGTCGGCCGTCGGCATCGGTGGCGACCCGGTCATCGGTACGACGCACATCGACGCGCTCGCCGCGTTCGAGGCCGACCCCGAGACCGACCTGATCGTGATGATCGGCGAGATCGGCGGCGACGCCGAGGAGCGCGCGGCCGACTACATCGCGAAGAACGTCACCAAGCCGGTCGTCGGCTACGTCGCGGGCTTCACCGCGCCCGAGGGCAAGACCATGGGCCACGCCGGCGCCATCGTCTCCGGCTCCTCCGGCACGGCCCAGGCGAAGAAGGAGGCCCTGGAGGCCGCCGGTGTGAAGGTCGGCAAGACCCCGACCGAGACGGCCGGGCTCGCCCGCGCCATCCTCGCCGGCTGACACCGGTCGGAAGACCAACGGTCACGGCACCCGCGCGTGGGCCCGTACTCCTTTCGGGGGGTACGGGCCCACGCGCGTTTCGCGGTCCGCCGTGCCGGACGGCTCGCTCCGGTTACTCCGGTTACTCCGGTTACTCCGCGCGTGGCACGAGGCGGTACGGGCCGGTCGCCGGCTGGGCACGGAGATGGGCGCGGAGCTTCACGTCCTGCGGGGTCAGCCGCTGCGGCCCGGCCGCCGCGGGGACGCCGCCGACCCGCTCACCGGCGGCCACCGGCGCGTGGTACTGGGTCGGGGCGGTGGTCACGGTGAAGGCCGTCGCGCCGACGATCAGCGTGGTGAAGGAGATGGCGGCCCGCGTCCAGAGCCGGACCCGCCGCTCGCTGCGCGTCCGTACGGCCCCCGGTGGCGCGAGCGACGGCGGGGTGACCGCGCCGGCCAGCGCGTCGAGGCGCGCGTGCAGCAGCGCCGGATCGGCCAGCTCGGGCAGGTGCGCGGCGAGCGCGTCGCGGGCGTACGTCAGCCGGTTGACGGTGGCCGGGGTGCTCGCCTCGGTCTCGGCGGCGGTCTCCGGCAGATCGAGCCGCAGACCGTCGTAGAGCAGCAGCGTGCGGCGGTACGCGGGCGGCAGCGCGAGCAGCGCCTCGTGCAGCGCCCGGGCGCCGGGGCCCTGGAGTTCGCCGGGGGTCGCCGGATCGGGGTGCCGGTGGGCGCGGCGCATCGAGTGCCAGGGCGACATCGCGTACTCGTACGCGGCGACCCGTACCCAGCTCGGCGGATCGCGGTCGACGGCGACCTCGGGCCAGCGCCGCCAGGCCAGGTGGAACGCCTGCTCGACGGACTCCTTGGACAGGGCGCGCCGTCCGGTGAGCAGGAACGTCTGCCGGGCGAGGGCGGGTCCGGTGTGCGTGTACAGCACGTCGAACGCTTCCTCGGGGGTGGTCGCGGCGGCGAGGGCGGCTGCCTCGGCGGCCTTCGCGGCGGCGGCCCGCGCGGCTGCCTCGGCCTCGGCCACCGCCGCTTCCGCCGCCGCATCCGAGGCATCCACCGCGACCTCGGTCTCCGCTTCGCGCCGGGCCGCTGACGCCGCGTCGGCTCCGCCGTCGGGAGGCGCCACGAGCACGGCCGCGGCGGCCACCGGCTCCGCGTGCTGCTCCGGGCGGTCCTGGAGCGGCGCGTCGTGGGTGCTCAGGAGGCGGGCCGCCGTACGTTCCTGAGCGGCCTTCACCGCCGCGCGCTCCGTTCGCAGCGCCAGCTCCGCCCGCTCCCGCAGCTCCGCCTCGATCCCGGCCAGCAGCTTCGCGTACGACTCCCGCTTACGGCCCCGGGGAGTCGTACGGCCGGTCTCCCAGGACCTGATCGTCGACCGCGTGACCCCCATCGCCGTCGCGATCTGCTTCTCCGTCATCGGCTTCGCCTCACGCAGCCTGCGGCGTTCCTCGGGAGGCGGCAGGGTGGCGCTCTGCGTGGTGTTCTGCGTCATGTGGGGCTCCCCGCAGCACGATACTGGGTAAAAAAGCACATAAACGTATATTGGGCGACACGGCGAGTATTCGCCTGTTACGTGGATACGGCGCGTGTCGTGGGCAGCATGAAGCTGTGACCCAAATGACCGAGCGCAGCACGCCGTTGTCATCGGCCTCCGCGGTGGAGCGGGGCCGGGCCGCCGCGCTGACCGCCTCTTTCCTCCGCGGAGCCATCGCCGCGGGCCTCGGACTCGGCGCGCTCGCCGTGCTGGTGATGGCGGCGTGGATCATCTCGCCGTACCCGGACAGCGGCGCCGGCGGGGCCCTGCGGGTGGCGGCAGGGCTCTGGCTGCTGGCGCACGGAGTCGAGCTGATCCGTCCCGACACCCTGTCAGGGACCCCGGCGCCGCTCGGTGTCGTGCCGATACTCCTCGTCGCGCTGCCGGTCTGGCTGGTGTACCGGACGGTGCGGGACACGCTCGAACCGGACGAGGGGCGGCCACGGCTCACCGCGTTCGGCGCGGTGTCCACGGTCTGCTGCGGATATCTGCTGGTCGGCGCCGCCGCCGTGGTCTTCGCGGCGCGCGGCCCGCTGATCGGGGCGCCGTCGCGCGCGGCCGTCGCGCTGCCGGTCCTGACGGTGGTGTCCGCGGTGGCCGGGGTGTGGCGGGCGGGCGGCCACCGGCGCGGCGCGCTGCCGCGGCGGCTCCCCGGGTTCGTACGGACGGCGCTGGTCCGTACGGTGTGGGCGCCCGGCGCGCGGAGACGGGCGGCGGTGGCGGCGCGGGCGGGGGCCGCGGCCGTACTGCTGCTGCTGGGCGGTGGCGCGCTGCTCGTCGGGGTGTCGCTGGGATGGCACATGGACCCGGCGCACGCGTCGTTCGTGAGCCTGGCGGGGGACTGGTCGGGGCGGTTCGCCGTCCTGCTGCTCGGGCTGGCCCTGGTGCCGAACGCGGCGGTCTGGGGCGCGGCGTACGGCCTGGGCCCCGGCTTCGCGCTCGGTACGGCGGCGACGGCCACCCCCCTCGGGGTCGTCGGCACCCCCGCGCTGCCGTCCTTCCCGCTCCTCGCGGCGGTGCCGGGCGTCGGCCCCGGGACCGCCGTGAACTGGGCGGCCGGGGCGGTCCCGGTGGCGGCGGGGCTGGCGGTCGCCTGGTTCACGGTCCGTACGGCGGCGCCCCCGTACTCCGTACGGGACGAGGCGTGGGGCGTACGCGAGACAGCGCTGACGGCGGGGCTCGGCGGCGGGGTGTGCGCCGTGCTGACGGCGGGTCTGGCGGCGTTGTCGGGCGGGCCGCTGGGCAATGCCGAGCTGGCGGCCTTCGGCCCGGTGTGGTGGCTGACGGGCGCGGCGGCGCTGGGCTGGACGGTGGTCCTCGGGGTGCCGCTGGCCCTGCTGCTGCGGGCCTGGCGGCTGCGGGAGCGGCGGGCGGACGCGCTGCCGGAGACGGAGACGGAGGCGGAGACGGAGCCGGGGACGGAGGTGCCGGGGGCCGGGGATCCGGGGGCGGCGACGGCGGGTGGCGGCCGGCGGCGGGCGCCCTGGCGGCGCCGCACGCCCAGGGAAGCGGTCGCGGACGCGGACGCGGGCTCGGGCACGGGCACGGGCGTACCGGCCGCCGATCCCGACTCCGTGCCGTACGACGTCCTGCCGGCCGCCGCGTGGCACGAGCGCGGGGCGCGCCAGGTGCGGTGGGCGGCGTTCAAGGAGGCGTCGGGCGGGCTGATGGCCGACTTCCCGGGAGCCCCGGCACCTTCCGGTGCCCCCGCCCCCGCCGCCACCCTCACCCCCGCTCCGGCGGGGCCGGAGCTGACGGGGGGTGAGCGGGGCGAGCGGGACGAGCGGCCGGTGGCAGGGCCCGCTCCTACTCCTTGACGCCGAAGAGGCGCTCCACCGAGTGCGGCAGCAGTTCGTTGCAGGAGAGCTGGCCGGTCTTGGTGAGCGCGTCGTTCACACAGGAGTAGTAGTCGGGGTAGGCCAGTCGCACGCCGAAGGTCGTCGCGACGAAGACCAGCGCGAGCGCGGCGGCGACCAGGCCGGTCACCGCGGCCGTCCGCTGCGGCCGGGTGGACGGTGCGGCGCCCTTGTCCGGCGGCGGGGTCTTTGTCATACGCACCGGAGCGGGTGAGGCGCCGACGGCACCGGAGGAGCCATCGGTGACCGCGCTCTTCGCGTCCCCCTTGGCGTCTCCCTTGGCATCCCCCTGCGCGTCTCCCTTCGCGTCCTCCGGCTTGTCCGTCGTCGCCTTCTGCTTGTTACGGAGCGAGCTGGCGCCCCAGTAGACGGCGAGCGAGCCGAGCAGGAGCGCGGCCTCGGGCAGCCGGAAGAGCACGAAGAAGAGGGCCCACATCCCGGCGAGCAGCGCGTACCGGGCACGGCGCTGGGACACGTCCGTCGGATCCCAGCGCAGCCCGCCGCGACCGCCGTCGGGGCTGTCCTGGCCGCCGTCCTGCCCTGGCTGTCCGCCCTGGCCCTGCGGGGTGCCGGGCCGGCTGCCGAAGCCGCCCGACGAGCGGCCGGGCTGGCGGCTGCTCCACTGGCTGCCCCAGCCGCTCCGGCCGGAGCCCTCGTCGGTGGAGCCGCCGTTCTCCGGGAGGCGCGGCTGCCACGGCCGGTCGGGCGTGCCCTCGGGCGGCGGTGCGAACGGATTGTCCTCGGGGGCGCCCGACGGCTTGCGGGTGCTCCCCGAAGGCGCGGAAGGCGCGGAAGGCGCGGAAGGCGCGGAATCGGAGGGCTCCGAGGGCTCCGGGGAATCCGAGGAGTCCGAGGCCCCCGGCGAACCGGTGGAGGAGGACTGGCGTTCCCGTGGCAGCAGCACCGGTCCAGCGGGCGGCGGGAGGTGGAGAGCTGTGCGGCGGCGTCGGTCCGGCATCTGGTGAACGTCTTCCCCTCAGACCCTGCGCGCGGGGGTCTTGTCTCGTCACGTCATGGTCCGTCCTGGAGACGGGCCCGTCCCCAGACGCTACCTCCCGGCCCAGGTCTTGTCGTCCAGGCCCCTTGCCGTGCACCGGGCCCCGCAGGGGTCCCGGCCCCCGTCCCGAGGGGGCCGGGCCGGCTGCCGGTATCGTTGCTGCCGGTCGGCTTCTTCGTAGAGTTCCCCGTATCGGGGGGCACGACTCGTTCGTACGACCGCACAAAGCTCCAAGAAAGGCGCCCGCTGTGGCCTCCCCTCCCTCCGGCCGGACGGCCCCCGCCCGGCTCGTGGTTCTCGTCTCCGGCTCCGGTACGAACCTCCAAGCCCTGCTGGACGCCATCGGCGACGACCCCGCCGGTTACGGGGCGGCGGTCGTCGCCGTCGGTGCCGACCGGGACGCGATCGCCGGTCTGGAGCGCGCCGAGCGCGCCGGGCTGCCGACCTTCGTCCGGCGCGTGAAGGACTACGGAACGCGGGACGAGTGGGACGCCGCGCTCGCCGCGGCGACCGCCGAGTACGAACCGGATCTCGTGATCTCGGCCGGTTTCATGAAGATCGTGGGCAAGGAGTTCCTCGCCCGATTCGCCGGCCGGACCGTCAACACGCACCCCGCCCTGCTCCCCAGCTTTCCCGGTGCCCACGGTGTGCGCGACGCGCTCGCCTACGGAGCGAAGGTCACCGGCTGCACCGTCCACTTCGTCGACGACGGCGTCGACACCGGCCCGATCATCGCGCAGGGCGTGGTCGAGGTACGGGACGAGGACGATGAGGACGCTCTTCACGAGCGCATCAAGGAAGTCGAGCGACGGCTGCTCGTCGAGGTCGTGGGGCGTCTGGCCCGGCACGGCTATCGCATTGAGGGACGAAAGGTAACGATCCAGTGACCGCCGAAGGTACGAAGCGCCCTATCCGCAGGGCTCTGGTCAGCGTCTACGACAAGACCGGCCTCGAAGAGCTGGCCCGTGGACTGCACGAGGCGGGCGTCACCCTGGTCTCGACCGGCTCCACCGCCGCGAAGATCGCCGCCGCGGGCGTGCCGGTCACCAAGGTCGAGGAGCTGACCGGCTTCCCCGAGTGCCTGGACGGCCGGGTCAAGACGCTGCACCCGCGCGTCCACGCGGGCATCCTCGCGGACCTCCGGCTGGACTCGCACCGCGAGCAGCTCGCCGAGCTGGAGATCGAGCCGTTCGACCTCGTCGTCGTGAACCTCTACCCGTTCCGCGAGACGGTCGCCTCCGGCGCCTCCGCCGACGAGTGCGTCGAGCAGATCGACATCGGCGGCCCCTCCATGGTCCGCGCCGCCGCCAAGAACCACCCCTCCGTCGCGGTCGTCACCAGCCCCGAGCGGTACGCGGACGTCCTCGGCGCCGTCCAGAACGGCGGGTTCGACCTCACGACCCGCAAGCGCCTCGCGGCGGAGGCGTTCCAGCACACCGCCGCGTACGACGTGGCTGTTGCCCTCTGGTTCGCCGACGACTACGCCGCACCGGACGACTCGGGCTTCCCGGACTTCCTCGGCGCCACGTACTCCCGTAAGAACGTGCTCCGTTACGGCGAGAACCCGCACCAGCCCGCCGCGCTCTACACCAGCGCCGAGGGCGGTCTCGCGGAGGCCGAGCAGCTGCACGGCAAGGAGATGTCGTACAACAACTACACGGACACGGACGCCGCCCACCGTGCCGCGTACGACCACGCCGAGCCGTGCGTCGCGATCATCAAGCACGCCAACCCGTGCGGGATCGCCATCGGTGACGATGTCGCCGAGGCGCACCGCAAGGCGCACGCGTGCGACCCGCTGTCCGCGTTCGGCGGTGTGATCGCCGTCAACCGGCCGGTCTCCGTCGCGATGGCCGAGCAGGTCGCCGAGATCTTCACCGAGGTCATCGTCGCGCCCGGCTACGAGGACGGCGCCGTCGAGGTGCTCGCCCGTAAGAAGAACATCCGCGTGCTGCGCTGCCCCGACGCCCCTTCGGCGCGGGCCGAGGTCAAGCTGATCGACGGCGGCGCGCTGCTCCAGGTCACCGACCGGCTCCAGGCCGACGGCGACGACCCGGCCAACTGGACCCTCGCGACCGGCGAGGCGCTGAGCGAGGACGAGCTGCGCGAACTGGCCTTCGCGTGGAAGGCGTCGCGCGCGGTCAAGTCCAACGCGATCCTGCTGGCCAAGGGCGGTGCCTCGGTGGGCGTCGGCATGGGCCAGGTCAACCGCGTCGACTCCGCGAAGCTCGCGGTCGAGCGGGCGGGGGAGGAGCGGGCGAGCGGCTCGTACGCGGCGTCCGACGCGTTCTTCCCGTTCCCCGACGGCCTGGAGATCCTGCTGGCGGCCGGCGTCAAGGCGGTTGTGCAGCCGGGCGGATCCGTCCGTGACGAGCTGGTCGTCGAGGCGGCGAAGAAGGCGGGCGCGACGATGTACTTCACGGGAACGCGCCACTTCTTCCACTGAGTCCAGTCCTGCCACTGAGCGGGCCCACCCACGGCGAAGGCCGCGTTCCCTCCGGGGAACGCGGCCTTCGAGCCGTTGATCAGGCGTTGCTCACTTGGACTTGACGACGACCGTCGAGCAGACCTTGTCCGCGAACGTCTGCTTCTTCTGGTCCCACAGCGGCCACAGCCAGCCGAGGTAGCAGGCGATGTTGTCCAGGAAGTGGGCGAGCCCGCGGACGAACGACATACCGGCGCCGATCGGCTGGCCGTCGCTCTCGCGCAGCAGCCGGATCCCCACGACCTTCTTGCCGACCGTCTGACCGGTCGAGCCCTCCTGGATCACCTGCCAGATGAAGATGCCGAGCATGCCGAGCCCGCCGACAAGGGCGAGGACCGGACCGATGCCGCCGTCGGAGTTGCCGCCGGCGAGGAGTATGAAGTACGGCACCACGTACAGCAGACCGTCGATGATCTTGCCGCCGACCCGCAGGCCCCAGTGGGCGAGTTCCGGCATGCCGCCGCCGTAGCCGGGCTGGCCCTGCGGGTAGGCGCCGTACGGCTGACCGGGCTGGCCCGGCTGCTGGGGATAGCCGTAACCCTGCGGCGGTACGCCCTGGGGGGCCTGCTGCGGGTAGCCGTAACCGGGCTGGGGCGGCTGTCCCGGCTGCGGCTGTCCCGGCTGGCCCTGCTGGCCGTACGGGTTGTTGGGGTCGCCGAAACTCATGGGGAAATTCCTCCGTTGGTGGTGCTGGGGACGACGAGGCCCGCATGGAGGAACTTCTCAGGTACTACTGAGCGGTCTGCCCCCCGAAATCATGCCGGCCGCGCGCTGCGCGGTAATGGTGGTATTAACGGCACATTCTTGTCCAGTGGCTTTCGGCAGCTGTTGTGCAAGTGCAACCTCCTGCCCCGGTACGGGCCCGGATCCGGGCCTGATTGGAACAGCGGAGGGGTAATCCGCGAGGATGGGGGTATGAGCGCCCAGATTCTCGATGGCAAGGCCACCGCAGCCGCGATCAAGTCCGATCTCACCGTCCGCGTGGCGGCCCTCAAGGAGCGGGGGATAACGCCGGGCCTGGGGACCCTGCTCGTCGGCGACGACCCGGGCAGCCGCTGGTACGTGAACGGCAAGCACCGCGACTGCGCCCAGGTCGGCATCGCCTCGATCGAGCGGGAACTGCCCGACACTGCCTCCCAGGAGGAGATCGAGGCGGTGGTGGCGGAGCTGAACGCCAACCCCGAGTGCACCGGCTACATCGTCCAGCTCCCGCTGCCCAAGGGCATCGACACCAACCGCGTGCTGGAGCTGATGGATCCGGCCAAGGACGCCGACGGGCTGCACCCGATGAGCCTCGGCCGGCTGGTGCTCAACGAGGAGGGCCCGCTGCCCTGCACCCCGTACGGCATCATCCAGCTGCTGCGCCACCACGGCGTCGAGATCGCGGGCGCGCATGTGGTGGTCGTGGGCCGCGGGATCACCGTCGGCCGGTCGATGCCGCTGCTGCTGACCCGGCGGACGGAGAACGCGACGGTGACGCAGTGCCACACCGGCACCCGCGATCTGCCCGCGCTGCTCAAGCAGGCGGACATCATCGTGGCGTCGGCGGGCGTGCCGCACCTCATCAACCCCGAGGACGTCAAGGAGGGCGCCGTCGTCCTCGACGTCGGCGTCAGCCGTGACGCGGACGGCAAGATCGTCGGCGATGTCCACCCGGGGGTCGCGGACGTGGCCTCCTGGATCTCGCCGAACCCGGGCGGGGTCGGCCCCATGACCCGCGCCCAGCTGCTGGCCAATGTCGTCGAGGCGGCCGAACGCACCGTTGCCGCGGACGCGGGCTGAGCGCGGGCCGAAGCGGAAAGGGGCACCACACCATGGGTGCGAGTAGGCCCGTAGAGCCGGGCCCGGGTGAACCGGACGAGGCCCTTGTGAAGAACGACGGGGATGGCGGTCCCGAGGCTGCCGAAGGCGAAGGCGAAGCCGGAGCCGGCGCTGGCGCTGGCGCTGACGCTGAAAGCACCGAGGCCGCGGGTGCGACGCCCGTGCCTGTGCCCGCGCGCGCCGACACGCGCCCGGACCCGGCCGACGACCCCGGCAGCCGCTTCTCGCTCACCCAGGACACGGCGCGCCCCGAGGGCGGCGGCCGGGCGGCCCCCCGCGATGCCGCCGCGCCGGTCCGGCAGTGGCCGCTGCTCGCCGTGCTCGGCACGATCGGGCTCGGGCTGCTGATCGTCGGTCTGCACCCCTTCGCCGAGGCCGTCCGGATCGGCACGATCCTCATCGGCGTCGCCCTGATCGCCGCCGCGGTCCTGCGCCGCGTCCTGCCGTCCGTCGGGATGCTCGCCGTCCGGTCGCGCTTCACCGACATGCTGACGTACGGCCTGCTCGGGGTCGCGATCGTGCTGCTGTCCCTGATGACGCAGCCGAAGCCGTGGCTGGAGATCCCGTTCCTGGAGGACATCGTCCACTCGACCGTGCCGTAGCCGGGTCGCTCCTCACGGCGTCCGTAACGGCGTCCGTACGGCGTCCGTTCTCTCCTCCGGGTTCCCCCGGGACGAGGACGGGCGCCGTTCCCGTACGGCGGTGAGATCAGCGTCACGGACCGCGAGGGGGCGTTCCAGGTCAGGAGGTGGCCCGTGGCACGGAACGGATGGGAGACTGAGGCGGTGATCGAAGCCGGGGGCGCGCGACGGCGCGCGAAGACGGCTCCGGTTGCTTCCATGCGCTGCTGGTGAGGGAACTGGCATCCTGGCTCGGAACATCCCTGTGGGTAGTCCGTGAGGTGGATCCGTACGGGCCGACGCGAGTCGGTCCCGGCGCGGCCGGCTCGGGGACCGGAGCGCCGTGGGGCTCCGCCGACGAGAACCGGGGGCGGTGAGCGCGGAGGCGGCAGGGGGATGTACGGCGCGGGGCACATCAGGCACGTGCGGGGGGACAAGGGGGAGGCAGAATGCCTCGTTGGAAGGCGCTTCCGGAGGAACTGGACCCGGAAGTCAGCGAATTCACGCTTCAGTTGCGCGGGCTGGTCGACCGCAGTGGTCTGAGCATCGCCGCGGTGGGCGACAGGACCGGTTACAGCAAGACGTCGTGGGAGCGGTATCTCAACGGCCGGCTGCTCGCGCCCAAGGGCGCGATCGTCGCCCTGGCCGAGGTCACCGGCACGCATCAGGCGCATCTGATCACCATGTGGGAGCTGGCGGAACGGGCCTGGAGCCGCTCCGAGATGCGGCACGACATGACGATGGAAGCGATACGGATCTCCCAGGCGCGGCAGGCGCTCGGCGAGTTCAGCCCGGGAGCGGCCGGCAGCACCCGTGGCCCGGACGGTTCCGGTGGACCCAAGCCCAAGCCCGGCTCCGGCGGACGCGGGGGGCGCGCGCCGGGGGCGGCGGGCGCGACCATCGACTTCGGCGCCGGCGCGCGCGGCGGCAGGCCGGGCGTGGGCCCGGTCCAGGGACCCGGCTTGGGCCAGGGCCCTGGCGCCGTACCGCAGCAGCGGGGCCCCGGGGGGACCGGACAGGCCGCTCCCGGCCAGGCGTACGGCGGGTACGGCGGTTACGGCCCCGCCGGAGCCCCCGGTGCGGTCCAGGGCCCGGCGCGCCAAGGCGGCCCGGGCGGTCCCGGTGGACAGGGCGGGCCCGGCGGCCCTGCCGGCCCCGGACCCGGGCGTCCGCGGCGCCGTGCGCTGGTCTTCGGCGCGGCGATCGTCGGCGCGCTGGTGGTCGCGGGCGGCGCGCTGCTGATGCTGAACCTCGGCGGTGACGGCGACACCGACAAGACCGTCGCCCAGTCCCCGACCCCCACCCCGTCCGCCAGCAAGCCCGTCCTGCCCGAAGGGGTGGAGTGCTCCGGCGACGACTGCACGGGCAAGGACCCGGAGGAGATGGGCTGCGGCGGCCAGTACGCCGAGACCGTCTCCAGCGCCACGGTCGGTACGACCCTGGTCGAGGTCCGCTACAGCAAGACCTGCGGCGCCGCCTGGGCGAGGATCACGCAGGCGGCGATCGGCGACGAGGTGCGGATCAGCTCGCTCCGGGCCACCGGCGAGGAGCAGACCGGCACGGTGGAGACGACCGCGGACGCGTACACGCCCATGGCCGCCGTTCCCGACGCCGACAGCGCGAAGGCCTGCGCGACGCTCGTGAACGGTACGAAGGGGTGCACGACGGCGGAGTGACCGGCCGGGGGCTCACCACCCCGGCGTACCCCGCGTGCGCGCCCCCGGAAGCCGCGCGCGAGCCCTGCGTGAGCCGTGCCACAACGGGGGCGTGGGTGAGGGCTCGCCCGGGTCCGATAGCCTGACCGCTGGATATCTCTTCACGTCAAGATTCAGTCCAGCGATGGGCCGGTTGTCGGAGTCGGGGAGATGTCCCGCACCCAGGGGCAGGGACCCCCGCCACCGCCAGCTGTCTTACGGAGATCGCCATGACCCGCACTCCCGTGAATGTCACCGTCACCGGCGCGGCCGGCCAGATCGGCTACGCGCTGCTCTTCCGCATCGCCTCCGGCCACCTGCTCGGCTCGGACGTGCCGGTCAAGCTGCGCCTTCTGGAGATCCCGCAGGGTCTCAAGGCCGCAGAGGGCACCGCGATGGAGCTGGACGACTGCGCGTTCCCGCTGCTCAGCGGCATCGAGATCACCGACGACCCGAACGTCGCCTTCGACGGCGCGAACGTCGCCCTGCTGGTCGGCGCCCGCCCCCGTACGAAGGGCATGGAGCGCGGTGACCTGCTCGCCGCCAACGGCGGCATCTTCAAGCCGCAGGGCAAGGCCATCAACGACCACGCCGCCGACGACATCAAGGTCCTCGTCGTGGGCAACCCGGCCAACACCAACGCGCTGATCGCCCGCTCCGCCGCGCCCGACGTACCGGCCGAGCGCTTCACCGCCATGACGCGCCTCGACCACAACCGCGCCATCTCGCAGCTCGCCGCGAAGACCGGCGCCGCCGTCTCCGACATCAAGCGGCTGACGATCTGGGGCAACCACTCCGCCACCCAGTACCCGGACATCTTCCACGCGGAGATCGCCGGCAAGAACGCCGCCGAGACCGTCAACGACGAGGTGTGGCTGGCCGACACCTTCATCCCGACCGTCGCCAAGCGCGGCGCGGCGATCATCGAGGCCCGTGGCGCCTCCTCCGCCGCCTCCGCCGCCAACGCGGCCATCGACCACGTCCACACGTGGGTCAACGGCACCGCCGCGGGCGACTGGACCTCGATGGGTATCCCGTCGGACGGTTCGTACGGTGTGCCGGAGGGCCTGATCTCCTCGTTCCCCGTCACCACCAAGGACGGCTCGTACGAGATCGTCCAGGGCCTGGAGATCAACGACTTCTCGCGCGCGCGGATCGACGCCTCCGTCAAGGAGCTGGCCGAGGAGCGCGACGCGGTGCGCGAGCTGGGCCTGATCTGAGCACTTCGCACGCTCCCCTTTCCTGAGAACGCCCCCGGCATCCGCGCCGGGGGCGTTCTCCGTGCGTACGAGTTCCCCCGACACGCGTGACCCGGCGCACTTTCCGTCACGCCATGCGCATGGTTTCCGCTCACCGGGGCAGGCACCGGAATCCCCAGTCCTCGCTGGTGGAGAACGTTCCGGTCGGGATTCCGGCAAAGGATTCCGGTAAGGGAAGGCAATACGCGACGTGTCGGCACAACAGACGATTCATGTGGACGGAAAGTGGCGTGAAGCCGCGTCCGGCGCCACACGCGACATCCTCGACCCCGCCGACGCGACGGTGCTCGCCGTCGTGTCCGAGGGCGGGGCCGAGGACGCCGACGCGGCCGTCGCCGCCGCGCGCAGGGCGTTCGACGAGGGCCCGTGGCCCCGTACCCCCGTGGCCGAACGGGCGGCGCTGCTGCGCCGTACCGCCGAGCTGCTCGTACGCAACCGCGAGAAGATCGCCCTGCTGGAGAGCCGGGACGCGGGCAAGACCCTGGAGGAGGGCCGGGTCGACGTCGACTGCGTCGCCGACGCCTTCCGGTACTTCGCGGACCTCGTGATGAACGAGAGCGGCGGCCGGGTCGTCGACGCCGGCTCCGCCACCGTCCACAGCGTGGTCGTGCATGAACCCGTCGGGGTCTGCGCGCTCATCACGCCCTGGAACTACCCGCTGCTCCAGGCCAGTTGGAAGATCGCCCCGGCGCTCGCGGCGGGCAACACCTTTGTGATCAAGCCGAGCGAGCTCACCCCGCTCTCCACCGTCGACCTCATGGACCTGCTCGCCGAGGCCGGTCTGCCGCCCGGCGTCGCCAACCTCGTGACCGGCGCGGGCGACCCGGTCGGCGCCCGGATGTCCGCGCACCCGGACGTCGACCTCGTCTCGTTCACCGGCGGCCTGAGCAGCGGTACGAAGGTGATGCAGGCCGCCGCGCCCGGTGTGAAGAAAGTCGCGCTCGAACTCGGCGGCAAGAACCCCAACGTCGTCTTCGCCGACGCCTGCGCCACCGACGAGGGCTTCGACACCGCCGTCGACCAGGCCCTGAACGCCGCGTTCATCCACAGCGGCCAGGTCTGCTCCGCCGGCTCGCGCCTCATCGTCGAGGAGTCCCTGCGCGAGCGCTTCGTCGCCGAACTCGCCCGCCGCGCCGGGCGCATCCGCCTCGGCCGCGGCACAGAACCTGGCGTGGAGTGCGGACCGCTCGTATCGGACCGGCAGCTCGCCAGGACCGAGGAGTACGTGGCGTCCGCGCTCGCCGAGGGCGCCGTGCTGCGCGCGGGCGGCGTCCGCCCCGACCCGTCGGACGCACGCCCGGCGGCCGGCTACTTCTACCGGCCGACGGTCCTCGACCAGTGCCACCGCGAGATGCGCGTCGTACGGGAGGAGATCTTCGGCCCGGTCCTGACCGTCGAGACGTTCCGTACGGAGGACGAGGCCGTCGCCCTCGCCAACGACACCGAGTACGGCCTCGCCGGCGCCGTCTGGAGCGCCGATCCGGGGCGCGCGCGGCGGGTGGCCGGGCGGCTGCGGCACGGCACCGTATGGATCAACGACTTCCACCCCTACCTCCCGCAGGCCGAGTGGGGCGGCTTCGGCAAGTCCGGCGTCGGCCGGGAGCTGGGACCGGCCGGGCTGGCCGAGTACCGCGAGGCGAAGCACATCTACCAGAACCTCGAACCGCGCCCGGTGCGCTGGTTCGCGGGCTGAGCCGCCCGCCGGCATGGCTGTACGGGCGCCCGCACCGCCCCCGCAGACCCACGTATCCACCGCACACCTTCAGCGAAGGAGCAGGAGACCCATGGGATCCACGGTCGAGTACGAGTACGACTACGTCGTCGTCGGGGGCGGCACAGCGGGCTCGGTGATCGCCTCCCGGCTCACCGAGAATCCGGACCTCGACGTCGCCGTCATCGAGGGCGGCCCCTCCGACGTCGGCCGCGACGACGTGCTGACGCTGCGGCGCTGGATGGGGCTGCTCGGCGGTGAGCTGGACTACGACTATCCGACCACCGAGCAGCCGCGCGGCAATTCGCACATCCGGCACAGCCGGGCCCGGGTGCTCGGCGGCTGCTCCTCGCACAACACCCTCATCGCGTTCAAGCCACTGCCGTCCGACTGGGACGAATGGTCGGCGGCCGGCGCCGAGGGCTGGGACGCGGGCGCGATGGACCCGTACTTCGACCGGCTGCGGAACAACGTCGTCCCGGTCGACGAGCGCGACCGCAACGCCATCGCCCGCGACTTCGTCGACGCGGCGCTGCGCGCGCTGGACGTCCCGCGCGTCGAGGGCTTCAACCGGGAGCCCTTCCACGAGGGCGCCGGCTTCTTCGATCTCGCCTACCACCCGGAGAACAACAAGCGCTCCTCCGCCTCCGTCGCCTACCTCCACCCCTTCCTCGACCGCCCCAACCTCCACCTTCTGCTGGAGACGTGGGCGTACCGGCTGGATTTCGACGGCACGCCGGACACGCGCCCGCGCGCCACCGGGGTACGCGTACGGTCGGCAGACGGCACCGAGACGCTGGTCCGCGCGCGCCGCGAGGTGATCGTCTGCGCGGGCGCCATCGACACGCCGCGCCTGCTGCTGCACTCGGGGATCGGCCCGCGCGCCGATCTGGAGAAGCTCGGCATCCCGGTCGTCCACGACCTGCCCGGCGTCGGCGAGAACCTGCTCGACCACCCCGAGTCGGTGATCGTGTGGGAGACGGACGGGCCGATACCGGAGAACTCGGCGATGGACTCCGACGCGGGTCTCTTCGTACGGCGCGACCCGGCAGCCGACGGGCCCGACCTGATGTTCCACTTCTACCAGATCCCGTTCACGGACAATCCGGAGCGGCTGGGGTACGAACGCCCCGCGCACGGCGTGTCCATGACCCCGAACATCCCCAAGCCGCGCAGCCGTGGCCGGCTCTTCCTGACGAGCGCGGACCCCGAGGTCAAACCGGCCCTGGATTTCCGCTACTTCACCGACGAGGACGACTACGACGGCCGTACCCTCGTGGACGGCATCCGTATCGCGCGCCGGGTCGCGGCGGCCGAGCCGCTGGCGCACTGGCTGAAACGGGAGGTCGCCCCGGGGCCCGAGGTCACCTCCGACGAGGAACTGAGCGAGTACGCCCGTAAGTGCGCGCACACCGTCTACCACCCGGCGGGCACCTGCCGGATGGGCGCGGAGACCGACGAACAGGCCGTCGTGGGGCCCGATCTGCGGATCCGGGGGCTGGACTCGATCCGTATCGCGGACGCCTCCGTCTTCCCGACGATGCCCGCGGTCAACCCCATGATCGGGGTCCTGATGGTGGGCGAGAAGTGCGCGGAGCTGCTGACCGGTGGGACCGGCGAGACCGGCGACGACGAGGGGCTGAACCGATGACCGAGAACAGCGTGAGCGGCGGAAGCAAAGGCGTGGCGGATACGGGTGGGAGTCCCGCCCCCGATGAAGTCGCCGAAGTCGCCGAAGTCCCAGAAGTCCCAGAAGCCCCCGAAGTCGCCGAACGACCACCGGTCTTCGCCGTCCGCGGCCTGTGGAAGGTCTTCGGCCCCAAGGCCGACGCCGTCCCCCACGACCCCGCCCTCACCGCCCTCGACCCCGTCGAACTGCGGGCCCGCACCGGCTGCACCGCCGCCGTACGGGACGTCTCCTTCGACGTCCGCAAGGGCGAGGTCTTCGTCGTCATGGGCCTGTCGGGCTCCGGCAAGTCCACGCTCGTACGATGTCTCACCCGGCTCATCGAGCCGACCTCCGGCGCCATCGCCATGGACGGTGAGGACGTCCTGTCGATGGACAGGACGCGCCTGCGCGAACTGCGCCGCCACCGCGCCGCCATGGTCTTCCAGCACTTCGGCCTGCTGCCGCACCGCTCGGTGCTCGACAACGTCGCGTACGGCCTGGAGATCCAGGGCATGGGCCGCGCCGAACGCCGGGCGAAGGCAGCCGAGGTCGTCGGCAAGGTCGGCCTCGAAGGGCTGGAGGACCGCAGGCCCGGCCAGCTCTCCGGCGGCCAGCAGCAGCGCGTGGGGCTGGCGCGTGCGCTCGCCGTGGATCCTCAAGTCCTGCTGTTCGACGAGCCGTTCAGCGCGCTGGACCCGCTGATCCGCCGCGACATGCAGGAGGAGGTCATCCGGCTGCACCGCGAGGAGCGGCGCACGATGGTCTTCATCACGCACGACCTGACCGAGGCGCTGCGCCTCGGCGACCGGATCGCGCTGATGCGTGACGGCCGCGTCGTGCAGCTCGGCACCCCGGAGGAGATCGTCGGCCGGCCCGCCGACGCGTACGTACGGGACTTCGTCCGTGACGTGCCGCGCGAGCAGGTCATCACGGTGGGCAGCGCCATGCGCGCCGCCGGGCCGGGCGACGGCGACGCGGGCCCGGAGCTGGCGCCGACCGCGACCGTCTCCGAGGCGATCGAGGCGGTCGCGCGCTCCGGTGACGCGGCGGCCCGCGTGGTCGACGGCCGGGGGAGCCTCCTGGGCGTCGTCGACCGGGAGCGGCTGCTCGGTGTGGTGGCGGGGACGGCGGAGCTGGGAACGGCGGGGGCGGGAACGGCGGAGCTGGGAACGGCGGGGGTCGTGCGATGACCTCCGCATCCCCGGCCACGGCCACAGCCGCCACCCCGTTCCCGGCGGGCCTGCTGACGAACCGTACGGTCGTCCTCGGCAAGCTGCTGCCGTTCGCCGTCTTCGCCGCCGTCCTCGTCCCCCTCGCGCTCACCCGCTGGTCGGGATCGACCGCCTGGCCCGACGCGCTCACCGTCGATCTGTCGGGTCCGCTCGGCCGCACCAGCGACTGGATCATCGACAACCGCGACCACCACCCCCTCTTCCTCTATTTCTTCGGGCACATCAGCAACGCCGTCGTGCTCTCCGTACGCGGCGTCTACCTGCTGCTGCTTGCCATCGGCTGGGCCGGCGTGACAGCGGGCGCGGGGCTGATCGCGTGGCGGGTCGCGGGCGTGCGGCTCGCCGTCACCGCGGCCGTCGCGTTCGCCGTGTGCGGCGGGCTCGGCATGTGGGTGCCGACCATGCAGACGCTCGCGCTGATGGTCGTGGCCGTCACCGCGTCCGTGGTGCTCGGCGCGCTGCTCGGCCTCGCCGCCGGGCTCTCCGACCGGCTTTACCGCATGACGCGCCCGCTGCTCGACACGATGCAGGTGCTGCCCGCGTTCGCGTATCTGCTGCCCGTCGTGCTGATCTTCGGCATCGGCGTCCCGGCGGCCGTCCTCGCGACCGTCGTGTACGCGGCCCCGCCGATGGCGCGCCTCACCGCGCTCGGGCTGCGCGAGGCCGACGGCGGGGTGATGGAGGCCGTGTCCTCGCTCGGCGCGACGGCGAAGCAGCGGCTGCTGACGGCCCGGCTGCCGCTCGCCCGGCCGCGGCTGCTCCTCGGCCTCAACCAGACGATCATGATGGCGCTCTCCATGGCCGTGATCGCGTCCGTGATCGGCGCCGCAGGGCTGGGCGACCGGGTCTACCAGGCGCTGGCCTCGGTCGATGTCGGCGCGGCGCTCGCGGCGGGGCTGCCGATCGTACTGCTGGCGGTGGTACTGGACCGTACGACAGCGGCGGCGGGCGCGGGTACACGCACCGAGAGTCGTGGCGTTGACATCATCCGCGGCGGCCGACGCGGCTGGGCCGTGGTCGCGCTGGGAGTCTTCCTGGTGGCCGTCGCAGGTCGGCTGGCGGGCCGCCTGGAATGGCCCGCGGGCGGTACGGTGCCGATCGCCGAGCCGGTGAACCGTGTCGTCGACTGGATGACCGACCACCTCTACTCCGGCGTCCCGGTCGTCGGCGGCACCGCCGACTGGGCCGGCCACTTCACCACCTGGATCCTCGACCCGCTGCGCGGCGGCCTCCAGGCGCTGCCCTGGTGGGTCCTGCTGCTGGTGGTCGCGGCGCTCGCGCTGCTCATCGGTACGTGGCGGACCGCGCTGACCGCCGTGCTCGCCCTGGCCGCGATCGGTGTCCTCGGTGTGTGGAAGCCGTCGCTGGACACGCTGTCGCAGGTCCTGGCCGCCGTCGCCGTCACACTCGTCATCGGCTTCGCGGCGGGGATCGCGGCGGCGCGCAGCGCGCGGGTGGAGGCGCTGCTCAGGCCGGTGCTGGATGTGTTCCAGACGCTCCCGCAGTTCGTCTATCTGATCCCGGTCGTCGCGCTCTTCGGCGTGGGCCGCGCCCCGGCGGTCGCCGCCGCCGTCGTCTACGCGCTGCCTGCCGTCGTACGGATCACCACTCAGGGGCTGCGGCAGGTCGACCCGGCCGCGCTGGAGTCGGCGCGCTCCCTCGGGGCGACCGGTGTCCAGCAGCTGCGCCAGGTCCAACTACCCCTCGCCGGACCGGCGTTGCGGCTCGCGCTCAACCAGGGCGTCGTCCTCGTACTGGCCGTTGTGATCATCGGCGGGCTGGTCGGCGGCGGGGCGCTGGGCTACGACGTGGTGTACGGGCTGGCGCAGGGCGACCTGGCGACCGGGCTGGTCGCGGGCGCGGCCATCGTCTGCCTCGGGCTGATGCTCGACCGGGTGACCCAGCCGGCCGAACGCGTACGACGGAAGGGAGCCTGACATGCGTACGTACCCGAAACTGGCCGCCGCCCTCGTCTCGGCGGGCGCGCTGCTCGCCGTCACGGGCTGCGGCGCGGCCGACATGACCAAGCAGGCGTCCCCGTACGCCAACGCGGGCGGCGCGAAGACCGTCACCCTCTCCGTACAGTCCTGGGTCGGCGCGCAGGCCAACGTCGCGGTCGCGGCGTATCTGCTGGAACACGAGCTGGGCTACCGCGTCGACACCGTCCAGGTCGACGAGGTCCCCGCGTGGGACGCGCTCAGCCAGGGCCGGGTCGACGCCATCCTGGAGGACTGGGGCCACCCGGACCAGGAGCAGCGCTACGTCAAGGACAAGAAGACGATCGCGCCCGGCGGCGACCTCGGGGTGACGGGCCACATCGGCTGGTACGTCCCGACGTACTTCGCCAAGGAACACCCGGATGTCACCGACTGGCGCAACCTCAACAAGTACGCCGGGCAGATGCGCACACCGGAGAGCGGCGGAAAGGGCCAACTGCTGGACGGCTCACCGTCGTACGTCACGAACGACAAGGCGCTCGTGACCAACCTGGACCTCGACTACCAGGTCGTCTTCTCGGGCTCGGAGGCGGCGCAGATCACCCAGATCAAGCAGTTCGCCAAGGAGCGCAAGCCCTTCCTCACGTACTGGTACACCCCGCAGTGGCTGTTCCAGAAGGTCCCCATGACCGAGGTGAAACTCCCCGCCTACAAGGAGGGCTGCGACGCCGACCCGGAGAAGGTCGCCTGCGCGTATCCGCACACTCCGCTCCAGAAGTACCTGAACGCGGACTTCGCGAAGAGCGGTGGCGGCGCGGCGACGCTGCTGAAGAACTTCCACTGGACGACGGAGGACCAGAACGAGGTCGCCCTGCTGATCGCGGACCAGAAGCTGTCGCCGGAGAAGGCGGCGGAGAAGTGGGTGAAGGCGCACGGGCCGACGTGGGAGAAGTGGCTGGGGAAGTGAGGCGCCGGACCGGGGAGAGCTGATAAAGTTTTAAGGTTCAAGCAATCATCTCCGGTCGGATCAAAGGTGTCGCCATGGCCATCAACCGCATGAACCACGCAGTCCTGTACGTGCGCGATGTCGAGCGCAGCGCCGCCTTCTACCGCGACGTGCTGGACTTCCGCGAGGTGATGTCCATGGCGGGCCGGGCGGTCTTCCTCCAGGCCCCCGGCTCCACCAACGACCACGACCTGGGCCTGTTCGCCTTGGGCGACCAGGCCGGCGACAGCCCCGCCGGGCGCACCACGGTGGGGCTGTACCACCTGGCCTGGGAGGTCGAGACCCTCTCCGACCTGGAGGAGTACCGGGCCAGACTCGCCGGGGCGGGCGCCCTGGTCGGCGCGAGCGACCACGGCACCACGAAGAGCCTGTACGCGCACGACCCGGACGGCCTGGAGTTCGAGGTCGCCTGGATCATCCCGGCACACCTCCTCGACGACGAGGCCCGCGCGGCCCGGAGCCGCATAGAGCCCCTGGACCTCGACCGCGAGATCCGCCGGTACGGAGCGGACACGCGCGGCGGCGTGGGCGTTTCCATTCCGGCGCCGGGCGTTACGTCGTAGTCGCCTTCGGCATACGGCGACGGTGTCGGGGCACTCGGGAGACGTGGGCCTGGGCGGACCGTTCAGCAGGTGGCCGCGGCGGAGAAGGTGTTCTCCGGCCGGTACGGCATCGCTCTCGACCGTGGCCGGGAGCGGTCCTACCTCCGCCTCGTGGGGTGTCGGGGTGCTGGTGTGGAACGTTCGGGACGGGCAGGCTTGTCCACGGGGGGCGATGGCGTGAGGAGGCACTGTCTGTGGGGAGTTTGACGGGCCCGGCGATCGAGTTGCCGGTCCGCCGGTACGAGGCCGGGGACCGGGCCGCGGTGCTCGCTCTGGTCAATGCCGACCGGATCGAAGGGCAGCCGGCGACGACATCGTCGATGCTGGCCGAGGCATTGGCCGGGCGCTCGCCGGTCGACTCCGGCTGGTGGGCCGGACTCGACGCTCCGGTTACCGACGTCGTTCACGACGTCGCCGGGACGGTGCTGGGAGTTGTCTCCTGTGCGGTGCGGCGATCGGACGACACCGGGTTCATCCTGTGGATGCATGGCCGAGAGACCCCGGCCGTGGTTGGTGCCCTGATCGACCACGCGCTCGCCACGATGGGCCGAAAGCGGACGGTGTCGGCGTTCGAGTTCGCCTCAGCCCTCTCGCTGGGCCTGGAAGGTCTGCCCGCCGGCCACCGGCCCGCGACCCGGCGGGCCCTTGAGGCGGCGGGTTTCTCGGGCCGGAACCTGTGGCGCTATATGCATGCCGGGCTGCCGATCGTCGGCCTGCCGCATGCCTCCCACTATGAGGTGCGCGACTGCGAGGATCCGCCGGGCAAGTGCCTGGAGGTCCGCGAGGACGGTGAACTGCTCGCCGAGGCGACCATCGGCCGGCCGGTGGCCGGGATCGGCGTGCTGTGGTGGATCAGCGTGGCCCCGGCGGCGCGTGGCCGCGGTCTGGGTCCGGCCCTGCTCGGGTCCGGCTTGGACCTGTTGCAGGGCCTGGGTGCTCGCGAGGTGATCCTGTTCGTCGACGACGATGCCCCGGCCGACGATCCGGAGCGGAGCCGGGCGGCGGCCAACCGGATGTATGACCGCGCCGGCCTGGCCGAGGTCGACCGGCTGTTCTCCTTCAGCCGCCGCCCCTGAATCAGCGGACGTCGGCGTCGTGCCGCAGAGCCCCGATGAGCCAGTGTTCGAGCGCGGCGACCACCAGCAGCACCGCCGGATCACGCTCGGCGGTGAGCGCGTCCGCGTCGATCAGCCCGGCCGCGACGCAGACCGGAGCCGTCTGCCCGGTGGCGGACTGGCCGGCCAGTGCGGTGGTGAAGTACTGCTTGCGCCGCGGCAGCGCCGCAAGCGCGTATGGGGGCAGCAGCCGGACGACCTGGGCCTTGCAGCGCAGGTAGGCGCTCGGCAGCCGCGGGTGGTAGCGATCGCCGACCGGCATGGCGAGGGCCGCGGAGAGGAAGGGCTCGGCCAGGAACGGCGAGGACTCGGGCAGGATTCCGGCTGACGCGATCGCCTCCCTGGGAAAAAGGGCGTCGTGCGCGTCCGCCTCGGCCCAGGTCCGGCCGGCGGCCGCGTGCCCGGCAACCTGCTCGTCCACCCAGCTGCGAGCCCAGTCGGTCGCGTACTGGCGGAACGGCTCGGCCAGGACCGCGGGCGCGACCGGGTCGGCCCAGGCAGGCCAGTTCGCCGCCCAGTAGGCCCGGGCCCGGGCACGACGGGGCAGCAGACGCGCGGCCAGCGCGGCGACTTCGCCGGGCAGCCCCGGCCCGGAGGAGGCGACATCGGCCGCATAGCGCAGAGCGGCCGTCGGCCCGCGCCGCCGGACAACGGCGGCGGTGGCGAAACGAGGGACGCCGAGGAGCTCATCGGCGCCGTCGCCCGATAACAGCACCTGGGCGCCGAGTTCGGCCGCCCGCGCCGATGCGGCAGCGTTGATCTCCGGCAGCGCGTCCAGCCGGGGACCGGCCGCCGACCAGACGGGCTCGGCCCGGTCGACGGCCGGGTCGAGTACCACCAGCTCGGCGGGCAGGCTGAGGGCGGCGAGGAGTCGGCGCACGACCTCGGCGGCGCCGACGCCCGTGTCGTCGACCAAGTCGGTGGTCAGGGCGATCACGCGGCGGCCGGCGGCGACGTGGAGAGCGTGGACGAGGACGGCCAGGGAGTCCAGACCGCCGGAGACCAGCACGCCGATCGTCTCGGCGCCCTCGGTTTGCTGGGCGACTGCGGTGGTGAAGGCGTCGGGCAGGGAGCCTGGCTCGGCTGGCGGCGGAGTGAAGGGGACACGGTGGATGCCTCGCCAGGGTGCGGCGGGCGCGAACTCGCCCAGCATGGCCGGCGGAGCCAGCAGCAGGGCGAGTGCGGACAGATCGACGACGGGAACGGGGCCGGACAGAGCCAGCGGATCCGCTGACCGTGTGCCGGCCCCGTCCTCGAACACGGGTTGGAGCATCACCGGCGGCGAAGCCCCGTCAGCCCGCGGAACAGGCCCTTGGCGAACTCCCGGGCGCCCAGCTGTGCGTCACCGGACGGCAGACCCTTGCTGCCCTTGCCGTGCTGCCCGTCGCCGGGCGTGGACTTGGTGGACACGAACCCTCCCCTGAACGTCGCACGGCCCCGATCGGACCGCGCTGTGCATTTCCTGCCCGGAGACCCCGGGACAAGCGGCCTCATGACCCTGACAGGTCATTAGTCCTAGGACTATCTTCACGGGGGCGGGTGAGCGTGTCAATAGGGCTAGGAGTAAGTTGTCCGGCAACAGCCCAGGGACGTCGAGGAGGGCGCTGATGAACGACCCCGCCTACCGGCAGGTCGCCGCCGACCTTCGGGCGGCCATTGAGCGGGGGCGGTATCCCCAGGGAACCGCACTGCCGAAGATCACCGACATCGCGGCCGACGCCGGCATCGCCAAGCAGACCGCCCGTGAGGCCGTCGCCGAACTGGAGGCCGAGGGCCTGGTGGAGGTGATCCGCCGCCGGGGAACCATCGTCCGCATCCGCCAGGTCAAACGCAGACTCACCCGGGCCCGGCAAGTTTTCCGCGACGAGCGCGGCTACTACTTTGACCCAACCGCCCAGCCCTGGATCGCGCTGGAGGCGCCTGCCATCGGCTGGGAGCCGGCCCCGCGCGACGTGGCCGCAGTCCTCGGCGCCGGGCCGGAAGAGGAAGTGCTGGTGCGCGACCGGATCATGGGCGACCCTCAGACGCGGCGGCCGCTCCAGTTGGCGACCAGCTTCCTGCCAGCCGCGCTCGCCCGCGGGAGCCGCCTCGCCGAGAAAGACACCGGCCCGGGCGGCATCTACGACCTCCTGGAAGCCATGGGCCGCGGGCCATTGGTCTGGGAAGAATCGGTCGGCGCCCGCATGCCGACCCCGACCGAGGCCGTCCGGCTGGCCCTGCCCAAAGGCGTCCCGCTGCTGCGGATCATGCGGACGACGACCAGCCCCGACGGACAGGTACTGGAGGTCAATGACACCCGAATGTCGGCCGACGAATTCGAGATCGGATACTCCGTCACCCGGCACCCCTCCGCCGAACCGCCCAGGTAGCTGCGGAAACAGGCCGCCTGTCGTGTCCCGGCTATGTTCCGCGTGGGTGCCTCCCTCTTCTCGCAGAGGGGGGAAGCGCCCGGTGCCAGAACGGACTCAGGCACTGGGGCTTCAGCTTGACGCCGCAGCAGACTGCACCCGCTGCGCACGCGCCATCGACGAACCCCCTACGCGCCTTCTCCCAGGGAGTACCACCGCGAGACAGTGTCCGGGGTCTGAGCCTCGGCGTACGGAGTTGGATGGCTCCGGTGAGATTTCGTAGCCGCAGATCATCCCGGGACGAGGGGCGGCCGATCCTTGTAGCGGCGCCAGAGGTGGCGATCAGTACGATTCGTGCGGTCGGCGGTGTTCGTGTTGGCAGGGGCTGATTCCTGGTTGCGTACGGTGTTCTCCGTCGCGGTAATCAAGTCGTATAGCCGCCAACTACCCTTCCATATGAGCAACTTGGGAGTGGCGATGCGCCATCAAGGGTTCAATCGCGTTCGCCCGTCCAGCCTTCCCTCTCATCCACTCAGCAGGAGCGACCTCGTGTCGCACTCGCAGGACTTCCTCACGAGTGGCAACTCAGAGTCCTTGTGCGTCCGCCGGTGCGCCTACCGCTTCGCGGAAGGTGGTCCAGGTGGTGGGGGTGAGGTGGAGTATGGGGCCGGTGGGGTGTTTGGAGTCGCGTATGGCGACGGTGTCGGGGGCGTTGGTGGCGACCTCGACGCATTCGCCGCCCGCCGCGCTGTAGGAGGACTTCACGAAGGTGAAGGGGGGCACTGTCCTAGCTCTCCTTGATGATGCGTCGGATGAGCGACCGGGAGTCGGTCTGCGCGAGTGCCTGCCGCGCGGCGCGGTCGAAAATGTTCACGTGGTGCGCGGTGTCGCGCTCGCTCTCCAGCCACACGATAGATGAGCGCACATCAAGGTTGACCACGTCCATCGCGCCGGATTCGGCAAAGGACATGACGCTGAACGCGCCTGACATGCCCGCGTGCGCGCCGGCCGCATAAGGCAGGACCTGGAGCTGCACATTGGGGCGTTCCGTCAGCGTCAGCAGATGTTCGAGCTGGGCCCGCATCGCGTCGCGGCCGCCGACCTCCTGGTGCAGGACGCCCTCGGCGACGATGGCCCAGATCTGGATGGGCCGGTCGTCGGTGAGCCGTTCCTGGCGGGCGACGCGGGTCTCGACGTAGCGCTCGATCTCGTCCGGGTCTTCCCAGAGCCCCGCTCCCACGTGCAGGGCGCGCGCGTAGTCCGGTGTCTGGAAGAGCCCGGGGATCACCGTGACTTGGAGGGTGCGAACCCGTACGGCCACGTCTTCGAGGGCGACGTACTCCACCTGTGCGAGCAACTCCGGGTACTGGTCCCACCATCCGCGGGCCCGGCGGCGTTCCCGGTCGGTCTTGGCGAGGTTCAGCAGACCCCGCACGAGCGCGGGGTCCGTCACGCCGTAGAACTCGCAGAGCGCCTTGATATCCGGGTCCCTGACCGGTACCCAGCCCCGCTCGATCTTGACGATCTTCGTCGCCGTCGCGCTGAGTTCATCGGCGGCAGCTGCTTGTGTCCTGCCCGACGCGTCGCGCAACCGCAGGAGTTCGCCGCCCAACTTGCGGCCGAGGACAGTCGATGTCCCTCCCAGCGCAGAAGCCTGTCTCGGTGCCACGCGGCCCCACCTCCCTGTGTCGCTCAGTGTGCAAGAGAGTACGTGCGGCAACCAAGTGAGCGGATTCCAGGAACATATTCTTGAGCGTGACTTGAATCACGACGACCTTCGACGCTACCTTCGGTGACGAACCGCTCACACGGCGGCGCCGATCGGTGGAAGTGCACCGCCCTGCCCTGCCTCAGCCGCAGCGGCCCCCGCGGTACTGCCACCGCCGACCGCGCCCCGTACGGGCAACAACCCACCGCACAAGGAGGTGCGCGTCCATGACCGCAGCCCAAGGGGCCTCCGGGCCGCAGGAGTTCGCCGAGGCGGCGTCGGTCGTCCTCCATGAGGACTGTCTGAGCTACGCCCCCGTCACCGGCAGCGTCACGCTCGCGCGGCGGCGGGCCGGGGAGGTGGTCGCGGAGTGGGGGAGGCCCGAACTCGCCTGGTCGGCCGCCCTGTTGGTCAGCGAGCTGGCCACCAACGCGCTGCTGCACGGCTGTCTGCGCGGGCGGCTCTTCCTGGTGCGCGTCACCCTTCGTACGGACGTCCTGCGGATCGAGGTCAGTGACGCACGTGGTGAGCGGCTGCCGGTTCCGCGCGTTGCGGACGACCGGGACTGCTTCGGCCGGGGGCTGGCCATCGTCGCGGGGCTGGCCGACCGGTGGGGTGTTGAGCCCCGTACGGTCGGGAAGACGGTGTTCGCCGAGATCGACCTCAAGCCGCCGACGCGGTGACCGCCGTCATGGACGAGCGGACCTTCTGGGGCGTGGTCGCCCTGGCCGTCAGCTTCACCGTGCTGGTGCTCGGCGTGCTCTACGCGGCGGCCGGGGCGCGAGCGGGTGAGGACGAGCCGCCGCCGCCCCTGTGGGTGGAGTCGGAGGAGACGTACTCCTATACCTGTTACTGCCACCGCGACCCCGTGCACATCACCGTCCGCACCCGCCAGATCCCCCGCATATTCGGTCGCGGACGCTGGCTGCCGTAGCGCCGCGCCGGACGCGTGCCGCCGTGTTCGCCGAGTCCCCGGACCGGCGGGGTGGCTGAGGTCCGGAGTGCTTCGAGCTTTCCAGGGGGTGAGCGGGCCGGAGAGGTGGAAGGGGCAGGTTGCTGGTGGCTTCGGAATCGCTGGTGGTGAGTTCGTCGGGGCCGTCACGGTCGGTGGGTCGGGTCAACCAACGAGCCCTGAGGGCTGGCCACTTGAGGGGAATTCCGTTTGTAAAGAGTGTTTGACGCGGTTGGTGGGGCGTGAGAGTTTTGAGGCCGTGGCCGCCGGACCAGCAGTACCTGGTCAGCGGTCATCGCTATGGCGCCGGCACGGCCTGACCAGCTCTCTGTCTGGCCCGTCAAGGCCGGTTGCCGTGTTTGAAGGGCTTCCGCGACAGCGGGAGCTTGTCTTTGTGTCTTCCGAAGGCACATGGGGAGGGGAACACCATGAAGCGTTTTGGGAAGAAGAGCGGCATAGCCGCTGCCTCGGTCAGTGCGGCCTTGCTGGGTGGGCTCGTCGCGGCGGCTCCGGCCTGGGCGGCCACCCCGAGCGGCTGCCCCGAGCCGAGCGTCAGTCTCACCAACTCGTCGTCCGGCTACCTGACGGGCAAGGGCACGGCTTCGTGCTCCAAAACTGTCAGCGGCACGCTGTACATCGAGATCAAGTGGGACAAGAACCTGCTGCCCGACCCGCTGACCGCGAAGAACAGCCAGACCGGTTCGCGCAGCTCCTGGAGCACCACGGTCGGCACGTGCGACAACGGTAACCGGCGCAGCTACTACGCCCGTAGCTACTGGTCCGGCGGTAAGTACCACGACACCACGCCGCGGCACATCACCGCTTGCTGATCGAGCGTTGAACACCCGGCGCCACCACGCCACAGCGTGGTGGCGCCGGTCCGGGTGCCTTCCCGCGAGCATCGGCGGGGAGGCACCCGGTCTGCCGACGGTATGCACAACGCTCAGTCATGATGCGGCAGTCGGCGTCAGGCTGGGGAAAGGGATACGAGCATGGCTACAGCGCAAGTCGAGGGACTGGTGCAACGGCGAGGCCGCCGCACTGTTCTCCACGGCGTGAGTTTCACTCTGGGCAGCGGAGTCACCGGGCTACTGGGACCCAACGGGGCGGGGAAGACCACCCTCCTCGAAACGCTGGTCACTCTGCTCCCACCGGCTGATGGCCGTGTCGCCGTCCTCGGGGAAGAGCTGGGCAGCAGGGCGGGCCGCAAAGAGGTGCGCAGGCGGATCGGATTCCTGCCACAGCGGTTCGGTTACCACCCGGGTTTCACCGTATCGGAGTTCCTCACGTACGTGGCCTGGACCAAGGGCATGGAGCAGGCGCGGGCACGGCAGGCCGTCGAGGACGCGACCAAACTCGTGGATCTCGACGAGCGCGCGGGAACCCGTATGCGCAAGCTGTCCGGCGGAATGCTCCAGCGGGCAGGCATTGCCGCCGCCCTGGTTCACCGCCCCGAGCTGCTTGTCCTCGACGAGCCGACAGTCGGCCTCGACCCCCGGCAGCGGGCGGAGTTCCGCAGTCTCATCAGGCGGCTGGCCGACACGACACCGGTGTTACTGAGCACACATCTGACCGATGATGTCTCCGCAATGTGTGGATCGGTTCTCGTTCTGGCGGAAGGGAACATCGCTTTCCAGGGGACGCCGCAGAGGCTCGTGGACACCGGCAGGGCTGACGACTTGGGCGACAACGATCTGGAACGCGGCTACAACGCAATCCTGTACCGGGACCGGGACACAGCACCTCGTCATTCTTCCGCAGGCGACCCGCTCGCGTCCGGGGAGGGCGAGTCGTGAGGCAGGCTCTGGACTTCCTTCGTGGTGTCAGACTTGAGTTCTCCGGCTGGGGGCAGATCTGGGCCGTGCCCCTGCTGATCTTCATCGAAGTCTGGAACGCCTTCGGCAATTTGGTCCCAGGAGTCGGCTTCTGGCCCGCCACGGTGCACGCTCTGATCCTGGCCGGCATTCTCGGCAGTTGCGGTATGGCCGGTCTGGCCGCCTGGGCGGGATCAAGAGAACGACGGCTGTCCCTGATACCGCTGCGAGGCATGGCCGGCATCCCTGCGTGGTGGATTCCGGCGGCACAGCTCTTCGCCCTGTGGTTGTGGAGCATCGTCCTGTACGGCGTTGTGGCGCTGGCCGCGGGCGTCCGCACTCTCTTCCTGGACCCCAGCGGTCACTTCAGTGTCAGCGGTCTGGCTGTGGGGTGCCTGGGGATCCTGGTATGGACGACCGTCGGATACGCCATCGGCCGGGCATGGCCGAGCCGCTTCGCTCCCCCCATCGCCGCCGTTCTGCCCTACGGCTTCTACGTCCTGAGCTATGACTGGTCCGGCATCGCATACCTGATGTCGCCGTTCCTCGACGAACTCGTCGACCCGTATGTCGTCCCCGGGGCCGGTGTCTATGCCGCGCAGGCGACGTGGCTCGCCGGGTTGATTCTCGTCGTGGCCTGCGTCGCGCTGCTCGGGACGGCGGGGCGCAAGACACTCGCGGTGGTGCTGGTGCCGGCCGTCGCTGTCGCGGGGGTCGGCATCGTCCTGCTCGGCGGACACGGCGGACGGCTCCAGGCGCCCGTCGGTGAGCGGACCGACACGGCGACCCTCGCCACCTCCTGCACCTCAGGGGGAACGCCCGTCGTATGCGTTCACCCGGCGTACCGATCCGCCCTTCCTGAGCTGCAACAGCACTTCGGTGGGCCGATACGGCAGCGTCTGGAGGAGACTCCGGCACGTTTCGACCGGCTCGTGCAACGCAGCTACGGGCAGACAGGGGAGCCGCGGTCCGTGTACATCACCTCGCTGCGGCCCGGATGGCAGGATGAGACCTTTGGAGACTTCATCGCCTACCTGCTCGACCCGGAGAGCTGTATTCAAGCCGATCAACAGAACGAGGCACTTTCGCGCATCGCCCAGCAGTGGATCGCCCAGGGCGAAACCTCGGCAGCGTCGATTCCTGGGTTCGCCGCGCCGACTGACGCGATGAAGCGAGCCGAGCGCTTCTTCAACCAGGCGTCCGACGAGGAGGCGAGCCGATGGCTGGGAAGCAAGTGGACGAAGTTTTCCCAGTGCGGGCTCGGCGCGGCAGACTTCCAGAAGTCATGAGGACGATGCTGCTTTTCTGCCGCAGCCGGAGGATGTTCACGGCGTCCGGACTGCTGATGCTGCTCACCGCGGTCGGCGGTCTCACCAGTGGCAACCTGGTCAGGGTCGGCCAAGGGACGGCCCAGAGCATCCCTGCGGCCCTGCTTCTCCTGCCCGCCGCGGCCGGAGCGCTGGTGGCCTCATCGGCTCACAGTCCGATGTACATCTGGGACCGCTTGGACACGGGGCGAATCCCGCGAGCCCGGTTCGCCCAGGCCGCGCTGCTCACCGTGGTGGCCGCGGTGGGCGCACTCATCGCGCTCCCGGACGAGATCCTGGACAGCCGGGGCGACGTGGCGGCTGCACGGAACGTCGTCGCCCTGTGCGGCATCGGTCTGCTGACCTGTGCCGTGACGGGGGTGGCGACAGCCTGGCTGCCGCCTCTGTTGCTCGCGGGGCTCGCGTTGACACTCGGGGTCGAGCCGGCTGCCGCATGGCTGTGGACATGGCTCCTCGCTCCGAACCACGACCTTGCCGCGGGCGTTGTCGCCGCACTGCTCTGGGCCTCGGGAGCCGGGGTCTTCTCGTTGGTCGGAGACCGGGTCCTGCGAGGACAGGCCGCGTGACGGCTGTCATGAGGTCCGCTTCGAGGCCGTAGCCGCCCAAGTGGGGGATCTCGAAGAAGTACGCTTCTGGCACCCCTGGGCTTCGGTCACTCCGGCGCCCCCTCGTAGGGGAGTTCACCCATCATCCGGGCCGCTGCTTGGTAGGGCGCCACGAACGTAACTCCCCATACCCACGGTCCGCATAGGGCGCACGGTCGTACAGGATCCAGTCGTACCGAATGCACGCAGAAACCAAGCCCGTCCAGCCGGTGCCGCCCAAGAAGTAGAAGTCAGTGCTTGAAGGCGCCGGCCTCGTAGGCGCCCGGGACCATGCGGGTGGTCACGGCGAAGCGGTTCCAGACGTTGATGACGTTGATCGAGGCGATCAGGTGGGCCAGTTCGGTCTCGTCGAAGACCTTCGCGGCCCGCTCGTAGACCTCGTCCGGGACGAAGCCGTCCGTCAGGACGGTGACCGCCTCGGTCAGTTCGATGGCCGCGATCTCGCGCGCCGTGTAGAAGTGCCGGGATTCCTCCCAGGCGCTGAGCTGCACGATGCGCTGTACGGTCTCGCCCGCCGCCAGGGCGTCCTTCGTGTGCATGTCGAGGCAGTACGCGCAGTGGTTGAGCTGCGAGGCGCGGATCTTGACCAGTTCGAGCAGGACCGGATCGACGCCCTCACGGGCCGCCCGGTCGAGCTGGACCATCGCCTTGTAGACCGCGGGGGAGGACTTCGTCCACTCCAGGCGGGGGGTGTGCGGAGCTGCGTATTCGTTCGTCATACGTACGACGCTACGCCGTCAGTGGCGCAGGGGTATGGTCCACTTCCGTGACGGAATCCTGGGCCAATACGTGCGTCGGCGGGGTCGATCTCCATCTGGATCTGAGGGGCGGCCCGGGGGCGCGCTCCGGGCTGCGGGCCAGGCTCATGGACGCGCTGCGCGAGGCCGTGCGCGGCGGGCGGCTCGCGCCCGGGACGCGGCTGCCGTCGTCCCGTAGCCTCGCCGTCGATCTGGGCGTGGCCCGCAACACCGTTGCCGACGCGTACGGCGCGCTCGTCGCCGAGGGGTGGCTCACCGCGCGCCAGGGCTCCGGGACGCGGGTCGCCGCGCGGGCCGTGCCGGCGCGGCCCGCGCCCCGGCGGGGTACGGGAGGGGCGCCCGCGAGCGCCGCCGCGCCGCATCCGGCCACCGCCGACCGGCCCGCGTACAGCCTGCTGCCCGGCTCGCCGGATCTCTCCGCGTTCCCGCGCGCGGCGTGGGTCAGGGCCACCCGCCGTGCGCTGACCGTCGCGCCGTACGACGCCTTCGGGTGCGCGTACGACGAGACGCGCGGCCGGATCGAGCTGCGCACCGCCCTGTCCGGGTATCTCGCGCGGACGCGCGGCGTGGACGCCTCGCCGGAGCGGATCGTGGTCTGCTCCGGCACGGCCCACGGGCTGATGCTGCTGGGGAAGGTGCTCAGGGCGCGCCGGGTGCGGGCGGTGGCCGTCGACGCGTACGGGATGCCCGTGCACCGCGACCTGCTCGCCGCGGCCGGACTGCGCACGCCCGCTCTGCCGCTCGACGCGCGCGGCAGCCGTACGGAGGAGCTGGCGGGGACGGCAATGGCGGCGGGGCCGGCAGCGGCGTCGGGGCCGGCGGCCGGCGTCGGGGCCGTACTGCTCACGCCCGCCCACCAGTTCCCCACCGGCGGCGCCCTCCACCCCGAGCGGCGCGCCGCCGCGGTCGACTGGGCGCGCGCGGCCGGCGGGCTGATCCTGGAGGACGACTACGACGGGGAGTTCCGGTACGACGGGCAGTCCGTCGGCGCCCTCCAGGGGCTCGACCCCGAGCGGGTGGTGTTCATGGGCACGGCGAGCAAGTCGCTGGCGCCCGGCCTCCGGCTCGCGTGGATGGTGCTGCCGCGGGAGCTGGTGACGGAGGTGGCGGCGGCGAAGGGGCAGGCGGACTGGGCGTCGAGCACCCTGGAGCAGCTGACGCTGGCGGAGTTCATCACCTCGGGCGCGTACGACCGCCAGATCCGCGCCATGCGCGGGCACTACCGGCGCCGCCGCGACCAACTGGTCGAAGCGCTCGCGGAGTTGGCCCCGGACATCCGCGTCACCGGCATCGCGGCCGGACTGCACGCCGTCGTCCGGCTCCCGCCGGGCACCGAGCGGCCGACGCTCGCGGCGGCCCGGCGGCAGGGGCTCCGGCTGGAGGGACTGTCCTGGTTCCGGCACCCGGCCGCTCCGGCCGCTCCGGCCGCCACGGCCGACCCGTCGGCGTCGTACGACGCGCTGGTGGTGGGGTACGGGACGCCGCCCGACAGCGCGTGGGCGGGCGCGCTGGACACGCTGCGGCGCGTCCTTCCGACATGACAGCGGGCGCCGGTCCGTTCTAGGCTCGCGGGTAAGGCATCGCGTGTCGGTCACCGGTCGGGTGAGGCATGGAGGTGCCCGTGAGACTGCCTTACGGAGGCAATCCACTGTGTCTGTTCAGCTGAATCACACGATCGTCCACTCCCGGGACAACCGGGAATCCGCAGAGTTCCTGGCGCACATCATGGACCTCGAAGTCGGCCGGGAAGCGGGCCCGTTCGTCCCCGTCGAGCTCAGCAACGGCGTCACTCTCGACTACGCGACCATCCCGGCCGAGTCGATCACCATGCAGCACTACGCCTTCCTGGTCACCGAGGCGGAGTTCGACGGGATCTTCCGGCGGATCCAGGACGCCGGGCTCGACTTCTGGGCCGACCCGCACCAGAGGCACCCCGGCGAGATCAACCACAACGACGGCGGACGCGGCGTCTACTTCCTCGACCCGTCCGGCCACGCGCTGGAGGCGATCACCCGGCCGTACGGCGGTTTCGTCAGCTAGCCGACCCCTGCCGGGGGCATTCCTCAACGTGTCGTTACGGGGTGTCCTCGGCCACCGGCGGCTCGCCGAAGCGGGCCAGGGCCAGCGCCCCGGCCACCGCGACCGCGAAGCCGGCCACCGCCAGCCACTCCAGGCCGCCGCGCGTACGGTCGCCCAGCCAGACCACGCCGACCAGCGCCGGGCCGATCGTCTCGCCGAGGACCATGCCCGCCGTCGCCGTCGTGACCGAGCCGCGCTGGAGCGCCGACGTCAGCAGCAGGAACGCCGCGCCGCCGCCCAGCAGCAGTGCGTAGACGGCGGGGTTGGCCGGGTCCGGCGCGTCGATCAGCCGGACCGAGACCTCCACCACCCCGAAGCCGAACCCGGCGCCCAGGCCCAGCACCAGCGCGCGCGGCCGGTCGGGGAGGCGGCCCGCGACCGTACCGGCCAGCAGGACCGCGCCCGCCACCGCCAGCATCACCCAGCCCAGCGCCGCCGACCCCGCGCCGTGCCCCTCCGCCCCCGACGCCAGCCCCAGCAGCGCGAGCCCCCCGCACACCACCGCCACCGCGCCCCACTCGGCCCGGCTGAGCCGCACCCCCAGCAGCCGAGCCGCCACCACCGCAGTCACCGCGAGACTCGCCGCCAGCGCCGCGCCCACCGCGTAGATCGGCAGCGAGCGCAGCGCGACGATCTGGAGGACGAACCCCACCCCGTCCAGCCCCAGCCCGGCCGCGTACCGCCACTGGCGCAGCGCCCGCAGCAGCAGCGCCGGATCCACCCCGGAGCCCGTCCCGGGCTCGGCGGCGCGCGCGGCGACGGCCTGGAGGACGGAGGCGGTGCCGAAGCAGACCGCGGAGCCGAGTGCGCAAATCATCCCAAGAAGCACAGGGGGACTGTAGGCCCTGTCCCGTCGGCGCGGGGTCGGCGGGCAGCCGTCCGTGGGCAGCTGTCTGTGGGGGGCCGTCTCGGGCCGGCCGCCGGGCGGGCAGCCGCCGGGCCCGGCAGCGCCCCCTCAGCCCGCCAGTACCGCCCGCAGCTGCTCCAGACCCCAGTCCAGGTCCTCCCTCCCGATCACCAGCGGCGGCGCGATCCGAATCGTCGGGCCATGCGTGTCCTTCACCAGCACGCCCCGCTCCATCAGACGCTCCGAGACCTCCCGGCCCGTGCCGCGCTCCGGCGCGATGTCGACGCCCGCCCACAGGCCGCGCCCGCGCACCTCCACGACGGCGCCCGTCTCCCGGAGCCGGCCCAGCTCGTGGTGCAGATGGTCGCCCAGCTCCGCGGCCCGTCGCTGGAACTCGCCCGTCCGCAGCATGGCAAGCACCTCCAAGGCCACCGCGCAGGCGAGCGGGTTTCCGCCGAAGGTCGAGCCGTGCTCGCCCGGCCGGAACACGCCGAGTACGGCGGCCGAGGAGACCACCGCCGAGACCGGCACCACCCCGCCGCCCAGCGCCTTCCCGAGGACGTACATGTCCGGTACGACGCCCTCGTGCGCGCAGGCGAACGTCTTCCCCGTCCGGCCGAGGCCCGACTGGATCTCGTCCGCGACGAAGAGCACGTTCCGCTCCCGCGTCAGCCGCCGCACCCCGGCCAGATAGCCGGCCGGCGGGACCCGCACCCCGGCCTCGCCCTGGATCGGCTCCAGCAGCACCGCCACCGCGTTCTCCGTGAGCGCCGCGTCCATGGCCGTGAGGTCCCCGTACGGGACGATCTCGAAGCCGGGCGTGTACGGGCCGAAGTCCGCCCGTGCCTCCGGGTCCGTCGAGAAGCTGACGATCGTCGTCGTACGGCCGTGGAAGTTGTCCGCCGCGACCACGATCTTCGCCATGCCGTCCGGCACGCCCTTGACCCGGTAGCCCCACTTCCTGGCCGTCTTGACGGCGGTCTCCACCGCCTCCGCGCCCGTGTTCATCGGCAGGACCATCTCCATGCCGCACAGCTCGGCCAGCCGCGCGCAGAACTCGGCGAACCGGTCGTGGTGGAACGCGCGGGAGGTGAGCGTCACCCGGTCCAGCTGGGTCTTCGCCGCGTCGATCAGCCGTCGGTTGCCGTGGCCGAAATTGAGCGCCGAGTACCCGGCGAGCAGATCGAGGAAGCGCCGCCCCTCGATGTCGGTCATCCACGCGCCCTCGGCGGAGGCGACCACGACGGGGAGCGGGTGGTAGTTGTGCGCGCCGTGGGCCTCCACGGAGGCAATGGCGCGCGCGGTCGCGGGCGGCACGGGCGGCACGGGTGGCACGGGCCGCACGGGTGGGGTGGGCTCCACGAGGCTCTCCATGAGCCCTCCGATCGGTTGCGCTCGTACGGGGCCCGTACGGGGCTCATACGGGGACGTATCAGGGAATTTATTACCTTCCTGAGGTGATTCCCCCGTTTCGTGGCGTCGTATCCTCCCCCTGCCGCCGTCGTGCTCCCCGTAGGGGAGCGACGTCACGGACCTGTCGGTCGCACCTGAGAGAATGGTGAACATGGCCTCTGCTCTTCCCCGCGCGCTCTCCGGGATCCAGCCCACCGCAGGCTCGTTCCACCTCGGGAACTACCTCGGTGCGGTGCGCCAGTACGTGGCGCTCCAGGAGACCCACGACGCCTTCTACCCGGTCGTGGACCTGCACGCGATCACCGTTCCGCAGGACCCCGCCCAGCTGCGCGCCAACACGCGGCTCGCCGCGGCGCAGCTGCTCGCCGCCGGTCTCGACCCGCACCGCTGCACGCTGTTCGTGCAGAGCCATGTGCCCGAGCACGCGCAGCTCGGCTGGGTGATGAACTGCATCACGGGCTTCGGCGAGGCGTCCCGGATGACGCAGTTCAAGGACAAGTCGGCCAAGCAGGGCGCGGACCGCGCCACGGTCGGGCTGTTCACGTACCCGATCCTCCAGGTCGCGGACATCCTGCTCTACCAGGCCGACGCAGTCCCGGTCGGCGAGGACCAGCGCCAGCACATCGAGCTGACCCGCGATCTCGCCGAGCGCTTCAACGGCCGCTTCGGCGAGACGTTCACCCTCCCGTCGCCCTACATCGTCAAGGAGGTCGCCAAGATCTACGACCTCCAGGACCCGGCGATCAAGATGAGCAAGTCGGCGTCCTCGCCCAAGGGCCTGATCAACCTGCTGGACGAGCCGAAGGCCACCGCGAAGAAGATCAAGAGCGCGGTCACGGACACCGGCACGGAGATTCGCTTCGACCCCGCGGAGAAGCCCGGCGTCTCCAACCTCCTTACCATCCTCTCCACCCTCTCGGGGACCTCCATCGCCGATCTGGAACGTGGCTACGAGGGCAAGGGCTACGGTGCCCTGAAGACGGACCTGGCCGACGTCATGGTCGACTTCGTCACCCCGTTCAGGGCGCGCACACAGGAGTATCTGGACGACCCGGAGACCCTGGACGCGCTCCTGGCCGAGGGGGCGGAGAAAGCCCGCGCGGTCGCCGCCGAGACGCTCGCCCAGACCTACGAGCGGGTCGGCTTCCTGCCCGCCAAACACTGAGGCCGCCCGGCCCGCCAGGCCGTCAGGCCGCCCGTCCCGACGTACCAGCAAGCCACCCGACCCGACCTACGGACTACTGAGGAGCAGATGTGGGGACCGTAACGCTCGGCGTTTCGATCGCGGTCCCGGAGCCGTACGGCAGCATCGTCCAGGAGCGGCGTGCGGGCTTCGGTGATCCCGCCGCGCACAGCATCCCCACCCATGTCACGCTGCTGCCGCCCACCGAGGTCGACGCGTCGGCCCTGCCCGCGATCGAGGCGCATCTCGCCACGGTCGCCGCGGCGGGCCGGCCGTTCCCGATGCGCCTCTCCGGCACCGGTACGTTCCGGCCGCTCTCGCCGGTCGTCTTCATCCAGGTCGTCGAGGGCACCTCGGCCTGCGCCTGGCTCCAGCAGCGCGTCAGGGACGCGTCGGGGCCGCTCGTGCGCGAGCTGCAGTTCCCGTACCACCCGCACGTGACCGTCGCGCACGGCATCGCGGAGGAGGCGATGGACCGGGCGTACGAGGAGCTGTCCGAGTACGAGGCGCAGTGGAGCTGCACCTCCTTCGCGCTGTACGAGCAGGGCGCGGACCTCGTGTGGCGGAAGCTGCACGAGTACGCGTTCGGGGGCGGCGGGGAGACCTCGTCGCTGCCCTCCCAGTCCACCCCGGCCGACCGGCCCGCCGTGCATCCCTGAGACCCCTGAGGGCCCGGTTCTGCCGGTCCGGGGCCCGGAGCCCCGGACCGGACCGGACCGGACCGGCCTCAGACCGGCAGTCTGCGGAACAGTGGGCGCGGCAGATGCCGCAGCCCCGCCATCACCGCCCGCAGCGCCCCCGGCACCCACACCGTCTCCGCGCGCCGCCGCAGCCCCAGCTCGATGGCCACCGCCACCGCCTCCGGCGTCGTGACGGTGACCGTGACCGGCGCCGTCTCCGGGCGCCCGGCCGTCCGTCGCGTCCGTACGAAACCCGGCCGTACGACCATCACATGCACCCCCGTGCCGTGCATCGCGTCCCCGAGCCCCTGCGCGAACGCGTCGAGGCCCGCCTTGCTCGATCCGTAGATGAAGTCGGCGCGCCGCGCCCGTTCGCCGGCCACCGAGGACAGCACCACCAGCGAGCCGTGCCCCTGCGACTGCAACGCGCCCGCGCACACCAGCCCCGCCGAGACCGCGCCGGTGTAGTTGGTCTGCGCCACCCGCACCGCCGCGAGCGGCTCCGCCTCGTCGTGCGCCTGGTCGCCGAGGATCCCGAAGGCGACGAGCACCAGGTCGATGTCGCCCTCAGCGAAGACCTTCCCGAGCACCTCCTCGTGCGTGCCGGGATCCAGCGCGTCGAACGCGACGGTACGGACGTCCACGCCGGCCGGGCCCAGCGCCCGCAGCCGCTCGGCGGCGGTCTCCAGGGCGGGGGAGGGGCGGCCTGCCAGCCAGACCGTACGGGTGCGGCGGGCGATCAGCCGGCGCGCGGTGGCCAGCCCGATCTCCGACGTCCCGCCGAGGATCAGCAGGGACTGCGGGGTGCCGAAGGCGTCCTTCACGTTCATCGCTCCTTGGGTGGGGGGAAGGGGGCAGTACGGCGTGACGACTACGACGACTACAGGGACAGGCGTCTCGACAGGTCCGACGTGAACACCGACCGCGGATCCCACTCGGCCCGCAGCGCCCGGAAGTCCGCCAGCCGCGGATACATCGCGGCCAGCAGCTCAGGACGGATCCGGGCGTCCTGCGCCAGAGCGACCCGGCCCCCGGCCGCCACGACCTCCTCGTCCAGGCCGTCGAGCAGCGGTCCGAGACCGGCCGGGTCCGCCGGCAGCTCCACGGTGAGCGACCAGCCGGGCGCCGGGAACGACAGCCACCCGGCACCGGCCGTGCCGAAGCGGGTGAGCGCGGCGGGGAAGGCCGGGCCGCCGTGGAGCGCGAGCCGTTCGACGATCCGGCGCAGGGTCTCCTCCCGCCCGTACCCGACGGTGAACCGGTACCGGACGAAGCCGCCGCGCCCGGGCCCCGGCAGCCGGTGCCAGGGCACCGCGTCCCCCGGCGGCCGGCCGAACACCGGGAAGCGCCGCAGCTCACCGGTGCGCAGCCGGGGCGCCGTCCGGTACCAGACCCCGTTGACCAGACCGGCCGCCGCCCGCCCCGGCAGCCCCGGCGGCGGTACGAGCGCGGACAGGCCGTCCCGGCGCCCGGGACGGAAGAGGAGCGGGCGCCGCCTGGCCCGCGCGGGCAGGGCGCTCAGCGGCGCGTGCTCCCCGCGTACGAGGACCGCGCGCCCCAGCTCCGCCCCGCGCGCCAGCGGATCCAGCCAGGCGACCGCGTAGCCGCGCGGGTACTCCGGGGCGCTGTCGCACTCCGGCGCCGCCAGCACGGCGGGAGCCGCCGGGTCCCCCAGCGTCAGCCGCGCGAACAGGTCGTCGAGGTCCGTGGCCCGCTCCGTGTCGACGACCATCAGCGAGGTCGCCACGCGCCGCAGCCGCAGCGTCGCCGACAGGATCACCCCGGTCAGCCCGAGACCGCCCGCCGTCGCGTCGAAGAGCGGGGTGCCCGGCACCGCCGTCCGCCGCTCACCGTCCGCCGTGAGCAGCTCAAGTGCCGATACGTGGGCGGAGAACGACCCCGCCGCCGGATGGTTCGCGCCCTCGGCGTCCGCGCCGATCGCGCCGCCGACCGTCACCCCGTACCCCCCGGACACAGGGGTCACCGGCAGGCACCAGCCCAGCGGCAGCAGCACCTCCAGCAGCCGGCGCAGGCTCAGCCCCGCCTCGCACACCACGACGCCCGCGGTCACGTCGAGCGCGCGGATCCGGTCAAGACCCGTCATGTCGAGGACCGCACCGCCCGCGTTCTGCGCCGCGTCGCCGCAGGTCCGGCCGAGCCCGCGGGCGATGGCGCCGCGCTCCCCGGCGAGGCTGCCCCGGACGGCCGCGGCGACCTCGTCGGGCGAGCGGGGACGCAGCAGCAGGGCGGTCGTGGGTGAGGTGCGCCCCCGGCCGGTGAGGGAGACGACGGAGTCCTCGTCGTAATAGCCGTGCTCGGCGGTGTCGACAGACATGGAGGTGACCGTATCGCCCCTATACCTCAATCTTTGTCATCAATGTCGCCTTTGTTGCTCCGCTTGGATGAACGCGGCGGAACGGGTGAGGCGGCTCACGCATGTTCGGTGTCCGCCGGGACAGGGCGCCGGGTAGAGACTTCGCCATGGACTGGCTGAAAAACCTTCCCGTCATCGGTCCGTTCGTGGCCCGGCTGATGCGGACCCACGCCTGGCGCTCGTACGAGAGACTCGACCGGGTCCACTGGTCGCGGCTCGCCGCCGCGATCACCTTCCTGAGCTTCCTCTCGCTCTTCCCGCTCATCACGGTGGGCGCCGCGGTCGGGGCCGCGCTGCTCAGCAAGGATCAGCTCGACCGGGCGCAGCACAGCATCGAGGAGCAGGTTCCCGGCATCTCCGGCCAGCTCGACCTCAACACCCTCGTCGCCAACGCCGGCACCATCGGCGTGGTCGCGGGGGCGCTGCTGCTCTTCACCGGGATCGGCTGGATCGGCTCGATGCGCGAGTGCCTGCGGGCCGTCTGGGAACTGGACGACGGCGAACAGGGCAACCCGCTCGTCCTCAAGGGCAAGGACGGCCTCGTCCTCCTCGGCCTCGGCGCCGTCGGGCTCGCCTCCCTGGGCGTCTCGGGGCTCGGCTCCACGGCCGTCGGCTGGACCGCCCAGCGGCTCGGCATCCCGGAGGGCGGCGCGGGCGGCGTACTCCTCCAGATCGCCGCGCTCGTGGTCGCGGTCGGCGCGGACTTCCTGCTGCTCCTGTACGTGCTGACGCTGCTGCCGCGCGTCGAGCCGCCGCGCCGCCGGCTGATGGTCGCCGCGCTCATCGGGGCCGTCGGCTTCGAGGCGCTCAAGCTGCTGCTCGGCGGCTATATGAGGGGCGTGGCGGGGAAGAGCATGTACGGCGCGTTCGGGGTGCCGGTGGCGCTGCTGCTGTGGATCAACTTCACGGCGAAACTGCTGCTGTTCTGCGCCGCCTGGACGGCGACGCGGAACGCGGAGTCTTCCGTCGAAGAGACAGAAGAGGCGGAAGCGGTTACGGACGCGGGCGGCGACGGACCAGATCGGGCAGCGGCCAGCGCCGGTTGACCAGGAACACCGCCCCCGCCAGCGCGATCAGCACCCCGCCCGCCACCGCCAGCGCGATCCCCATCCCGCTCGACCCGCCGCTGCTCGCGGTCGCCACCGCCTCGGCGGGCGCGGTGGCCGGCGCCGACTCGCCGCTCACCGGCGTGGGGCTCGGCGAGCCGCTGTCCGACACGGCGTTCTTCGGCGGCACCAGCTCACCGACCGGCTCGACCTTCCCGGCCGCCGCGAAGCCCCAGTCCAGCAGCCGCGCCGTCTCCTGGTACACCGCGTGCGGCTCGGTGGAGGACGGGTTCATCACGGTGACCAGCAGCTTCTTGCCGTTCCGCTCGGCGACGCCGGTGAAGGTCGTACCGGCGTGGGTGGTGCTGCCGTTCTTCACGCCCGCGATGCCCTGGTACTGCGCGACCCCGTTGGCGCCCGTCAGCAGCCGGTTGGTGTTCTGGATCTCGAAGGTCTCGCGCTTCTTCCCCTTCTTCTTCTCACCGGGGAACTTGGCCGTCGCCGTCGCCGCGTACTCCCGGAAGTCCTTCTTCTGGAGCCCCGAGCGGGCGAAGAGGGTGAGGTCGTACGCGCTGGAGACCTGGCCCTTCTCGTCGTACCCGTCCGGCGAGACCACATGTGTGTCCAGCGCCTGGAGGTTGTCGGCGTGCTTCTGCATGTCCTGGACGGTCTTCTTGACGCCGCCGTTCATCGCGGAGAGCACATGCACGGCGTCGTTCCCGGACTTGAGGAACACGCCCAGCCACAGATCGTGGACTGTGTAGGTCAGATCCTCCTTGATCCCCACCATGCTGCTGCCCGAGCCGATGCCCTCCAGATCCGCCGGCGCCACCTTGTACGTCTCGCTCTTGGGCATCCGGGGCAGCAGTGTGTCCGCGAAGAGCATCTTGAGCGTCGACGCCGGGGGCAGCCGCCAGTGGGCGTTGTGGGAGGCCAGCACATCGCCGTGCTCCGCGTCCGCGACGATCCACGACCGCCCGCTGAGCTTCTTGGGCAGTACCGGCACCCCCGCCGCCATGTTCACCTGCGTACCCGCGAGCCCCAGCTTCGCCCCGCCGAGTGTGGACATCGAGGCGGGCGGCTTCGGCTGCTTCGTGTCGGCGCCGTCGGCCCTCGCGTACAGCGGCACGGGGGCGGCCGAGGCGGGCACGGCGGTCAGAACGGGCAGCAGCGCGGCGGCGAGGACCGTCAGGACGGTCTTTTTCAGAGCGGGCACGCCCGTGAAGGTACAGGGCGCGCCCAACGACCCGTCCGCGGGACCCCGCCGCCGCCCCGCGAGCGGCGGACGCGATACTGACTCCATGAAGCTCAGCCGCCCCGTGTCCTGGTTCCTGCTCGTGTTCGGGGTGTGGAGCTGGTTCATCTGGGTCACTTTCATCAAGAACCTGTGGCAGGACGGCAGCGGACTCGCCTTCGACGACGCCGGTGATCCGACGGCGTACTTCTGGGTGCATCTGACCCTCGCCATCGTGTCCTTTCTTCTGGGGACGGCCATTGGCGTCATCGGGTTCCGGGGTGTACGCGCGTTCCGTGAGCACAACAAAGATCAAGAGGATTGAGGGGCTCGTCCGTGGTGGTCGTCGTCGTTCTGCTGGTACTCGCGGCGGTCGCGCTGCTCGCCGGGGCGCACTGGTATCTGTGGCGGCGTCTCGTACGCGACACCACGTCACCGGGCGGCCTCGCCCGTAAGGCGGGTACGGTCGCCGCGGTGGCGCTGCCCTTACTCTCCGTCGTGGCGCTCAGCGCGCGTGGGTGGGCGCCCTTCCGGGTGCAGCAGATAGTGGCCTGGCCCGGCTATCTGTGGCTGGCGGTGCTGATGTATCTGCTGCTGGCACTGCTGGTCGGGGAGGCCGTACGGCCCCTGTTCAGGATGTTGCCGCAGCGGCGCGCGAAGAGCGAGCCGGACGGGGCGACGGAGTCGGTACCGGCGGACGAGCCCGCCCCGGTGACCGTGCCCGCGTCGCCTCCCGCGCCCGCGCCGGCGTCCTCGGAGGCCGCGCCCGCGTCGCCGGAGCCCGCGCCCGAGCCGGAGCCGCCCGCGTCCGTACTCGCGCCCTCCCGGCGGCTCTTCGTCTCCCGCGTCGTCGGCGGCGCCGCCGCGACCGCCGCGCTCGCCACGGTCGGCTACGGCACGTACGGCGTGCTGCGCGGCCCGCGCGTCAAGCGCGTCACCGTGCCGCTGGCCAAGCTGTCGCGCGCCGCGCACGGGTTCCGTATCGCCGTCGTCAGCGACATCCACCTCAGCCCGATCCTGGGCCGCGCGCACTCCCAGCGCATCGTCGACACGATCAACTCGACCAAGCCCGACCTGATCGCCGTCGTCGGGGACCTGGTCGACGGCACCGTCAAGAACCTGGGCCCGGCCGCCGAGCCGCTCGCCGGCCTCGAAGCGCCGCACGGGGCGTTCTTCGTCACCGGCAACCACGAGTACATCTCCGGCGCGGCCGAGTGGGTCGACCACGTACGCGAACTGGGCCTGCGGCCCCTGGAGAACGAACGCGTCGAGATCGAGGGCTTCGACCTCGCCGGGGTCAACGACATCGCGGGCGAGAGCGAGGGATCAGGACCCGACTTCGTCAAGGCACTCGGCGACCGCGACCCTGCCAGGGCGTCCGTACTCCTCGCCCACCAGCCCGTGGTCATCCACGACGCCGTCCGCCACGGCGTCGACCTCCAGCTCTCCGGCCACACCCACGGCGGCCAGCTCTGGCCCGGCAACTTCATCGCCGAACTCGCCAACCCCACCGTCGCGGGCCTGGAACGGTACGAGGACACCCAGCTCTACGTCTCGCGCGGGGCCGGCGCCTGGGGGCCGCCCGTACGCGTCGGCGCGCCCTCGGACATCACCGTCGTACAACTCGCCTCGCGCGGGGCCTGAGCCCGCGTACGAGCCGACGATTCAGGAGTTCCTGCCGGCCCGCGCCGCGGCCGTCTCGGCCATCCCCGGCAGGAACTCCGTGAACAGGTCGTGCACTTCGCGTACGACCGGACGCAGCACCCGGAAGCGCGAGAGCGCGATCGTCCTGGCGGTCAGCCGGGCGCCGCGCAGGGCGAGCCGGCGGGTGCGCGCGCTGTGCGGCGAGCGGTCGTACACCCAGTACAGGACCAGCCCCATCTGGGCCAGCCACAGCACCTCGGGGAGCGTGTCGGCCAGCTCCTTCGGGATCTTCGTCCGGGAGCCGGCCAGCACCTCGCGGTGGACCGCGATCGCCGCCTCGCGGGTCGGCTCCGACTCGGGGGAGAAGGGGCTGAGCGGACTGTCGGGATCCGCCGCGTTCTTGAAGAACTGCGCGGCGAACCCGTGGTACGGCTCCGCGATGTCGAGCCATCCCGTCAGCACCCCGCCGAACCGCTCCTCCAGACCGGTCTCGCGGTCGAGCACGGGCCGGATCGCCAGCCGGTGTTCGGTGGCGATCCGGTCGTAGAAGCCCTGGACGAGATGTTCCTTCGACGCGAAGTAGTAGTACGCGTTCCCGACGGAGACCCCGGCCTCCTTGGCGATGGCCCGCATCGTCGTCTTGTCGTAACCGCGCTCCTTGAACAGCCGCAGCGCGGTTTCGAGAATGAGCGTGCGGGTCTGCTCGCTCTTCGGAAGAGACTTCTCGCTCTTCTCGCTCTTCTCGCTCTTCGGGAGGGGCTTCGTGTCCTTCTCGTCCGTCACGGTGCCCGAGCCTAATCCGGCGGCGCGGGCAGCTCGCACGCGTCGTCGCAGGGAGCGGCCGTCAGCGCGCGGTACTTCGCGGCGGCGAGCACGCTGACCCGGGCGAACGGCGCGCCCGCCGGGGTGGCCAGCCACTGCGCCCGGGGCCGGTGTTCGGCCAGCGCCCAGAGGCAGACGATCCACGCGGCGGTGTCGCGGTAGACCTGGCCGCCGTCCCCGACGACGGTGATCTCCTTGAGCGTGGAGGCGTGGTCGAGGTCGGGATAGCGCCGCCGCGCCTCCGGCGAAGCGGCCGGTACGAAGCCGAGCGGGACGAGCTGGGGCTGCCGGCCGAGCCACTCCCGTACGTGGGCGCAGAGCGGGCAGTCCGGGTCGTACAGCACGGTCAGCCGCAGGACGGGCCGCGGGTGCGGGACGGGCCTGCCGGCCGTCCGGGCCTGTGTCCGGGCCGGTGTCCCGGTCTGCGTCCTGGCCCGGGGCCGGGCGGCGGGCGTCCGTACCGCGGGCATGAGGTCCCGGGGCAGGCTCCGCAGGGGTTCGGCGGCCATCGGGCTCACATCCCGGGGGCCGGCGTGGTCCACGCCTGCGGCGGTACCGGCGGGGTCTGGTGGCGCTCCAGGAGCCCGCGCCGGCGCATCTTGTTGAGTACGTACACATTGCCCAGGTGCATGACGCCGAGGACGAGCAGGACGACCCCGAGCTTTACCGAGAGCGCCTCGAACAGCCCGCGCGCGGTCGTCACGGTGTCGGCGGCCTTCAGGTACAGCGTGACGAAGCCGAGGTTGACCAGGTAGAAGCCGACCACCAGCAGATGGTTGACGGCGTCCGCGAGCTTCTCGTCGCCCTTGAGCACATCGGCGAGGAAGATCCGTCCGTTGCTGCTCAGCGTCCGGGCCACCCACACGGTGAGCGCGACGCTGATCAGCAGGTAGATCACATACGCGACAACAGTGAGGTCCATCCCCCACACTCCCTTTGAACGTGTTCAAAAAGCTGATGTCCTGGACTGTAGACCTCTTTTTGAACATGTTCAAGTGGCGTGGGGGCCGTGCGGCGCGCGGTGACAGGCGCGGGACGAGGGGGGTGTACGCGCGGCGGGAGGCGCAGATGTCAGGATGGTGACATGACGATTAAGGTCTACTTCGACATCACCATTGACGACGTCCCCGCCGGACGGATCAACTTCAACCTGTTCGACGACGTCGTGCCCAAGACGGCCGAGAACTTCCGCGCCCTCGCCACCGGCGAGAAGGGCTTCGGCTACGCCGGGTCCTCCTTCCACCGGGTCATCCCGGACTTCATGCTCCAGGGCGGCGACTTCACCGCCGGCAACGGCACGGGCGGCAAGAGCATCTACGGCGAGAAGTTCGCCGACGAGAACTTCACGCTCAAGCACACCAAGCCGGGCCAGCTCTCGATGGCCAACGCGGGCCGGAACACCAACGGCTCGCAGTTCTTCATCACGACCATCGTGACCGGCTGGCTCGACAACAAGCACGTCGTGTTCGGTGAGGTCGCGGACGAGGAGAGCATGGCCCTCGTCAAGAAGATCGAGGGCTACGGCTCGGGCTCCGGCGCGACCAGCGCCAAGATCACCATCTCCGCCTCCGGCCAGCTCTGACCGTACCGGCAGACTGCGCGCGCGCCGGCGGCGGCCCGTTGGCCGGCGGGGCGCGCGGGCGTATCCGGGGGGCGGGGCGCTGGGGGGCCCGGATCAGCCGACGATGGAAGCGCCGCGCTGG